>JAZRXY010000019.1:0-52444 GCA_045600465.1 Bacilli bacterium
GACACGTTGATTTATTCAACAATCTTGGCATTAGCTTAATAGATGAAATTTCAAGATTTAATGAACTATACAGAGAAACAATCCAATGACAATTTTCTATTCGTATACCTAATAATTGCATTTGTAGTGATATATATATAATTATTGCAAAAGGGGATGAGAGAATGAACAATAAATCATCTAAGATTAATTCAATAATAAAAAAGATGTCTAGTATACTAGTAGCAGGATTACTTGCTATTTCATCTATTGGAGCAGCTAAAGCACCAGTAGGTAGTAGTCCTAAGACATCTAATCTATCAACTTCAGGACCGACATATGTAAGTTTGTTAGAAACACCATTAACATTTACTGCTAATGAAGCAAATTCTACAGTTGCTTTATCTAAACAAGGGAGCCCAAATTGGTCAGGCCAATATAAGATAACACTTACAAGTGGTTCAACTTGTCCTTCAGGGCACGAAGCAGCGTGTTCTACTTGGCAAACATATACTCCTGGAGCCACAGAAAATATTACATTAAAAACTGTTGGAGACACTGTTTCATTTAAAGGAAACATTAGCGACAATTTTTCCTCAACAGAATATTTGAACTTTGTGATGACAGGGAATATAAGTGCTAGTGGCAACATTAATAGCATATATGATTCAGATGATTATTCTAATCTCACAACATTAACATATGAGTTTTGCTATACTAATTTATTTCAAACAAATAATGAAAATAATCAAAAGGCATTAACTGATGTATCAGATTTATTACTACCAGCAACCACATTATCAAGATGGTGCTATGCTAATATGTTTAATAAATGTATAGAGTTAAAAGCACCTCCAGCATTACCAGCTACTGAATTGGCTAATTATTGCTATCAATATATGTTTGCTTATTGTAGTGAGTTAGAAGCAGTTCCAGCATTACCCGCCACTTCTTTAAAAGAAGGATGTTATAATAGTATGTTTCTAGAATGTTCAAAACTAAAAGTTTATTCTAGTGAACAAACAAATGAAAAAGTAAAGTGGAAGATACCAACTTACGATGATGTTACTTCACTTGACACAAGTGCTACAACTAACATGTTCAAAGGCACTATTGGAGATTATTCAACTGAAGGTTCAACACCTATTACAGCAGTAGGTCAAAGTGTTGTGCTTTATACAACAAACACTCCTAAAATTGATTTAATATCAGTTCCATTAACATTTACTGCAAAAGGAGCAGTTTCTACAGTAGAATTAAAGCCTATGGATCAACCACAGTGGGAAGGAAAATATCAAATATGTAAAACAGGAGAGCAATGTGGTGAATGGGTACAAGCTAACTTTGCTTCACCGCTAATTATTACATTGGAAAATGTTGGAGACACTGTTTCATTTAAAGGAAAGATTAGTGAAGATTTTGATAGCTCTAGATTTTTGCAATTTGTGATGAGTGGAGATATAAGTGCAAGTGGCAACATCAATAGTATGTATGTTTCAGATGGATTTTCCACACTTACTGAGCTAGGATATAAATATTGCTATTATAAATTGTTTTATGATTGTAGCGCATTAAAGGACATATCTAACTTATTGCTACCAGCCACAACATTAGCAAATTATTGCTATAATTCTATGTTTTATGGATGTACAAATCTAACAACAATCCCAGTTGATTTACTACCAGCCACAACATTAGAAGATCATTGCTATGAGTCTATGTTTAATGGTTGCACAAGTTTAACAACAGCCCCAGCCTTACCAGCTACAACATTAGTACTAAGTTGCTATGCGACTATGTTCCAAGGTTGTACAAATTTAACAACAGCACCCGAGTTACCAGCCACAACATTAGCAAATTATTGCTATGATTCTATGTTTAGTGGTTGCACAAATTTAAGAATAGCCCCAGCATTACCAGCTACAGCACTAGCGAATTTTTGCTATAATTCTATGTTTTATGGTTGCACAAGTTTAACAACAGCACCCGAGTTACCAGCCACAACTTTGATGCCTGCTTGTTATTATTCTATGTTTAGTGGCTGTACAAATTTAACAACAGCCCCAGCCTTACCAGCCACAACCTTAGCAAATAATTGCTATCAAAACATGTTTAAAGACTGCGCGAATCTAAAAATATATAAGAGTGGTTCTGGAGATTCAATAAGTATTCCATCAACAGGAAGCGTTACATCTATTGGAACTAACTCGGTTGATGGTATGTTTAAAGGAACTACAGGAGACTTTGAAACTGTAGGAACACCTGAGATTGCAGAAGGAAGTCAATTAGTTTTATATTTACAACCTGAACTTCCACCTGTAATAGGTGGAGGAATTATTATTGAATTACCTACAACATTAGATCCTAACTATGATCCTACTATTAAACCAGAAGAGCCAGTAGTTATTAAGATTAAATTATTATTAACATCAAATAATCTAATCTATGATGAGAGTAACCATACATTATATGTAGGAGACTTACCTGATGATGTAACTTACACAATTACAGGTGAGCTATACTACACAGATCCTGGAGATTACTTTATAAAAGCAGACTTTATATATGATGAAGATAAGTATGCACCTATCGAATCAATATCAAAGACATTTACGATAGCTTAATAAATTAGGGAGTCTTAATTGACTCCCTTTTAAATTACATTAAAATATTTTAATGTAGACCTTACTTTTTCTTTATAATTTGATATAATACTATTTGGCAAATAAGAGAGAGGGTTATACTTATGATGTATCAACAATTACAAGATGGCTGGATTGAAGTCATTGTCGGATGCATGTTTGCAGGAAAGACAGAAGAACTTATTAGACGTATTAAGGTTTTACAATACGCTAAAAAGAATATTTTGGTTATTAAACCTAGAATTGATAATAGATATAGTGAAGATGAAGTAGCTTCTCACTCTGGTTATAAAGTAGCATCAGTTAATGCAGACTGTGCAAGAGATATTTTAAAAGCAGTTAAATTTAATACTGATGTAGTAGCAATTGATGAAGCTCAATTCTTTGATAAGGATTTAGCTATTGTCTGTGAAATGTTGGCAGATGCTGGGAAACGTGTTATCTGTGCAGGACTAGATAAAGATTTTAGAGGGGAACCTTTTGGGATTATGCCTGAACTATTAGCTAGAGCAGAATTTATTACTAAATTAAGTGCTGTTTGTGCTAAATGTGGAAAACCAGCAACTAGAACTCAAAGAATCATTAATGGTAAACCAGCAGATTACAATGATCCAATAGTACTTGTTGGTGCAAGTGATTCTTATGAACCAAGATGTAGACATTGTCACGAAGTATTAAATAAACCAATTATTTCATTAGAAGATAAATAACTATTTTATTTTGTTAGGGGGTGAAAAACTATGGAAGCAACACTAAGAGAACGTTTGGATACAATTCTTCAACGCTATACATATCTAGAACATATGATGGAACTACCAAATGTAGTTGCTGATTTTAAGCGTTATAAACTTTATGCTAAAGAAAAAGCAACATTAGAAGACGTTGTTGCTTTATACAAAAAGTTTTTAGCCAATGAACAAACTCATAATGACGCATTAGTCTTAATGAAAGATAGTGACCCAGAAATTGCAGCAATGGGGCATCAAGAATATGAAGATGCTAAAGCTACAATGGAAGAATTAGAAAAACAAATAGAAGTTGAATTAATTCCTAAAGATCCTAATGATGGGAAAAATGCTATCATGGAAATTAGAGGAGCAGCTGGTGGAGATGAAGGAAATATCTTTGCTGGAGATTTATTTAGGATGTATACTAGATTTTGCGAAGCTCAAGGTTGGAAATTAGAAATGATTGATGTTAATGAATGTGAAGCAGGGGGATATTCTCTAGTTTCATTTATGATTAAAGGTAAGAAAGTTTTCTCAAAATTAAAATATGAATCAGGAGCTCATCGTGTTCAAAGAGTTCCAAAGACTGAAGCTAATGGTAGAATCCATACTTCTACTGCTACAGTTTTAGTTATGCCAGAAGCTGATGAAGTTGATGTTGAGATTGGGCCAAATGATGTAAAAATCGATACATTTAGAGCATCTGGAGCTGGTGGACAACATATCAATAAAACAGATAGTGCTGTTAGAATGACCCACCTTCCAACAGGAATTGTTGCTACTTGCCAAGATGGTCGTAGCCAAGTTGAAAACAAAGAAAAATGTATGGCAGTTTTAAGAACTAGAATTTATGACTATTATCAACAACAAGCAGATGCTTCTAGAGGTGCTGAAAGAAGAAATAAAATCGGTACAGGTGATCGTAGTGAAAAGATTAGAACTTATAACTATCCACAAAGCAGAGTAACTGACCATAGAATTGGTTTTTCAACTCAAAGATTACAAGAAGTTATGAATGGCGATTTAGATCAAATCATTAATGCATTAATTAATGAAGATCAAAAATTAAAGATTAAAGGAAGTTCATTATAATGACTACTTATAATGATTATTTAATCCATTATAAAAATTATTTAAAAAGTAACAAAAAAGATGAAAATGTTGCCCGTCTTGCTATGCAAAAAGTGCTAGGTAAAAACGATGCTAATTTTTATCTTTTTTTAAATGAAAAAGCTAATGAAGAAAACATCAAAAAAATTCAAGAAATACTAGATAGATATGTTAATGGAGAATCTTATCAATATATAGTAGAAGAGGCTTATTTTTATGGACTAAGATTTAATGTAAATAAAAATGTTTTGATTCCTAGATTCGATAGCGAAATTCTAGTTGATGAAGTCATTAAAAATTACAACAATGTAACATCAATTATTGATTTAGGGACGGGATCTGGTTGCCTTGCTATTTCAATAAAAAGATACTTAGAAGATGCTTTAGTTTATGCTAGTGATATTTCTAAAAAAGCTATTGAAGTAGCCTCTAAAAATGCTAAAGAAAATGTTACAGTAGTTCATTTTGTTTTAGGTGATAAATTAGAACCATTTATTAAACAAAATATTAAGGTTGATTTACTTGTCTCAAATCCTCCTTATATTGCTGAAAATGATGAAGATATTAGTAAAGAAGTAAGAAACAATGAACCTAATATTGCTTTATTTGCAACCAACAATGGATTAGCTTTTTATGAAGATATCTTAAAAGAAGCTAGAAAGGTTTTAAATCCAAAAGGTAGCATTATTTTTGAGATAGGGTATAAACAAGCAAGTAGTGTTATTCATCTTGCTAAGAAATACTTAAAAGCAAAGTTTGATTATCGAATCATTAAAGATTTGAATGGCAACGATAGAGTGGTTGCTATTGATTTGCTGGATTAGTCTATATTAAATTATTGTGAATAATTTAAACATGATGTATAATGCTAGGTTGAGAGGTGAATAGGTATGCAAACAGTGATTCTTACAAAAAAAGATATTATGGAACTACCTCCTCTTTTTTTAATGGGTAATGTTATAGCACTTCCTACTGAAACAGTAATGGGATTAGGAGTTATTGCCTCTAGTATAGATGCCTATAATAAATTAATTGAGGTTAAAAATAGACCAGAGAACAAAGCTTTTCCATTAGTAGTTGGTAGTAAATCTATGATGCATAGTTATGGCGTTATAAATGCAAGACAACAAAAAATAGTTGATGCTTTTATGCCAGGGCCATTAACAATAATTGTCAAAAAGCAAAGTAATGTTTTAGATTACGTTACAGCTAATAGTGATAAAATCGCAATTCGTTATCCTGATGATGAATTTATTAAGCAAGTAGTAGAAACATTAAATGAACCAATCTTGCTTACAAGTGCTAATTTATCAGGGGAGCCTTCTTTACTAAATAGTGATGAAGTTGAAAAAGTCTTTTATGGAAAAATAAGAGCGATTGTTAAAGGAGAAGCAACAAGCAAAATTGCTTCTACTATTGTTGATATTAGTGGAGATAAACCAATCTTAATTAGAAGTGGGACAATCTCCATTGAAGAAATAAACAAAGTTTGGGAGGAATAATTTATGAGAATTGCTATTGGAAGCGATCATGCTGGATATGAGTTAAAAGACCAAGTAATCGAATATCTAAAAAAGAAAAATTATGAAGTAAATAATTTAGGAACAAATAGTGCAGATTCAGTTGATTATCCAGACTTTGGGATTGCCGTTGCAAAAGAAGTTAGTGAGAATAGAGCTGACTTAGGAATAGTTATTTGTGGTAGTGGTATTGGTATTTCTATTGCCGCCAATAAAGTTAAAGGCATTAGATGCGCACTTTTATATGATGATGAAGTTGCAAAATTAGCTCACGAACATAACAATGCTAACGTAATAGCTTTTGGAGCAAGATTTATGAAATTGGAAGATGTTATTAGAAGAATTGATATCTTTATTGCTGCTTCATTTGCGAAAGATAGACATTCTAGAAGAGTAGACAAAATAACTAAATACGAAGGGAGATAGGTCTTATGGTAGACAAGGAAATCTTTGATTTAATAGCAAAGGAAGAAGAAAGACAAAGAAGTCATATTGAACTTATTGCTTCTGAAAACTTTGTAAGTGATGATGTTTTAAAAGCAGCCGGTAGCATTCTTACAAATAAGTATGCGGAAGGTTATCCTAGCAAACGTTACTATGGAGGTTGCGAAGTAGTTGATCAAATAGAAGCAATTGCTATTGAAAGAGCTAAAAAACTTTTCAATGCAGAACATGCTAATGTTCAACCTCACTCTGGTACACAAGCAAATATGGGAGTATATGCAGCAGTACTAGAACATGGTGATAAAGTGTTAGGAATGGATTTAGCAGCAGGGGGTCATTTGTCACATGGCCATCCACTAAACTTTTCAGGAATGAATTATGAATTCCATGGTTATGGAGTTAATAAAGAAACGGAAATGATTGATTACGATGAAGTAGCTAGACTTGCTAAAGAAATTAAACCTAAATTAATTGTTTGCGGTGCTAGTGCCTATCCTCGTGAAATAGATTTTAAAAAGTTTAGAGAAATTGCTGATGAAGTTGGGGCAATGCTAATGGTAGATATGGCTCATATCGCAGGACTAGTTGCCGCGGGACTTCATAATTCACCAGTTCCATATGCAGACTTTGTTACAACAACAACTCATAAAACACTAAGAGGTCCTAGAGCAGGCTTAATCTTATGTAAAGAAAAATATAAAGCATTACTAGATCGTCGTGTTTTCCCAGGAATTCAAGGTGGGCCACTAGAACATATTATTGCTGCTAAAGCTGTTTGCTTTGGGGAAGCACTAAAACCTGAATTTAAAGAATATCAAAAACAAATTATTAAAAACACTCAAGCATTAGTTAAATCTTTAAAAGAAGAAGGATTAAGAATTGTTACTGGAGGTAGCGATAACCACTTGTTACTAGTAGATGTAAAAGGTAGCATTGGCATAAATGGGAAACAAGCGCAAAACTTACTTGATTCAATTAATATTACATGTAACAAAAACTCAATTCCTTTCGATCAAGAAAAGCCAGCTTATTGCAGTGGAATAAGACTTGGAACACCAGCAATGACAACACGTGGTTTTAAGGAAAAAGAATTTGAAGAAGTAGGGCACATTATTGCTACAGCTTTAAAAAATCCTAATGATGAGAAATTGTTAGAGAGTTTAAAAAATAAAGTTTTAAAACTTGTAGAGAATTTACCTCTACATGCTTAATATAGGAGGGAAACAAAAATGATTACAATTATCGAACATCCATTAATTCAAGACAAGCTTTCTATCATGAGAAAGAAAGAAACATCAACAAAAGACTTTAGAGAAATTTTAAGCGAAATTGCAGGCTTAATGGCTTATGAAATCACAAGAAATCTTGAAGTTGATAACTACGAGATTGAAACACCTATTTGCAAAACAACAGGCAAAAAACTTCATCAACCAATCGTTATCTGCCCAATTCTAAGAGCGGGCTTGGGCATGGTTGATGGCATCTTAAAAATGGTTCCAACAGCAAGAGTTGGTCATATCGGAATGTATCGTGATGAAGTAACTCATGAGCCACATGAATACTACGCTAAATTCCCAGACACAATTAAGAATGGTGTCACATTCATTGTTGACCCAATGTTAGCAACTGGAGGTAGTGCAGTAGATGCAATTACATGTGCTAAAGAACATGGTGCAACTGAAATAAAATTAGTTTGCTTAGTCGGAGTTCAAGAGGGTATTGATAATGTGAGAAAACATCATCCAGATGTTGATATCTTCTTAGCGGCTAAAGACGAAAAACTAAATGAAAATTGTTATATTGTCCCAGGTTTAGGTGATGCCGGGGATAGAATTTTCGGAACTAAATAATAAATAGCAATTTATTCACTGTATAAAAAAAATTTATAAACAAAAGGAGCAACACGCTCCTTTTTTATTTGTAATAAAAAATTGATAAAAGTACGATAAATTCATATTCTTTCGCATTTTAGGTAGTTTTGCAAACAAACCTGAATGGGTAGTCATACGAAACTTGGCTTATTGGAAAATAGATTATTATATAATCTAAATGAAAGGTGGTGATTGAATGTCAATTTTGGATTCTATTCAAGCTGCTGAAGCTAAGGCTGAAAAAGCAAAGGTAGACGCTAATGCTAAGGTCGAAGCATTACTAGCGGAAACTAAAGTTAAGGCAAACAATGCCGGTGCTGAAAAGCTTAAAGAAGCACATGAGGAAGAAAAGAAACTTGCTAAAGAAGCTAGCGCTCAATTAGCAAAAGAAGAAAAAGCTCTTAAAGCAAAATACGAAAAAGAGATTAAAGATGTTGCTTCATTAGCTGATAGTAGAATTGATGTTGCAATTAGTTACATTATGAAGAAGGTCGTTGAATCATGATAGTATCTATGAAAAAAGCCAAAATCGTTTTCTTAAAAGAAGATGAGAAGGCAGTTCTAACAGCTATTCAAAAAGCTGGAGAATTGATGGTTATTAAAACGGAAGATAATCATGAAGCATTTGACTCAGTTGAAGAAGATGCATTTGTTCAAAGATCACAAAGATCTTTACAAACATTAAAACCATTTGCAGCAAAGGGTAAACCATTTGGAATCGGTGAATGGAACGAAGTAAGTTATAATGATTTCGTTAATCCAGATACAGAGAAGAACGGAAAAATCCTTGCTCAAATTGAAGAAGTCGATAGTCGCATCTCAAAATTAAAAGGCGAAAATGATGCAGCTAAGGAAGCGGTTAAATCCCTAGAACCTTGGAAAGAGTTAGACGGAAAGTTGGATCAACTATACAAAACTAAATATGTGGATATTCACGTTGGGTATATTCCAACAAAACAAGTCGAGGCTTTCAAGGAAGCAACAAAGTCGCTTGAAGGCGAAGTCAAACTTCTTGGTGTATCAGAAGAAAACCAAGCAGTATTAATTGTAAATTGGCATGCTGATGATCAAACAGTAATGGATAGCATTAAGGCATTTAGTTTCATTGAAACTTCATTGCCAGAAGAACCTAAGACTGTTAAAGAAATAATCAGCGAAAAACAATCTTTGATTTCTAACAATCAAAAAGAAATCGAGAAATTGGAAGGCGAGCTAACAAAATTAGCAGCCGACAATCAAACAGCCATTAAAATCTTCCAAGATGAAATGGCTACAAAGTGTGCTCTAAACAGAACACCAGTTACAACAACAGTAGAAACTGTTTATCTTGAAGGCTGGGTTAGAGCAGATAGAACAAAGAACCTACAAAACGCTATTGCTAGCGCAACAAAAGACTACGATATCGAATTCGCAGAGCCTAGCAAAGAAGATGAGGTTCCAACAGTTCTACAAAACAACAAGTTTGTTGAACCATTTGAAGCTATTACAAATATGTATTCTAGACCAAGTGTCAACGAACTTGACCCAAACCCAGTTATGTCAATCTGGTATTGGCTAATCTTCGGTCTAATGATGGGTGATCTAGGCTATGGTGTAGTCCTAGCCGGTGCTTGTTTTGCACTATTAAAGATTATGAAACCTAAAGGAAGCTTGTTATCATTAATTAAGATTTTCCTATATGGTAGTATCACAACAGCTGTTGCTGGATTACTATATGGTTCAGTCTTCGGTGCAAGTTTATTCCCAGCACTATTCATCAACCCACAAGATGACCCAATCAAAATGCTTATCTTTACAATGGTCATAGGCATTATTCACTTAGTAAATGGTCTAATCATGAAATTCATCATGCAAGTTAAAGCAGGTCACTTACTAGATGGTCTATTCGATCAAATAAGCTGGGCAGTAATTTGTGTCGGTATGGGATTTGCATTATCAAAATTCTGTGCTGGTATGATTAGTCCTGAAGCTCAAGCCTCAGTTCCTGATTTCTGTGTCACTATTGGATTTATCTTATTAGGTATCGGTGGTGCTACAGTTATTGCTACTGCAGGAAGAGAGAAGAAAGGATTCTTAAGCAAAGCAGTCGGAGGAATTGTTGGATTATATGGAATTACTTCATGGTTAAGTGATATCCTATCTTATTCAAGAATTCTAGCTCTTGCTATGTCAGGTGCTATTATCGGTTATGTTATGAACATGCTAGCCGGAATGGTACGTGACGCAATCCCTGTAATTGGATTTATCTTCTCTATCATAATTTATATTGGTGGCCACATCTTCAATATTGCCATGAGCTTACTATCAGCTTACGTTCACGCAAGCCGTCTACAATACATTGAGTTCTTTGGCAAATTCTATGAAGGTGATGGAAAAGAATTTAAACCATTACAATTACAATACAATTACGTAAATGAAATTAAAAATTAACAAAGGAGATTATTAATATGTTTGAATTTTTATCAGGTCAAGCAGTTGCTATCTTTGGCGCAGGCTTAGCTGCAGCATTAGCAGGTTGTGGCTCTGCAATTGGCGTTGGTATTGCTGGTAAAGCATCTGCTGGTGTTGTCGCAGAAAAACCAGAATTATTCGGTAAGACACTTATTCTACAAGCTCTTCCAGGAACACAAGGTATTTATGGATTCCTTGCTGCAATCCTAATTATGACTAACATTGGTATCCTAGGTGGAGATGCATCAATCGCTAACTCAACAGGTTGGGCATATCTAGGTGCTGGATTCCCAATTGGTCTAGCAGGTCTAGTATCAGCTATTTACCAAGGTAAATGTGCTGCTGCTGGTATCCAAATGACAGGTAAAGACCCTTCACAAATGGCTAAGGGTATCACAATGGCAGCCCTTGTCGAAACATACGCTATTCTTGCTCTTCTAGTTTCTATCCTACTAATCTTCGGTATCTAATTAATAAATACTAAAGAAAAGGAATTGGTGATTAAATTGGCAAACAGTTCAATCTATCAAAAAATTGAAGCAAAAGGCAAAGAAGAGGCACAAAAAATCCTAAATGAAGGTAAAGAACAAGCAAAGGCACTTCAAAAGGGAATCGATGCAAGCTTTTTAGCAGAATACGAAAAAGCAATCGAAGACGCAAAACGTGCTAATGCAGAATTTCTAAAAACGAAAATTACACAAATCGAACAAGCAGCCAAACAAGAATCTTTAACTGCAAAGAAAGCCTTTATTGAAAAAGTAATTCAAGGTGCTCATGAACAAATGAAGAAAATGAGTGATAATGATCTAAAAGCTTTAGTTATTAAAACAATTAAAGGTGATGCAATTGAAGGTAATGAAACTGTTCAAGTTTCGAAATCTGATTACAGCAAATATCAAAAACTATTCGCAACACAAGGAGATAAGCTTGATGTTCTAAATAAAGAACTAGGCAAAGGTTACGACTTAAAATTAAGTAAAGAACCTGCTGACATTGATGGCGGATTTATCCTAGTTGGAAAGACATATGATATTGACCACTCTTATGTGGCTATGCTGGAAGATTTAAAAGAAGAAAACGAAGCCGAATTAGCAAAAATTCTATTCGGTAAAGGAGAATAATTAATGGATTATGGTTTTGCAGTTGGAGCAATCAAAGCCAGCGAAGGTAAACTTCTAGACAAGAACAAACTTGCTAAGTTATTTAAACTTGGTGATGAAGAATTCCGTTCTTCACTTGTTGATATGGGCTATGGTGTTTCAGCAGAATCACTTGAAGGAATTGTTACAGGAGAACTTGTCAAAGCTAAAAAGTTCTTAGATGGCATCTTACCTGATAGCCCAGTTATGGATTTATTCTACTTACAAAACGATGCCCAAAACATCAAAGTATTATATAAATCAAAAATCTTTGGACTACCACATAACGACAATTTTGTCGACACAGGTATCATTAATAAGGAATTGTTAGAAGGCGCTATTAATAGAGGCGAATTTGATAAACTACCTGAAGCTTATGAACCATTATTAAAAGACATTGCAACCAAAGTTGAAGGCATGAACAATGCAAGACTTATCAGTGCAACAATTGATGCTTGCATTTTCGATCATATCTTTAACAAATTAGAAGAAGAATATAAAGACGAAGCATTAAAAGCTTACTTCATGCTATTCATTGATTTAGCAAATATTCTATCTCTAGTTCGTTGCCAAGCATTAAAATGGGACTACAGCAAATTCCTAGAAATGTTCATTGAACATGGTTCAATTGAAAAATCAGATTTCTTCTCCGCTTATTCTTTGGCTGGTGAAGGCTTAGCAAAGCACTTCATTAAAAAAGATTATGGTGAAAAGATTTTCGCAGGCTTAAAACCTTATACAGAAAATGGAGATTTAAGCCGTTTAGAAAGATATCTTGATGAAGTTAAACTTGCTATCATGAAAGATTATGCAGGTGACTTCGCAAGTGTAGGACCTTTGGTCTATTACTATTTAGAAAAACAAGCAGAAGCTAAAAATATCCGTATGATTTATTCAAATCATGAGGCAGAAGTTTCTGATTTATTAACTTATTAAAGGAGGGAACAAATGATGAATAAAGTGGATTTAGCCGCAATCGGTCAATCAGGTGAAATTTATTTGTTCAATGCAGTTGGTATTACAACAATCATTGCAAAAACTCCTAGTGAAGCAGATGCTAAAATCTTTGAATTAGCAGAAGCTGAATGTAAAGTTATCTACCTAGAAGAAGCATTATATGCTCAAATGGGTGAGACTTTAGAAAAATACGAAAAGAAAGCATTCCCTATTATAATTCCTATTCCTTCACAAGAGGGAAGCAAGGGCTTGGGAATCAAGAAAATCAGAGATAATGTCCAAAAAGCCATAGGCATGGATATTCTATAGGAGGGTAATTATTGTGAATGATAAAAAAGTAGGAGTCATTTCTAAAGTTGCCGGACCTCTTGTCGTTGCTAAAGGTATGGAAGGCGTCAAATTATACGATGTCGTCCGTGTTAGTGAAAAGAGATTAATTGGTGAAGTTATCGAACTTCGTGGAGATCAAGCTTCAGTCCAAGTTTACGAAGAGACAGCTGGAATCGGTCCAGGTGAACCAGTTTATCAAACTGGGGAAGCTCTATCAGTTGAATTAGGCCCAGGACTTATTGAATCTATTTATGATGGTATTCAACGTCCTTTATCAGTCGTTTATGAAAAGGCTGGAGACCAAATTCCTCTAGGTATCGAAGTTCCAAAGCTAAATCGTGAAAAAGTCTGGAAATTTAAGAAAGTGGCTAAAGTCGGTGACAAAGTCACTGGCGGCGACGTACTAGGTACTGTCGAAGAAACAAAAGCAGTTATACATAAAATCATGGTTCCACCTTATATGAAAGGTGAAGTCACATGGATTCATGATGGTGATGCTAAGATTGAAGATACAATCTGTAAATTAAAAGATGAAAAAGGTAACACCATTGAATTAAATATGATTCAACACTGGCCAGTTCGTATTGGACGTCCATATGTTGAAAAATTAGCACCAACTCAACCTATGACTACAGGTCAAAGAGTTATCGATACACTATTCCCAATCGCTATCGGTGGTGTCGCATGTATTCCAGGACCATTCGGTTCAGGTAAGACAGTTGTTCAACACCAATTAGCAAAATGGGCTGATGTTGATATCGTTATCTTCATTGGTTGTGGTGAACGTGGGAACGAAATGACAGACGTTCTAATGGAATTCCCTGAATTACAAGATGCTAAGACAGGCGAATCAATCATGAAACGTACAGTCTTAATCGCAAACACATCTAACATGCCTGTTGCTGCTCGTGAAGCATCAGTTTATACAGGTATTACAATTGCTGAATACTACCGTGACATGGGTTACAAAGTAGCTATCATGGCTGACTCAACATCTCGTTGGGCAGAAGCTCTACGTGAAATGTCTTCACGTCTAGAGGAAATGCCTGGTGAAGAAGGTTATCCTGCATATCTAGCTACACGTATTGCTGGTTTCTATGAAAGAGCAGGTTACGTTAAATGTTTAGGTAGCGATGGACGTAATGGTGCAGTTTCAGCTATCGGTGCTGTCTCTCCAGCTGGTGGAGATACATCAGAACCTGTTACTCAAGCAACACTACGTATCGTTAAAGTTTACTGGGGCTTAAGTGCACAACTAGCTCGTAGTAGACACTTCCCAGCAATTGACTGGTTAAAATCATACTCCCTATATGATGACGTTCTAGAAGAATACTATGATAAGAACGTTCAAAAGGGTTGGACAAAACAAGTCCAAAGAGCAAGAGCTCTATTGCAAGAAGAATCTAAATTAAATGAAATCGTCCGTCTAGTCGGTGTCGATTCACTTGATTTCAAAGATCGTTTGACACTTGAAGTATCTAAGTCAATTCGTGAAGACTATTTACACCAAATCGCTTTCCACGAAGTTGATACATATACTTCATTATCAAAACAATATGGAATGATGAACGCAATTCTTTACTGGTACGATAAGGGTAATGAAGCCCTAACAAAGAACGTTGCTTTCAAAGCAATCGATTCAATGGCATGTAGAGAAAAGATCGGTCGTCTAAAATATGCTAAAGAAAATGATTTCGCTAAAGAATTCGATGCATGTATCAATGAAATTGATAAGGAATTCGCAGCACTAGCAAAAGGAGGTAACTAACTATGGCAAAAGAATATAAAACAATAAAAGAAGTCGTTGGTCCTCTAATGCTTGTTGAAGGCGTCGAAGGCGTCAAATATGATGAACTTGTTAAAATCAAACAAGCTAACGGCGAAGAACGTTTCGGAAAAGTCCTAGAAGTTAATGAAGATAAGGCAACAGTCCAATTATTCACATCTTCACAAGGACTAAAAATCGATGATGCTAAAGCAATGTTTTTAGGTCATGGAATTCAATTAAAACTTGCTCCTGAAATCTTAGGTAGAGTTTTCGATGGAATGGGTAACCCAATTGATGGTGGCGGCGAAATTATCCCTGTTAAGACAGAAGATATTAACGGTGCTCCACTAAACCCAGTTGCTCGTGACTACCCAGAAGAATTCATTCAAACTGGTGTTAGTGCTATCGATGGTCTAAACACTCTAGTTAGAGGACAAAAACTTCCTATCTTCTCAGCTTCAGGTTTACCACACAACAAACTAGCAGCACAAATTGCAAGACAAGCACAAGTTCGTGGCTCAAAAGAACCATTCGCTGTTGTCTTCGGTGCTATGGGTATCACTTTCGAAGAGGCTTCATTCTTTATTGAAGACTTCAAGAAATCTGGTGCTATCGAAAGATCAGTTCTATTTATGAACTTAGCTAATGACCCTGCTATCGAACGTCTATCAACTCCAAAGATGGCTATTACATGTGCAGAATATTTAGCTTACACATTAGGAATGCACGTTCTAATTATCCTAACTGATATTACTAACTATGCAGAAGCTCTACGTGAAATTTCTGCAGCTAGAAAAGAAGTTCCAGGAAGACGTGGTTATCCAGGTTATATGTATACAGACTTAGCAGGTCTATATGAACGTGCTGGTCGTATTAAAGGAAAACCAGGATCAGTTACACAAATTCCTATCCTATCAATGCCTGAAGGAGACATCACTCACCCAATCCCAGACTTAACTGGTTATATCACAGAAGGACAAATCATTGTTTCTCGTGATCTATATCAAAAGGGTATTCAACCACCAATCGATGTTCTTCCATCACTATCTCGTCTAAAAGATAAAGGTATTGGTAAAGGAAAGACACGTGAAGACCACTCAGCTACAATGAACCAACTATTTGCTGCTTACTCAAGAGGTAAAGAAGCAAAAGAACTTGCAGTTGTTTTAGGTGATAGTGCTCTATCAGATACTGATAAGCTATACGCAAAATTCGCAGAAGAATTTGAACAAAGATACGTTTCACAAGGTTACACATCTAACCGTACAATTGAAGAAACACTTCAAATTGGTTGGGATCTATTAACAATTCTTCCAAAGAGCGAATTAAAGAGAATCGATCTAGATTTAATTGATAAATATTATCCAAAGAATGTAAAAGCGGGTGAATAATTATGGCACTAATGAATGTCAATCCTACCCGAATGGAGTTAACTAAGCTAAAAGCTGGCTTGCAAACCTCAAGAAGCGGACATAAACTTCTAAAAGATAAACAAGATGAAATGATTCGTCAATTCATGCTAATTATCAGAGAAAACCAAGCACTTCGTAATGAAATCGAAGAAGAGTTAGCTCGTATAATGAAGAAATTCAGTTCAGCTCAATTAACCATGAGCTATGCTGGTTTAATGGAGGCTTTAATGGTACCTTCAAAGAGTGTTTCAGTCACTACCGGAACTAAAAACATCATGTCCATTAAGACTCCAACGGTACAGGTTGCTGATTCAAATAGCGATATCGATTTAACTTACGGTTTCGCTTTTACGCCAAGTGATCTTGATGGTGCTATACTTTCACTTTCTAGACTTCTTCCAAAGCTATTAAGACTAGCAGAACTTGAAAAAACATGTGATATGCTAGCAGGCGATATCGAAAAGACTAGAAGAAGAGTTAACGCTATCGAGTATGTTATGATTCCTGATTACGAAGAGACAATTCACTTCGTTAACCAAAAACTAGATGAGGCTGACAGAAGTGCAACTATTCGTTTGATGAAAGCAAAGAGCATGATTCTCGAAAAAGAAATGAAAGATCGTGCAGAAAAGGCAGCGAAATTAGCAGCCGCAGAAGCTAAATAAGAATCATTAAACTAGAATCAAGAAAAGACCAGAGGAGGAAAACTCTGGTCTTTTAATATGTCTTAATGTTTACCAATAAAATGTAAGATAGTATAATTATATTTAAAGAGGCGATATATATGAAAAGAAGAAATTTATTAATAACTTTAAGTTTAATTGCTAGTTCGTTAACGCTAGCATCATGTGGGGATACTAACCAAGGAGCAAGCCAAATTGGTAACCCTTGGAGTGAAGTGGTATCAATAGATAAATTAGATGACGCAATTAAAGCAAAGGCTGATTTTTCACCTTTAGCATTTAAAGACATTGAAAAATTATCATCAACAGAAACATTAGCACAAATAGCATACAAAGATGGTTCTATGTTAAGAATTCAAAAAGGTAATGAAGCAGAAGATATCTCTGGTATTCATGGCGCAGTTTCAAGTAACTATTACTCATTTACAGGTGCGTATTTTGAAAAGTATTTTGAAGATGATGTAGTATATGCTTATTGGAGCAATGGAACATATGTCTTCTGTTACTCTGGCAGCAAAGGACAAGATGAAAAAACAGTAGATGAAACTGTTACAAAGATCTACAATTTATACAAGTAAGACAAATAAAAATAGAAGTTGATATTAAATATCTGCTTCTATTTTTCTTTTATGATATCTTTGTTGTATAAATATTTAATTTCAACTTTACCTTGCAAGGTATCATTTAATTTAGAGATAATGTCTTGGTTATCAACATAGATTTCATAACTAATTTCTATATCATAAATTTTATTAACAACTTTGATGTTATTGCTTCTTATAAAGTAGTCAACAATATCGTTTAATGAATAAGGAATTTTAAAACCATAATGAGGTAAAGAATTAACTTCATAAATCTTCGATTTATTAATGACTCCAATGGCAGCACTTTGATAGGCTTTGATAAGACCACCAACACCTAGTTTTATTCCACCAAAATAGCGAGTAACAACAATTAATGTTTCTTTTAGGTTGTTGCCTTTAATAACATCAAGAATTGGGGCTCCTGCAGATGAACTAGGTTCACCATCATCGCTACATTTATAATTACTATCATCGATTATATAGGCATAGCAGTTATGATTTGCTTTATAATTAGCTTTTTTGACGTTTTGGAGTGCATTTTTAACATCTTCGATATCTTTTACATGAAAAATACTTGCGATGAATTTAGAACGTTCTATTTCAATTGTGTAACTATTGTTTTCTAAAACAATTAATTTCATTTTACCACTCCTTAAATTAATTATATCACAACAAATGAGTAAATAATAAGTTTGAAGATGTATGTATTATTAAATGTAGAGAGGAGTGGTAGAAAGTAGAATGTGATAGATGTGGCAATAAAGATCCAAATTTGTTTTCTTATGTCGATGGGAAAACCTATTGTAGAAGATGCATTAAATTTAAAGGCAAAGAAGCCAACATTGCAAAATACATAAATCCTAGATACACGAAAGCAAGACTTGATTATTCACTAAGTAAAGAACAAACAGATCTTAGTAATAAGATTATTTCTTCTAGTGATGATATCTATGTAAATGCAGTATGCGGGGCAGGCAAGACCGAGATAACATTTGCAGCGATAGAAAAAGCACTTGCCAGTGGTAAAAGGGTTGGATATTTTATTCCACGAAGGGCAGTAGTAAAAGAGATTGTTACTAGATTAAGAAAGGCCTATCCTAACATAATAATTAGCGAAGTTTATGGCGGACACACCCAAATACTAGATGGTGAGATAATTGTACTCACAACGCATCAGGCTTATCGATATCACGATGTATTTGGTTTGATTATTGTGGATGAATATGACGCTTTCCCTTTTAAAGATGACGAGCTATTAAAGGATTTAGTAAATAGATCTTGTTATGGTAAAAAAATATATTTAAGCGCAACCTTCACAAGAAAGGATTTAGAGGCTAAACATTCTTTAAGTCTTAACAAACGCTACCATAACAAACCTTTACCATTGCCGACTTTCATTAATGTTGATGAAGCATTGATGTTTTTAATGGTACTAAGAAAAGCTAAAGAGATTGTTCAGAGTAAAAACATTGTTTTTATTTATCTTCCTACCATCAAAAAAGCCAGGAATTATTATTTAGGTTTTAAAAGATTTTTTGCAAATGTAGGCTTATTTCACTCTAAACTAGATAACAAAAGTGAAGTGTTTAACAACATTAAAAGTAATACTTATGATGTTGTTATCACAACGACTATATTAGAGCGAGGTATAACAATAAAAAATCTTGATGTTATAGTGGCATATGCTGATGATGAAGTATTTGACACTTCGACTTTAATTCAAATTGCAGGTCGGGTTGGAAGAAGTATAGAAAAAAGTGATGGGAAAATATATTTCCTTGCTAAAAATAAATCAAAATCGATAGAAGAATGCATTAGTAGAATTAATGATACAAACAAGAAATTGCTTATTATGCAATAAAGAAATAAATGATTTTGATTTAACCACTTTTTTTAATCACGATATGAAAATCTGTAGTGATTGTTATGACAAACTTTCAATCATAGATAAAAACTTTGTAGTTGATGGAGTTAAATCATATGCTTTATTCAAATATGAAGGAAAGATGAAAGAAGTAATACTACAAATTAAGATGAGCAATGATTTAGAATTGGCAAGGGAATTACTTAAACCTTTTATTAATGAATACAAAATTAAATATTATGGCTACACATTAATTAGTGTACCATCAAATGAAAATAAGGATGTTGAACGGGGGTTTAATGTAGTTTATGAAATATTTAAATCATTGGAATTACCATTTTTAAGACCCTTTATAAAGACGAGCGAATACAAACAATCTGATCATAGTTATTACAAAAGAAAACAAGTTGCAGACTATATTAAGTTAGTGGATCATTTAGATAAGAATAAAAAGTATCTACTAGTGGATGATATAGTGACCTCTAAAGAAACTCTTAAGGCTTGCATAAAAGAGTTAAGAAACCATGGAATTTCTAAACTCAAATGTTTTGTACTTATTTATAATCATCGTGAGTTAGTTGATGTTAAAGGAAAGAAAGAACTTAGGTTCAAATGATTAAAAAATATCGACGCAGAAGGGATTAATATATTATTCGTAACATATAATTCTTTTTTTGAAACTAATTGAGACGAAAAAAATAACCTGGGTAACACCAGGTTATTTCATTTCTTGTTTAATAGTTAAATAATTATCTTTACTTCTTATTGTTGCATAGCAACCATTGATTATAGCCATCGTTGGAGGTAAGTGGCCAATATCAGCTCCATAAATGATAGGAACATTTAAATCACTTAAGACATCCATGATTGCTTTTTGAGGAGTTAGGCCCATGTATTCGTTCTCTAACATTGATCTACCAAATATGAAGGCTTTAGTGTTATTAAACCAACCGGCATTTTTAAGTTGCCACAAACTTCTAAGGATAGCAAATGAATTTAATTCACAAGCTTCAAGATAGAAGATTATACCGTCTTTTCGGTACTTTTCGCTAAATTCTTTAACCTTATCAAACTTAGTTCCAACTCCATTTACTAGCACATCAAGGCAACCACCGATTAGACGACCTGAGACATTAATTTCTTCTTGTTTAGTTAGATGCTCAATGCAAACTTTTTTGCTGCATTTATAAGGAGAGGTAGGTGAGTCTTCTTTGGTGTCAAAAGGTTCATACATTTTGTAACTATGAATGTCACATTTGCCTTTTATAACTTCGATAGCGTCATTGCATGATTCATGCCATGGTATGCGACCAAAACTAGGAAAGCATTGGCCATAAATTGAAGCAACATCAGCAAGGGTAGTTAGATAAAAAGTAAAATTAGTGTTATCAGAAAATCCCATAAACCATTTAGGTTCTTTCTTAGCTAGTAAATCAAAATCTAGATAGCTTAGAATTTCAATCATTCTTTCACCACCACCACAAGACACTAATACATCGATAGAACTATCGCTATACATTTCCATTAATTCTTTAGCGCGATTTAAAGCACTACTACTAGCACCAATTTCATCTTCTTTATAAGCATTACAACCAGCAATAACTTTGTATCCTAAATCATTAAATATAGAGATAGCAGTCTTTGCTCTTGTAAGATAGGGTTCGCTAGATAAACCAAAAGATGGAGCACATAATCCAATTACACCATTCTTTTTTAGAAATTTAGGGTAACGCATGTTATCACCTCAAATAAATAATAACAAATATTTATTTGGATGTCTTTACTATTTTAGTTTTATTTCTATAGAAATAATGGTAAAATAAAAATGTTATGGCAAAGGAGGTCATATTTATGGCAGGTTCCTTCTTAGATAAGTTATTTAAGACAGAAGAAAAAAATTTAAAACGTATAAAAGCAAAAGCATTAGAGGTTGATGCATTAAAAGATAAAATCGCCTCTTTAAGTGATAGTGAACTTAAATATAAAACAGTTGAATTTAAGCAAGCACTAGATAATGGAAAGACACTAGAAGATATTTTGGTTGAAGCTTTCGCTGTTGCTAGAGAAGCAGCAAAAAGAACAATTAAGCAATTCCCATATATTGAACAAATAGAGGGTGCAATTGTTTTACATGAAGGCGATGTAGCAGAAATGAAAACAGGTGAAGGTAAAACACTTACTTCTACTATGGCTGTTTATCTAAATGCTTTAAGTGGGAAAGGTGTTCATGTAATCACAGTTAATGATTATCTAGCAAAAAGAGATGCTGACTGGATGGGTAATATTTATCGTTTCTTAGGGTTAAGCGTTGGTGTTAACTATCGTGAATTAACACCTCAAGAAAAACAGGCAGCATATGCTTGTGATGTTACATATACTACAAACGCAGAACTTGGTTTTGATTATTTAAGAGATAATATGTTACAAACAATGAAAGATCGTGTTTTAAGACCACATTTAAACATGGCTTTAGTTGATGAATGTGACTCAATCTTAATTGATGAATCAAGAACTCCTTTAATTATTTCTGGCGGACAAAAGCAAGCACCAACTAACTATAAGTCAGCTGATATATTTGTAAAAACTCTTACAAAGGAAGAAGATTTTGTTATCGATCTAGAATCTAAGTCGGTTTCACTTACAGAAGCTGGTAACAAAAAGGCAGAAAAAGCTTTCGGTGTCGATAACCTTTATAAACTTGAATACAGTGGATTAGTTCACAATATTCACCAAGCTTTAAAAGCAAACTATACAATGCAGAATGAAGTAGATTATCTAGTAAAAGATGATGAAATCGTTATCGTTGATAGTTTCACAGGTCGTTTGTTACAAGGTCGTACTTTCTCTGATGGTTTACACCAAGCACTTGAGGCAAAAGAAGGAGTTACAATTAAACCTGAAACATCTGTTTTAGCAACAATTACATATCAAAACTTCTTTAGACTATATGATAAGCTTTCAGGAATGACCGGTACAGCTAAAACTGAGGAAGAAGAATTCTTTGAAACTTATAACATGAGAGTTATTGAAATTCCAACTCACGTTAAAGTTATTAGAGAAGATGCTCCAGACCTAGTTTATCAAAATAAAGAATATAAATATAAAGCTCTTGTAGAAGAGGTAAAGCAAAGACATGCAACAGGACAACCAATTCTAATTGGTACTATTGCAGTTGAAACATCAGAAGTAGTTTCAAAACTACTAAAAGATGCAGGTATTCCTCATGAAGTCTTAAATGCTAAAAACCATGCAAGAGAAGCTGAAATTATCAAAAACGCTGGTCAAAAAAATGCAGTAACAATTGCAACAAACATGGCTGGTCGTGGTACTGATATTAAATTAGGGGAAGGCGTTAATGAACTTGGAGGTCTTGCAGTTATTGGTACTGAAAGACATGAATCAAGAAGAATTGATAACCAATTAAGAGGACGTTCTGGTAGACAAGGGGACCCAGGATATTCTAGATTCTATGTTTCATTAGAAGATGATCTAATGGCTAGATTTGGTAACGATACTCTTACTACAATGTTTAAATCATTAGAGGATCAAGCAATTGAATCTCCAATGGTTACTAGAGTAATTACTTCTGCTCAAACTAGAGTTGAAGGTTATAACTACGATATAAGAAAAACGTTGCTTGGTTATGATGACGTTTTAAGACAACAAAGAGAAATCATGTATAAACAAAGAGATGATGTTATAGCAAATGAAGATGACCATAAGGTTGTTCTAGATTTATTTAGAAAAGTTGCAGAAGATGTAACAAATAAAGCACTTTACTATGAGGCAAAAGAACCAATGGTTGATCAAAAGAAACTTCATGAAATGCTAACAAAAGTAATCGTTCCATCATCAGTATTTTCTCCAGAAGATCTTAAGGGATTAAATCCAAATCAAACAGTAGATGCTGTTGTCGATATCATGGCAGGATTCTTTGAAAGAAATAAAGTGTTCTGGGGAGAAAAGGTTTTCCGTGCAGTTGAAAAACAAATCTTGTTAAGAATTATTGATATGAACTGGACTGCTCACATTGACAGAATGGCTAAATTAAGAGAAGGTATTAATTTAAGAGCATACGCTCAAACTAACCCTCTACAAAGTTATATCAATGAAGGTTATCAAATGTTCCAAGACATGGTTATTAAGATTGCAAAAGAAGCAACATTCTATTGCTTACATGCAACAGTTAAATTCTCTAAGAAACCAGCAACTAACGAGGCATAATCTATGTTGATGGAAATTTATGAAATGAATCAAGATTTAAAATTATCTTTGACTCATTTAAAAGAAATAGGTGATTCACTTTGACCTTCCAAAAAAGAAGGATCAAATAGAAAAACTAGAAGCCAAACAATTAAGCGATGGTTTTTGGAATGATAGACGTTTAGCAGCGAAACTAATTTCTAATTTAAATAGACTAAAGGATGTTGTAGAAACTTACACATCCCTTTTGACTTCTTTTGGCAATTTAATTGATGAAGTAGAAATGCTAAAAGATGAATATAGTGAAGAAATGCATCAACTTATTAATGATGAATATTTAAAATTAAAAGATAGTCTTAATAAGTTTGAAATGCTAATTCTTCTTAATGATGAATATGATAAAGCTAATGCTATCATTGAAATTCACCCAGGAGCAGGTGGAACTGAGTCTCAAGACTGGGCGAATATGTTATACAACATGTATGTAAGATATGCGGAAAGACATAATCTACATATCGAAATGTTTGATTATCAAGCAGCAGAAGATGCTGGAATTAAGAGCGTTTCTTTTATGATTAAAGGAAACAATGCTTATGGATACTTAAAATCTGAAAAAGGAGTTCACCGTTTAGTAAGAATATCTCCTTTTGATGCAAGCGGCAGAAGACATACCTCTTTTGCCTCGGTAGATGTTATTCCTCAACTAGAAAATGACGCGGGAATAACAATTAATGAAGAGGATTTAAGAATTGATACCTATAGAGCTAGTGGCGCTGGTGGGCAACACATTAATAAAACAGATAGTGCAGTTAGAATTACGCATATTCCAACCGGAATTGTTACTTCTTGCCAAACTCAACGCAGTCAAATTCAAAATAAAGAGGCAGCAATGCAAGCATTAAAAGCTAAATTGTTACAAAAACAAATTCAAGAACAACAAGATAGACTTAATGCCATTAGAGGAGAACAAAAATCTATCGAATGGGGAAGTCAAATTAGATCATATGTATTTATGCCTTATTTACTAGTTAAGGATCATCGTAGTGATTTTGAAACAAGTGATGTTAAAGGTGTAATGGATGGCGATATAGATGATATCATATATGCCTATTTAAAATGGGAGGTTAAAAAGAATGAAAACTAAAGTAAAAAATAAAAGGAATCTATTATATGTTTCGCTTAACGTATTATTAGGTAACCTTATGATGGCCTTTGCATATTCAGTTTTTGTTATTCCTAATAACATCCCATGCGGAGGAACAGGAGGTATTGGTATTGTTCTTCAAGGTTTCTTTGATATTGATCCAACCCATATCTTAACAATTCTTACTTGGGCATTATTCTTCCTAGGTTTAATTACATTAGGTAAGGAATTTGCCCTAAAAACACTACCTTGTACTGTGTTATATCCAGTTTTTACTTATATGTTTAACTCAATTGGGCCATTACAAGAAGCTGCCTATGCACTAAATAGCCCGCTACTTGCTGCTTTATTTGCGGGTGCACTTTATGGCGTTTCTAGTGGGTTAATCTTTAAAGTTGGCGGAAGTAGTGGAGGAGTAGACATTCCAGCATTGCTAATTTCCAAGAAAACTCATATGAGTGTAGAAAAAGTTATCTTTTTAGGAGATTTATTCTTTATTATTCTAGGCATTTTCACAATTGGATTTACTAATTCGTTATTGGCAGTATTATTATGTTTCATTTCAATGGAAGCTATTGATAGAGTTACATTTGGTGGATCTTCGACGATGCTGATTTATATTATTAGTGAACATCATATGGAAGAAATAAATGATCATATTTTAACCAAATTTGAAAGAGGGACAACAATTATCCCTTCAATTGGTGGATATACTAATTCTCCAAAAAAGATGATTCAAGCAGTTATTTCTAGAAGTGAATATATCGATATTGAAGATTTTGTAAATAAATGCGATCCTAATGCGTTTGTAATTGTTATTAATGCTAAAGATACCTTTGGCGAAGGTTTCAAACGTTCAAAATATCTTAATAAGTAGAGGTGTTATCAATGGAAGAAAAGACATTTTATACCAAAGATGAAATCAAAGAAGTGTTTAAGAAAAACAGGACTAAGCACATTTTAGTGACAGTTGTCTGTAGTTTAGGCTGCTTAGCTATCGGTATTGCTATCGCCGCATCTAGTTTAAAGGGAAAAGTTACATCTTCTATTGATAATGAACAATTGAATAAGTTTAACCAAGTTTATGATATCATATCTAAAGAGTGGTATTTTGGTGAGGGCATTAAAGAAGAAGATTATGTTGATAGAGCTATTGAGGCTATGGTAAATGGCCAAGATAGAGATAATTATTTAGTTTATTATGAAGCAACTGATGCAAGTGATATTACATTCGGCTTAGGAATTGTAGTAGCATCATATGACGGTTATTTAATAATTGATAAGGTTTATTCAAATTCTCCAGCATCTAACGCTGGTTTAGTTAAAGGCGATATTATTACTAAAGTTGCAAATCAAAACATTCAATATAAAACTTTAGAAGAAGTATCTGCTATCTTAAAAGGTGACTATGGTAGTGAAGTGGAATTAGAGATATTGAGAAACGGAATCTTGAAAAACGTAAAAGCTACTAGAGGAACATGGAAAAATGAAACAGTTTATAGTTACGAGCATAAAGATTATGCAGTTTTAGAAATTACTGAATTTGATGAATCTACAGCTAATTTAGTTGATACTTACCTTAATGAATATCAAAAAGCTGGCATTAATGATTTGATTATTGATTTAAGAGATAATCCAGGTGGTTATGTTGCAGCCTTTATGCAAATAGCAGATTACTTTATTGAAAAAGGAAATAAGCTAGGAAGATATGAATATCGCGATCCAAAAGAATCATATGATGTCATAACTACGACAGGTGCTAAATATAAGTTTGATAATATCTATATTTTTGTAAATCAAAACACTGCAAGCGCAAGTGAAGCATTAACTGTATCATTAAAAGATAACTTAAATAATGTTACCGTTGTAGGAACAAATAGTTATGGTAAAGGAATTGCTCAAAAAACTATCGCTTTTAGTGATGGAAGTTCACTAAAATACACTTATGCAGAATTCTATCGTAAAAACGGCGAAAAGGTCCATAGAATTGGGGTTTCACCAGATTTAGTTATTAAAGAAGAGGGCCCACAAGTAGTCTTTGATATCCCATATAAAGAAAACGAAACATTTGAAGATAAGTTAAGCGAATATCTAGAAAAAATGGGTTATATTAGTGGAAACCTTGAAACTAGATTAAAAGCTTATCAAATTGCTAATGGAATCGAGGCAACAGGTATTTATGATGATGCTACAGCAGGTAAAATAGCAAAAGATTTATATAATCAACGTGCTTTAGCTAAGACAGAGCAAATGGATAGTTTATTAATTAGAATAGGAAAGTTTAAAAGGTAAATGGAACATAAATATGAATTAGAAGCAGAATTTAGTCCAAAAGGCGATCAAATAACTGCAATAAATAAGTTGGTTGAGGGGATTAAACAAGGTAAAAAATCCCAAGTTTTGCTTGGGGCAACTGGAACAGGTAAAACCTTTACGGTTGCTAATGTTATTAAAGAATTCAATAAACCAGTAATTGTGATGACTCACAATAAAACACTAGCTGGGCAACTTTATAGTGAATTCAAAGAATTTTTCCCACATAACAGGGTAGAATATTATGTTTCTAATTTCGATTTCTATCAACCAGAAGCTTATATTCCAAAAAGTGATACATATATCGATAAAAACGCGGTTATGAACATGGAAATTGAAATGCTTAGAAGTAGTGCTATTAACTCTGCATTAGAACGTAATGATACAATTGTAGTAGCTTCTGTTGCTGCTATTTATGCTTTAAATGACCCGGATGAATATTCAAGTTTACTATTCTATTTAAGAGTAGGAGAAACTATTGATAGACAAGACATCATGCGTAAGCTTATTGACGCCCAATATCACCGAACAAATATGGACTTAGAACCTGGAAGTTTCAGAGTTAGAGGGGAACTTTTAGATATTGCTCCTGCCTGGAGTAAGGATTTCTTTATTAGAGTTGAACTTTTTGGGGATGAAGTCGAAAGAATATGCGAGGTAGATCCTTTAACAAATAAGGTATTAAAGGCTTATCAAGCATATCCTATTTATCCTGCCGCAGGGCACGCTTCTTCTAAACAAAGAATCTTAAAAGCTTGCGAAACAATTAAGGAAGAATTAGATGAAAGACTCGAGTTTTATCGTAACGAAGGCAAGCCTTTGGAAGAGGAAAGATTAAGAGAAAGAACAATGCATGATATCGAATCTCTTCAAGAGTTTGGAATTTGCCCAGGAATCGAAAACTATGCAAGACATATTGATGGCAGAAAACCAGGCCAAAAACCATATACTTTATTCGATTATTTTAGAGATAAAGACTATTTACTAGTAATTGATGAATCTCACGTATCTTTACCTCAATTTAGGGGAATGTACAATGGTGATAGATCAAGAAAAGAAACCCTAGTTGAATATGGGTTTAGACTCCCAAGTGCTCTTGATAATAGACCTTTAAGATTTGATGAATTTGAAGAAAAGATTCACCAAGTAATCTATATGTCTGCTACGCCAGGAGATTATGAATTAGAACAAACAAATAATGAAGTAGTTGAACAAATCATTAGACCAACAGGATTACTTGATCCAAAAGTTGAAGTAAGACCTAGTAAAAATCAAATTGATGATATCGTTAACGAACTAGATAAGACTATTGCGAATAACGAGCGTATCTTAATTACCACGCTAACTATTAGAATGGCAGAGGATTTAACTGCATATTTAAAGGGAAGAGGCTACAAAGTAGCCTACCTCCATAATGAGACAAAGACTTTACAAAGAACACAAATCATTTATGAACTAAGAAAAGGCAAATATGATATCATAATTGGAATTAACCTTTTAAGAGAAGGGCTAGATATTCCAGAGGTCTCAAAAATTCTTATCTTAGATGCTGATAAGGAAGGATTTTTAAGAAGTGAGAAATCACTTATTCAGATTATTGGTCGTGCATCAAGAAATACAAACGGAAGTGTCATTATGTATGCAGACAGCATTACAGAAAGCATGAAAAACGCTATTGATGAAACAAATCGTCGAAGAGAAATCCAAGAAAAATATAACATTGAGAATGGAATTGTTCCGAAGACAATTTATAAAGAGCTACGTGAACCAATTCACATTAGTGAAGAAATTAGTGGCTTAGATAAGTATGTTGCGGGTAATTCTAAGTTAAAAAAGAAGTCAAAAGAGCAATTATTAGCATCTTTAACAAAGCAAATGAACGAAGCGGCAAAAAACTTAGATTTCGAGCAAGCCGCAGAATTACGAGATATTATTATCGAAATTCGTTCAGAAGAAGATTAATTATTATTGCATTATTGAAAATAATGTGTTAGAATCTACTCGCACTATTTTAGTGCTGCAAGTGGTCCGCTAGGAAAGTCACGTCCTATGAACACTCAAGTTTAAGAAGGAGTGTGATCTACATGAACATGAATTTAATTAATGAAGTCACAGCAAAACAATTAAAGAAGGATTTACCAGTCTTTAGTTATGGTGACACAGTGAAAGTTCACGTAAGAATCGTCGAAGGCGACAAAGAAAGAATCCAAGTTTTCCAAGGTGTTGTTATTTCAAGACGTGGAAGCGGAATTTCTGAATCATTCACAGTTAGAAAGTTATCAAACAACGTTGGCGTTGAAAGAGTTTTCCAAATTCATTCACCACTAGTTGCAAAGATTGAAGTTCTAAAACGTGGTAGTGTTCGCCGTGCTAAGCTATATTACCTACGCGGACGTGCAGGTAAGAGTGCAAGAATTGCTGAAAATAGAAAGCTTCAAGCTGAAAACTTAGCAGCAATTGCAGCAGAGGAAGCAAAGATTAAAGCTGAAAAAGAAGCCGCAGCTAAAGCAGAAGCAGAAGCTAAGGCAAAAGCAGAAGCAGAAGCAAAAGCAGCAGCAGAAGCAGCTGCAAAGGCAGAAGTAGAAGCAAAGGCAGCAGCAGAAAAGGCTGCAGCTGAAGAAGCAGCAAAAGCTGCAGCAGCTCAACCAGCTCCAGAAGCAGCACCAGCAGCAGAAGAAAAGAAAGCTGAATAATTATTATTTAATTTATTATGTGACACTAAAGAGCCAAAAATATGGCTCTTTTTTATTCTACGAATAAATGATAAAATATTTTATGAAAAGGGGAGGCTAAGAGTATGCAACAATATCAATGGTTTCCTGGCCATATGGCTAAGGCTTTAAAAGAAATTGAATCTAAACTTAAAGTGATAGATGTTGTTATTGAACTAGTTGATGCTAGAGCACCTTTAGCGTCTCATAATCCCGCTTTAAAAGATATATTACAAAGTAAACCTACAATAGTAGTTTTAACAAAGGCAGATTTAGCGGATGAAAAAGTTACTAAAGAGTGGTTAGATTACTATACAAGCAATGGCAAAATTGCTATTGCAATTGATTCAGCTAAATCAGATCTTAAAATTATTGAAAATAAAGCCAAATTTTTATTAAAAGAAAAAATAGAAAAAGACAAAAAGAAAGGTCTAAAGGAAAGACCTTTAAGATACTTAGTTGTAGGAATTCCTAATGTAGGGAAGTCTACACTTATTAACAAACTTGCAAAAAGACGTGTTGCTAATGTTGCAAATAGACCAGGTGTTACAGTAGCACAACAATATATTAAGGTTTCTTCAACCATGGAACTTCTTGATACTCCAGGGGTACTATGGCCAAACTTTGAAGATAAATCAATAGGAATAAAGTTAGCAATGATTGGAACTATTAGACAAGCAATTTTACCAAAGGAAGATTTAATAGTGCAAATATTGAATTTCTTATCAACTAAATATTTAGACCAATTTAATAGTTTCTATAAGGATAATTTTGCAGTTATTAATGATGAAAAAGATGCTTTATTATGCTTAGAAAAAATAGCTAATAAACGTGGATATTTATTAAAGGGTGGACTAGTAGACTATACTAGGACTATAGAATCTATTATTAAAGATTTCCAAGCTGCTAAAATTGCTAGAATTTCATTAGAAACGCTAGGTGAGGATAAATGGCAAACAGTGAATACGAAGAAGGCTTAGTTAAAGAAGGTTATAGCAATGTTGTTGGACTTGATGAAGCAGGTAGAGGTTGCATTGCTGGGCCTTTAGTAGTGGGAGCCGTTATATTTCCTAAAGGATATAAAAATAAGTTAATAAATGATTCCAAACAATTAAGTGATAAACAAAGAAGACTTTTGTATCCGATTATTGTAAAAGATGCTTTAGCATATTCTATTCAAATTCTAAGTGTAGAAGAAGTAGAAAAACTAAATCCATATGGGGGAAGTAGAGAAGGAATGCATAGAGCACTTAAAGAATTAGCAGGAAAATATGATGCTATACTAACTGATGCAATGCCTTTACAAGGCTATTCTTGCCCTTGTGTAAGCATCATTCATGGAGATGCAGCATCCATTTCAATTGCAGCAGCATCAATACTTGCAAAAGTTACTCGTGATAACATTATGTTAGAACTAGATAAAGAGTATCCAAATTATGATTGGAAAAAGAATAAAGGCTATGGAACAAAGAAACATATCGAAGCATTAGAAAAATATGGCATAACAAAATATCATCGAAAAACTTTTGAACCAATTGCGACAATGCTTAGGCCAACAATTTTTGATTTATTAAAGTAAAGGGGGCAATCCCTCTTTTTAGATTAAATTTATAATGTGAAACAAAAGTGGGAATAAGCTGAAACTACCTAAAAATAGGGGGAAATTAAGATTATTTTTATGTTTATGTGTGTTAAAATATTAGTGGACCCGAAAAGGGCTGCTGGAGGAAACAGAACATGAAAAAGATGTCCTTGGAAACAAGGGCTATAGAAAGAGTAATGGAATACTTCATTATTCTAATTGTCATCATGTTTATTACATTGATGGCAATATTATCTTTAAGGGATTAATATAATTAATTCTTTATAGGTGTTTCAGGCCTTGTTTCCAAAAAGCAAAAAGGAGATGCCCAAAACATCTCCTTTTCATTTGGTGTTTCAAACCTGTTAACTATATTATATATGATTAATGGTAGGGAATCAATATATATTTATTTGCGTAGTGTTTAGATTAGTGATAACATAAAGCCCTGTTTTTGTGAGACAAATTTGAGACCAATTTTTTGATTATATATGCTATAATATAATAAAGGAGAAAATACAACTATATGAATCAAGAAAAAACATTTAAAGTGGAAAATGTTTTGCTGTATTTATCCTATACTAATCAAGGTGATTGGTATAAAATTTACGACGATGTTAAAAGAAAGGTTTTTGTAGAAGAAACAAAAATCAAAGAATTAAAGGATAACTTGCCTTGTGGTTACATTACAATATTGTCACCATATTATCCTTATGATTTATCAAAAACATCCAAGCCACCTTTTGTTTTGTATTATAAAGGTAATATAGAACTATTAAAGGAAACTAAAACTATTAGTGTAGTTGGATCAAGAGATTGTAGCAACTATGGAAAAGAAATGACACAAATACTAGTTAAAGATCTAGTAAAAAATGGATATACAATTATAAGTGGCCTTGCTAAAGGAATTGATGCTATTGCGCATAAAACCTGTATTGATAATGGCGGTAAAACAATAGCGGTTATAGGACAAGGTATAAATAAGATATATCCTAGAGTGAATGAATCACTATATAAAGACATAATAGATAAGGGAGGTTTAATTTTAAGTGAGTATCCTCCTGATGTTAATGTGTCTAAAAATAACTTTCCAATAAGGAATAGAATAATAGCAGGTTTATCTAAAGCAACATTAGTTACTGAAGCTAGATTAAAAAGTGGGACATTGATCACGGTTAGGTTTTCGCTAGATAAAGGGAATAACATCTATTGTGTACCAGCTAGAGCACTCCCAAAGTCAGGCTGCAATTTTTTAATTAAGGAAGGAGCATACTTAGTTGATTCGATAGAGGACATTTTAGAAAATGAACCAAAATACTAAAAAAAAGATATATTAGTATAATATATAGAAAAAACGTGTTTGACATTGTGTGTAATTATGTCAATAATGTAAATTGTCTAAAAAGGAGGTCATAGTATGAAACTTGTTATTGTTGAGTCACCAACAAAAGTAAAAACAATTTCAAAATACCTAGGTGAAGAATATAAAGTTATGGCCTCATATGGTCATATAAGAGACTTAGCTAGTAAAGGATTCCATAATCTAGGTGTAGATATTGAATCTCACTTTACTCCTACATATGAATTAACATCTAAAGGATTTACAGTTTCTAGATTAAAAGCTGCGGCAAGAGAAGCAGATGAAGTAATGCTAGCAACAGACCCTGATAGAGAAGGGGAAGCAATTTCTTGGCATTTAGCACAAGTTCTAGAATTAGATATTGCTAATACTACTAGATTAGAATTCAATGAAATTACACCTTTAGGTATTGAAAACGCAATGAAATCTCCTCGTCACATTGATATGGATTTAGTTCATAGTCAAGAGACAAGAAGAATTATTGATAGAATTATTGGTTATGAATTATCAACATTATTAAAAAAGAAGATTAATGTTGCTTCAGCAGGTAGAGTTCAATCAGCGGTCTTAAAACTAATTTGTGATCGTGAAAATGAAATCAATAATTTTATTGCTAAAAACTATTGGAATATATACGCATGCGTAAAGAATGATAAAGAAGACTATAAAGCAAGACTAGTTTCTATTGATGGAGAAAAAATTGAAAATGAAAACACTCCATTTGTCGATGAAGCTAGCGCAGATAAGTTTATTAAGAGCCTTGATAAGAAATGCATTATTAAAGATATTGTAAAAGAAGAAAAGGATGATTTCCCATTCCCTCCATTTACAACATCATCTTTACAACAAGAAGCCTTCAATTTGTTAGGTTTCTCTGCTAAAAAGACAATGCAAATAGCACAACAACTTTATGAAGGTGTTAATACTGCTAAAGGACAAGTGGGTATTATTACATATATGCGTACAGACTCAATTAGATTCTCACCAATCTTCATTGCTTCTTGTAAAAAAGAAATTGAAGCAAAGTTTGGGGCAGAGTATGTAGGTAAAGCATATAGTCAAAAAAATGATGGTAAGGTTCAAGATGGCCATGAAGGTATAAGACCTACTTATATTGATAACCATCCAGAAGATCTAGAAAGTTATTTAACTAAAGATCAATTTAAACTTTATCAATTGATTTATAGACGTGCAATTGCATCAATGATGAAACCTCGTCATAAAATAGATACAACTATTATCTTAAAAAATAAAAATGCTGAATTTGAAATCAAGGGAAGCGAAACACTTTTCCCAGGCTTTTATCGCGCTTATAATCCTAAGAAAGTTGAAACATTAGATTTTAATTTCAAAGCTTTTGTTAATGATGAAATAAAAGTTGAAGAATTTAGCAAAGAAGCACAATCAACAAAGGCTCCATATAGATTTAATGAAGCAAGTGTTGTTAGAACAATGGAAAAGTTAGGAATTGGTCGTCCTTCAACATATGTTCAAACAATTGAGACATTAAAGAAACGTAACTACATTAAAGAAGAAAGAAATGGTCAAATCTTTGCAACAAGTGATGGGATGAAGACAACTTCAAACCTAGAAGAATTCTTTACTACATTAGTTGATTCTAAATACACTGCAGCATTAGAAACAGAATTAGATAAGATAGCTTTAGGTAAACAAAATGAAGAGGCATTGCTACAAGAATTTAGTGATGAATTCTATTCTCAACTTGGTTATGCTGATGAAAATATGCAACAAGAAGAAGCAAAAACTACAGGAGAGGTATGCCCTTTATGTGGCAGCCCACTAGTAGTAAAACATAATCGTAGAACTGGTGAAGAGTTTATTGGATGTAGCAATTATCCAACCTGTCATTACATTAAACCTAGTGAAACAAAAGTTTCATTAGAGGGCGAAGGTGAGATTTGCCCAAAATGTGGCAAAGGACATCTAGTCACTAGAAAAGGAAAGTTTGGTTATTTCCTAGCTTGTGATTCCTATCCAAAATGTTCATACATTCAAAAGGCAGCTAAAAAGACTAAAAAAGGCAAAATATTTTCCGTAAAGAAAGATGGCAAATAAAAAAGCCATCTTTTCATTTATTTTATTATTTTAATTTCGTATAATATTATTCGGAGATGAATTATGATGAAAAGAGCTTTAGTATTTGGTGGTGGCGGAGCAAAGGGCGCATATGAGCTTGGCGTTTGGAAAGCTATCAAAGAATTAAAAATAAAAATAGATATCGTTACAGGTACTAGTGTTGGTGCACTTAATGGTGCCATTTTTGTAACGGGTGAATATGATTTAGCAGAAAAGTTATGGACTAATTTAAGCCCTAATCAAGTTATTAAGACAGAAGAAACTGATCCAAAACTTGTTTATGCTAAATTCTTAAAAGAAATTATTAATGGGGGAGCAGATACTACACCATTAGAAGATTTATTAAAACTAGCAATTGATGAAAGAAAAGTTAGAAATTCAAAAATAAAATATGGACTTATTACTTGTTCTTTCCCTTCTCTTACTCCTAAAGCTTTATCAATTGATGATATTGAAGAAGGACATTTGATTGATTATCTAATGGCATCAGCAACAGCATATCCTGTTTTCAGACCAAAACTAGTTAATGGTAATCGTTTTGTTGATGGGGGATATTATGATAACTTACCTTTAAACTTTGCGGTTAATTTAGGAGCAGATGAAATAATTGCAGTGCATTTAAAAGCACCTGGTAGATATAGAATACTTAGAAATAGAACCATTAATGCTAATACCATTATTCCTTCTAGAGATTTAGGTAGCTTTTTAATGTTTGATAAAGATTTAGTTAAAAGAAATGCCCAAATAGGATATCTAGATACGATGAAATACTTTAAAGGGATGGATGGAGAACTTTATAGTTTCTACAAGGATGAATTAGTAGAGAAAGCTAAAGATTTAGCACTATCTTTCTCTCATTTAATCTCTAAGATTTTTGATGCAGAAAATTCTAGATTAAATGAAATAACAAGTATTTATTCTGCTAGAAGAGTATTAAAAGCTTTTAAATCAAAACACAATCGTCAATATACACCAAGTATTACTAAATTAATTCAAGGTATTGATTGCGTTGGTAAGGTTTTAAACATGGATGATTTAGCAGTTTATAAATTAAAAGATTTCAATAACTATGTTTTAGGTAAAGTTAATGAATCCTATGAAAAATATCCTGAATGTGCTAGTGATGATTTAAGACTAGAAGATTTAGGTGTTGATAGGTTAGCTAGTGATAATCAATTGTTCTTTGCTTTATACATTGTTAATAAAATCAAGCAATTTAATGAAGGTAAAATGGAAGCAAGTGAAGCATATCCAATGTTTATCTTGTATCCTGAAATTGCACTAGCTGCTTTATACATCTATTGTTTATTGAATTTTAAGGAAAAAAAGATTAAATTACCATGGAAGAAATAATTGTTATTGGTGCAGGGCTAGCGGGGAGTGAGGCAGCATATCAAATAGCTAAAAGAGGAATAAAAGTTAAGTTATATGAAATGCGCCCAAATAAAAAAGCACTAGCTCATCATAGTGATTTATTTGGAGAACTAGTTTGCTCTAACTCTTTAAAGTCTGCTTCTTTAGAAAATGCAGCAGGATTATTAAAGCAAGAAATGAGAGAGTTAGATAGTTTAATTATGTTAGCAGCAGATAATACTAGTGTTCCAGCAGGGCAGGCACTAGCTGTAGACCGTGATGCGTTTGCTAGTTATATCACTAATGCGATTAAGTCTAATCCTTTGATTGAAATAATCCATGAAGAGGTTAGTGAAATACCGTTAGACAAAATAGTTATTATCGCTAGTGGGCCATTAACTAGTGATTTATTATCTACTAGCATCAACAAATTAATCGGAGAAGATTATCTTTATTTTTATGATGCTGCCGCACCTTTAATTTTAAAAGATGGGATAGATTTTAATATTGCTTATAAAAAATCTAGATACGATAAAGCAGGGGGAGACGATTATATTAATCTTCCTTTCTCTAAAGATGAGTTCTTTAATTTTTATCATGAATTAGTTAGTGCTAAAAGGGCAGAACTTCATAGTTTTGAAAAAGAAAATCATTTTGAAGCTTGTATGCCAATTGAAGTATTAGCTGCTAGAGGTTTTAAGACTCTTACTTTTGGACCTTTAAAACCAGTGGGACTTGAAACTCCTGATGGCAAACGCCCATATGCAGTAGTGCAACTTCGTCAAGATAATAAAAAAGGAAACATGTATAACATTGTCGGTTTCCAAACTAACCTTACTTTTAAAGAACAAGATCGAGTATTTAAAATGATTCCAGGATTAAAGGATGCATCATTTGTAAGATATGGCGTTATGCATCGTAATACTTATATAAACTCGCCTAAATGTTTAAGTGCTAATTTAAATTTAAAAAAGTATCCTAATATTTTCTTTGCTGGTCAAATAACAGGAGTAGAAGGCTATATTGAATCAGCTTCTTGTGGTATTGTGGCAGCCATTAATGCTCTACATTTATTAAGAAATGAAAAATTAGAAAATGTGCCAAAAACCACGGTTCTTGGAGCATTATTAAATTATCTAGAATGTGGTAATGCTAGTAATTTTCAACCAATGAATGCTAATTATGGCGTATTAAATTCAAGTGTTAAAGATAAAAAAGAAATTGCAAGTATTGCACTAAAAGATATTAAAAAGTGGGGAGAAAAAAATGCTTAATCATGAACAGGAATTCTTAGATTATCTAAGCTATGAAAAGCAACATTCACCTTTAACCATCAAATCTTATAAAAGGGATCTTGATGAGTTTGAAATGTATTTACTTTCCCAAAAAGAGGATATATCTATTGTTGATAATTTAGATGCTGCTAGCTTTGTAGCAAATTTATTAACTAAGGGAAACACTAGAAGAAGCATTGCAAGAAAAGTGTCTTCTTTAAGAGGTTTTTATAAATATCAAATTCGTAACAACATGCGTAAAGATAATCCTTTTAAAAACATTGAAACTCAAAAATATGAAAAAGGACTACCTTTGTTTTTACCAATTGAACAAATTAAAGAATTAATTACTCTAAGAATTAACAAGGATGAAGATATCAATAAACGTAATCAAGCAATCATTCATATTCTTTATGCTAGCGGACTTCGTGTCAGTGAACTTGTTAACCTAAGACTATCTGATCTAGATGTTAATGAAAAAACTCTAAGAATATTAGGTAAGGGTAATAAGGAAAGAATTGCACTAATCAATGATTTTTCTTTAAAACACGTCTTAAGTTACATTAATGAAAATAGGCCAAGACTTTTAGCAAAATCAAAACAAGATTGTGATTTTATCATTCTAAACAATAGAGGAGAAAAAATTACTCCTAGGGGAGTAGAAATGATTGTAAAAGATATGGGCTATGCACTAAAAGAGCCAAAAGATGTCTATCCTCATATGTTAAGACACTCTTTTGCAACGCACATGATGGATAATGGAATGGATCTAAGAAGTGTTCAAGAACTATTAGGGCATAAAAGTTTATCAGCCACTCAAGTTTATACCCATGTTTCTAGTGCACATTTGAAAGAAGTTTATAATGCTTCCCATCCTCGTGCTAAGAAAACAAAATAGTTTGTTTATTTTTATAATTAAAGCTATAATAAAACTAACAAGGGTAATACCATAAGGAAAAGGAGAGGTTGTGACTCTCCTTTTTACATGAAGAAACAAGGGCATAGTTACCTTTAACAACTAACAACTAATTTTTTTAATAACTTTGTATTTATTTTGTTACTTCACATTAGGTTGCACTTTCTTTATTACTTATTTCTTCTAGCGTATTCTACGATAAGTATATGCTGAGACATTTTCTCGAGATAACCACTAAAAATAGTTTGCTTATTTTTATAATTGAAGTTATAATAAAACCAACAAGGGTAATACCATAAGGAAAAGGAGAGGGGTTAGTCTCTCCTTTTTACATGAAGAAACAAGGGCATGGCTACCTTTAGTAATAATTAATTATCTTTTAAAGATAGAACAATTATAAAAAATATAATTGTAAGGATTATCAAGTATTCCATTGATATCCTCCATATCTACCCTTGTTTCCAAGGGTATTTTTACCATATTCTGTTTCCTCCTGCACCCTAAAATAGGGCCATATATATTTTAACATATTGAAATGAAAAAAGGGTTTCAAGTTTGTCTCATTATTATCTCAAGATAATAAGATTAAACACAATAAATACGTTATATCTTGAAAAGATATATAGCGGTGTGCTATAATTTTTAGGCTACTTGAATTGTAGCAAATACACACATTATGGATTTTCTTTGCTAGTACCCTGGGCAAGGGCCGTTAGAAAGGGCGCAGAGATTTCGAAGTAATGGAGGATAAAAACAAATAAAGGAGAAAAGAAAGATGAACGAAGAAGTAAAAGTCGAAGTAGTTCAAGAAGAACCAAAAGACGAAATGCAAGAATTGATTTTTGATCTTAACGGACCAGTAATCACAGTCAGAAAATTATTAGAAGCAGGTGTACACTTTGGACACCAAACAAGACGTTGGAACCCAAAGATGAAGAAGTACATCTACACAGCAAGAAATGGTATCTACATTGTTGACTTAAACCAAACAGCTAAGTTAATCGAAGAATCTTACAAAGCATTAAAGAAGATTATCGACAACAATGGTAAATTACTATTTGTTGGGACAAAGAAACAATGCCAAGATTTAGTTAAGGAAGAAGCATTACGTTCAGGAAGCTTCTATGTAACACATAGATGGTTAGGTGGAACATTAACTAACTTCAGAACAATTCAAAAGAGAATCAGACACTTAAAAGACATCGAAAAGATGGAAGAAGATGGAACATTCGATATCCTTCCAAAGAAAGAAGTGGCACTTCTACGTAAAGAAGGAGAAAAACTAGAAAAAACATTAGGTGGAATTAAAGAAATGAGAAAACTACCTAACGCTATCTTTGTAGTTGACCCACGTATTGAATTAAATGCTGTCTTAGAAGCAAGAAGATTAAACATTCCTGTATTTGGAATTGTTGATACAAACTCAGATCCAGATTTAGTAGACTATGTCATTCCAGGTAATGATGATGCTACAAAATCAGTCAAACTACTTCTACAAGTTATGGCAGATGCTGTTGTCGAATCAAAAGGTGGACAAACAACAGTTGCTTACACTAAAGATGCAGAAGCAGAAGCTACAATGGATGATGTAATCGCAAATGCAGATAAGGTTGAAGAAGCAAGACAACTAGCAAGAAAGCAAGCTCTTGAACTAAAACGTCAACAAATGGCTGCAAGACAAAATAGAGGCTTCAGAGGAAATAGAGGACCACGTCCAGAAAGAAAACCAGTTGAAGCAAAAGCAGCAGAAGCTAAAGTCGAAGAAGTAAAAGAAGAAGCAAAAGTTGCTGAAGCTGAAACTAAAACTGAAGAAGTAAAAGAAGAAAAACCTGCTAAGAAACCAGCAGCAAAAAAGACTGCTAAGAAAACAGACGCAAAAGCAGAAGAAAAAGCAGCTGAATAATTTAGGTTTTAGGGAGGAAAGTTAAAATGGCAATTACAGCAAGTGATATTAAAGATCTTCGTGAAAGAACTGGCGCAGGCATGATGGACTGCAAACATGCTCTAGAAGCTACAAACGGCGACGTTGAAAAAGCATGTGACTGGTTAAGAGAAAAAGGAATTTCAAAAGCTGCTAAAAAGGAAAGCAGAATTGCTGCTGAAGGTTTAACAGCTGTTGCAGAAAATGGCAACAAATTAACTGTTGTTGAATTAAACATTGAAACAGACTTTGCAGCAAGAAATGAAAAGTTCCAAAAACTAGTTAAAGATATTGCAGAAGCATTAGTTAATAGTGATGCTAAGACAATGGATGAAGCAAAAGAAGTTAAAGTCAATGGCGAAAAAATTGCTGATGCTATTGTTAGTGCAATTGCAGTCATTGGTGAAAAGATTTCATTCAGAAGATTTGAAACAATCGAAAAGAAAGATGGAGAAAACTTTGCATCATATGTTCATATGGGTGGAAAGATTTCAACACTTGTTCTTGTTAAAGGTGCATCAGTCGAAGTTGCAAAAGATGTTGCAATGCACGTTGCAGCATTAGCACCTCAATATCTAAATAAGGATTCAGTTGATCCTGATTACATTGAAAAAGAAACACATATTCAATTAGAAGCCGCTAAACAAGATCCAAAGCTTCAAGGAAAACCAGAAGCAATGTTAAAGAACATTATTGCTGGTAAAGTCCAAAAAGAATTAAAGGAAGTTTGCTTAACAGAACAAGAATTCGTTAAGGATTCAAGCGTAAGCGTTGGCCAATTCGTTAAGAATAACGGTGGCGAAATCTTAAAGTATGTTAGATTCATGGTTGGCGAAGGACTTGAAAAAAGACAAGACGACTTCGCAGCAGAAGTAGCAGCACAAGCAGCTGGTAAGTAAATTTAATTTATCTAATGGTACCTTGTTTTATGGGTGCCATTTTTGTAAATAGTTAGGAAGAGGTGAGAAAGTTGGCTAAGTATAAAACAATCTTACTTAAATTAAGTGGTGAAGCACTTTCTGGTAATGGTGATAAAGGAATCTATGATCCTAAAATCATTGATGAACTTGTTGACACCATTAAAAAAATTAAAGCAATGGGAGTTAATTTAGGTATTGTTATTGGAGGAGGAAATATCTTTAGAGGGAGAATCTCTAAAAAAGAAGATATGGATCCTGCAAAAGCAGATTATATGGGAATCATGGCAACATTAATTAATGCAGTTGCTTTAAATGAAATTTTTAATCACCATGGAATACCTAGCGTAGTCATTTCAGCATTAGAGGTTGAAAACGTTGCTAGAAAAGGTAGCCAAGAAGATATTGATGCCGCACTTAAAGAAAATAAAGTTATTGTCTTTGGTGCAGGCACAGGAAAACCTTTCTGTACAACTGATACTTGTTCAGCATTAAGAGCAGTTGATATTAAGGCTGATTGCATCTTAATGGCCAAACGAGGAGTAGAAGGAGTATACACTAGTGATCCTAACGTTGATAAAAATGCAAAATTTATCTCAAAACTTACTTATCAAGAAGCTATCGATCAACATTTAAAAGTTATTGATGAGAGTGCATTTAAGATTTGTAATGATAACAAGATGAATATTCAAGTGTTTAATGGCGATAAACTAGAAAACATTATTAAAATACTTAATGGCGAGAGTTTAGGAACTCTTGTCAGTAAATAAAAAAATATAAGGAGGAAAATTATGGCATCACAATTAATTCAAGACGCACGCGATAATATGCAAAAAACAGTGGACGCTTATTCTAGAGACATCCAAACAATCAAAACAGGCCGTGCTAGTGCAAATATGCTAGATGGTCTAAAGGTTGAATATTATGGATTCCCAACACCATTAATGGAAGTCGCTCAAGTAAGTTGCCCAGAGCCAAGACAAATTATGATTAAACCTTACGAAAAGGATAGTCTAAAGGATATCGAAGCTGCAATCAAAAAATCAAATTTAGGACTAGTTCCTTTGAATGATGGAAATGTTATTCGTTTAAACATTCCAGCTTTAACAGAAGAAAGAAGAAAAGAATTTGTTAAAATGCTTGGAAAGAAAAGCGAAGATGCAAAAGTTGCAATTAGAAACATTCGTAGAAGATTAAACGATGTATTAAAGAAAGATAAATCAGTCAGTGAAGACCAAACTAGACGTGAAGAACAAGATCTTCAAAAAGCAACTGATGAATTTATCAAAAAGATTGAAGAATTACAAAAAGCTAAAGAAAAAGAAATCACTACAATCTAGTGATTAAAAAAAGTTATCGCTCACCTAGATAGTTAAGGATACTTGCTATCTAGGTGTTATTAGCAATATAGCCGTCTTTTTAAGTGATTTAAGCTTAGTTTTATTATTTGATGATAAAATATCTTACATGACTTAAAAAGAAGAGTAAGGAGGTTAAAAAAATGAAACAAAGAATTATTACAGCGCTTATAGTACTTGCAATAGCAGTTCCATTATTAATCATTAATAGTTGGACTACTTTTGGCTTAGTTATTGCAGTTATGATGTTAGGAACTTATGAATTATTAAATATCAAAAAAGATTTACATATTCCTCTATATTTTAAGATTGCTGTTTATTTGTTTGTTTTATTAACAATTCTTACTCCATATTTATCTAATTTAATTGTTAATGGTAGTTTTGCTCTTTCAAGTAATGTAAAGATTCATGTAGAAATTGGTTTTATTGTCTTATATCTATTTATCTTACTTGCTATCAAACTTCCAATTAAAGAAATGGATATCACATATGTTTTCTATATCTTTACTATGAGTTTAGTTTTAGGTGTGGCAGGGCAAGCTCTTGCTGTTATTAGATCTAATTTAGGAATATATGCGACAATCTACTTATTATTTGTAACTTATATCAATGATGCTTTTGCATACTTTATCGGAATTAAGTTTGGAAAACACAAAATGGCACCGCTTATTTCTCCTAAAAAGTCATGGGAAGGTTTTGTAGGTGGCATTATTGGGGCAACACTATTAGGTAGTATTTACTTTATTATTTTTCCATTTGGAAATAAAGATGTTGTTTTAGCAATTGTGTTGAGTTTAGTCCTTGCTTTAGGAGGAGTATTTGGTGATTTATTATTTTCATCAATTAAAAGACATTATGAAGTTAAAGACTTTTCTAATTTACTTCCAGGACATGGAGGTATCTTAGATAGAATTGATAGTGTAGTTTTAAATCTAATCCTATTTGTGATTGTTTATTCAATCGTTCTAGGAGGATTTTATATATGAGTAATATCATCTTACTAGGAGGAAATGGCAGTATTGGTTCTCAAACCATTAATGTCATTGAAAAAAATAGTGATGAGTTAAAATTATTAGGTGTTTCTATCTATCAAGATGAAAACTTTTTAATGGATCTTTTAACTAAATTTAAATCTTTAAAATATGTTTGTGTGGAAGAAGATTTTGATTTAGATAAATTAACTAATAAATATCCTAATATTACTTTTTTTAAAGGGGATGAGGGACTTATTAGTTTAGCAAGTATAACTTGTGATTTAGTTGTTAATGCTTTAGTGGGTTTTATAGCATTAAAACCACTAGTAGCTGCAATAAAAGCTCATAATGATATTGCGTTAGCTAACAAAGAATGTATTGTTAGTGCAGGTGAATTAATCATTAAAGAAGTGATTAAAAATCATGTTGAACTTTATCCAATAGATTCTGAACATAACGCATTATATCAATGTCTAAAAGGTGAAAGCTATAACGAAGTAAGAAGATTAGTCATTACTGCAAGTGGTGGACCTTTTAGAGATATTCCATTATCTAAACTGAAAGATGTAAGTGTAGAAAAAGCAATTAGACATCCTAATTGGAAGATGGGTAAGAAAATCAGTGTTGATAGCGCAACACTAGTCAATAAAGGATTAGAAGTTATTGAAGCTCATTACTTGTTTGGTTTTGATTACGATAAAATCGATGTAGTAATGCAACTAGAAAGTGTAGTTCATAGTTTAGTTGAATTTAATGATGGATCTTTAAAAGCACTTGTTGGAGCGCCTAATATGGAAACCCCAATTCAATATGCACTTTTAAAAGGAAAACATGTTAACAAATTTGATGCTAACTTAATGTTTAATAAACCATTTTCACTAAATTTTAGACCAATTGATTTTAATCGTTTTGAACCACTACTACTTGCTTATAAAGTAGGAAGACTTGGACTATCTTACCCATTAGCATTTAATGCTGCTAATGAAGTAGCAGTTAATGAATTTATCAAAGGTAATCTACCATTCAATCAAATTGTAGAAGTTATTAAAAACGTTATTGAAGCTCATAAAGGTGTAGCTTTAAAAGATTTTGATGAAGTCATTAGTTTAGATAAAAAGATAAGAGATATTGCTTTAATTGAATGCCAGAAATTGGGAGGAAAGTAAATGACGTTAATTTATTTTGTTCTTGGTTTATCATTACTTATTTTTATCCATGAACTTGGACACTTTTTGCTTGCTAAAATATTCCATGTTTATGTCTATGAATTTTCATTGTTTATGGGACCTAAGATTTTCCAAATTAAAGGAAAAGAAACAAAGTATTCCTTACGTTGTATTCCAATTGGAGGGTATTGTTCAATGGCAGGGGAATCAGATTCTCAATCTAAAAGAAATGAAGAAGAACTAGAAGAAGAAAATAAAGAAGAAAGAATTAAAGTACCATTTAATAGAACACTAAATGGAGTTTCTTGGATCAAGAAGTTTTTGATTCTTTTAGCAGGTCCTTTCTTTAACTTTATTTTGTGTTTTGTTCTACTATTTGTTTATTTTATTGGAACTGGCTTGCCTGATACTTCTCCTAGACTTACAATAGTAGAAAATTCAATTGCTTATAATGCTGGGCTTAGAAGTGAAGATATTGTTAAAAGCATTAAAGGAGTAGCTGATGATGGTAGCAGCTATTCAATTGAAATAGTTGATGAATTTAATGACATTAGTGAAGTGATAGATAAGATTGCTCCTAGCAACACGGATTTAAACGTAAAAGGCAAAACTCAATGTTTAAACTTTGTAGTAACTAGAAATGGTAAAGAAGTTAAAGTAAGTAATGTTTGCCGCACTATTGATTCAATTTCTATTAGTGAAGATGGATTAAGTGTTAGTGAAGTATTCCCAAAATATGGAATCAGTCAATCTAGAATCGATATGCCTGTTGGTGATGCATTAAAAAATTCAGCATTGAATGAAGTTAATATGGCAGGATTAATTTATAAAGCTCTTGGAGAACTATTTAAACCAGGCGGCTTAAATAATGTTAGTGGAGTAGTGGGAATGTATGAAGCTTCTTCTAGTTTTGCTAGTGAAGGATTCTTTGTTTATATGTTTTATTTAGCAATGATAAGTGTCAACTTAGGAATTGTTAATTTACTTCCTTTACCAGCGCTTGATGGTGGAAGATTATTGTTTATGATTATTGAAAAGATTAGAGGAAAGAAATTATCAACTAAGGTTGAATCAACTGTTAATACAATTGGGATTTTACTCCTACTTGCATTAATGGTATTAGTCACGATTAAAGATATATTTATGTAGAAGGGTAAGGGTATTATGCAAGTCGAATTAGAAAAGTTTTTAAAAGAGATTAACGCTAGCGAGCGTGTTTTTGGTGCCTTAAATAATGCTAGCCTTACTAGTGTATCTTTATCTAAAGACAATGAATATAACCTTAGCATAACTTTACCTAATTTATTAGATGTTAGTGTTTATGAAGAATTTGAAAATAGTTTAAAGAATTTTAAATATCCTTGCATTGTTAATTGCAAGTTAGAAGATTTAAATAGCGTTAATGAATTATCAATTAATGCTTACTATCTTTACTTTATTAATAAATATTTAAATAATTCAAGTTTTTATAGAGCATTGTCTAGATTAAAATTAAGACTTGAAGATAATAAACTTATCATGGAGATATCTTCTTCTATTCTTAAGGATTCTTTAAAACAGTATAAAGATGTCTTACAAAGTGCTTTTAATAGAGCAGGACTAACTTATTCTTTAGAAATTGAATTCAAAGAAGTAAGTCAAGAAGAAATAGCTGAGCTTATGAAACAAGATGAAGAAGAAATTTTGCGTAGCATTGAAGAGCGAAAAGAGTATTTAAAAACTCATCCTATAGAAGAACAAGATGATAAGACTTATCATCGCTTAAAAGAAGTCGCAATATCTGATAAATTAGTTAAAAACTCTAACATTGTTTTCAATGGAAGAATCTTTAATGTTGAATTAAAAGAAATCAAAGATAAACCAACAGTCTACTCAATCTATGTAACAGATGATAAAGATTCTTTAATTGTTAAAGCAAGGGAATCAAAAACTTTTTCAAAAGAATTCTTAGATTCTTTAGTAGAAGATCAATACGTTAGAGTATATGGTACTGTAGAAGAAGATTACTTTAGCCATGACCTTGTTATTAAACCTAGAAAGATTGAATTACTTGATGAAGTAGATCCTAGAATCGATAGTAATGAAGAAAAAAGAGTAGAACTACATCTACATACTAATTTCTCTGCTTTGGATGGAGTTTGTGATATTAAAAACTACATCAAGATGGCTGCAAGTTTTGGTCATAAAGCAATAGCAGTTACGGATCACGGCGTAGTACAAGCTTTTCCAGAAGCAGAAGAGGCTTCTAAAAAATATGGAGTTAAAGTACTTTATGGGATGGAAGGATATTTAGTAGATGATAAATTTATTCCTTGTTACAATCCAGAAGATTTACACTTTAATGAAACTAGTTTTGTTTCATTTGATTTAGAAACAACAGGACTAAGTCCTAGACATGATGAGATCATTGAAATTGGCGCAGTTAAAATTGAAGGAGGAATCATTGTTGATGAATTTTCAACATTTATTAATCCTAAGAAAAGATTATCTAAGTTTACAACTGATTTAACTGGTATCACTAACGAAGATTTAGTGGGTGCACCATTACTTGAAGAAGTAGCAACTAACTTTAGAAAATTTGTAGGAGATAGTGTCTTAGTAGCACATAATGCTAGTTTTGACTATAACTTCATTAATGAGGCATTTAAAAAAAGAGAAATCGACGAATTTACTAATCCAGTTATTGATACTCTTGATTTAGCTAAATGTATCTTAAAAAAGAAATCCTATTCTTTAGGAAGTATTTGTCGTGAATACAATGTTGATTATGATGAACTAGCAGCACATAGAGCAAGTTATGATGCTAGAGTACTAGCAGAATCATTTATTATGATGCTTCATGATATTAATAATGATTTCCATATTGATAACATTAAAGATTTAAATTCATTATCACCAGAAGATGCTTATAAGTTAGTTCGACCAAGTCATGTAACAATGCTTGTTAAAAATAAAATAGGTTTAAAAAATCTTTATCGGATTGTTAGTGAATCTAACACTAAGTATTTAAATAAATTACCTTTAATTCCTAGGAAGTTATTACTAGATAACAAAGAAGGATTGTTAATAGGTAGTGCATGTTATAATGGTGAAATTTTTGATATTGCTAAAACCTCAACTAAAGATAAATTATTAAAAGCAATGGAAATGTATGACTACATTGAAATTCAACCACTTGCTAACTATTCTTATTTAATTGATACTAACTCAATTGAAGATAATGATGCTTTAATTAAAATCTTAAATGATATTATTGATGCTGCTAATAAATTAAATAAGATTGTAGTTGCTACAGGTGATGCTCATTATTTATTACCTAGAGACAAAATTTATCGTGATGCATATATTAATTGGCATCCAAAAAATCAAGTAGCAAACCACCCATTATTTGATTTTAAACATCGTGTTAAAGCTTCACCTGATCAACACTTTAGAACAACTAAAGAAATGTTAGAAGGACTATCTTTCTTAGGTGAAGAAAAAGCTAAAGAATTAGTTGTTACAAATACAAATAAAATAGCAGATATGATTGAGAATAATTTTGAAATCATTATGGAAGGAACTAACGTTCCTAAACTTCCTGGTATTGATGTTGATAAAGAAGTAGCAAAACTTTGCGAAGAAACTGCTAAAAAGATGTATGGAAATCCAATTCCAGAAGTTATCAAAGCAAGATATGAAAAGGAATTAAAAAGTATTAGCGAAAATGGTTACAGCGTTGTTTACTACTTTGCTCATAAACTTGTAAAAAAATCTAATGCTGATGGCTATATTGTAGGATCAAGAGGTAGTGTTGGGTCATCACTAGTTGCAACACTATGTGGTATTACCGAAGTTAACCCATTAAAACCACACTATGTTTGTCCTAGATGTCACCATCTAGAATTTATTGAAGATGGTTCATATGCTTCAGGTTATGATTTACCTGCTAAGAAATGTCCTAATTGTGGAGAAGAATTAATTAGAGATGGGCAAAACATTCCATTTGAAACTTTCTTAGGATTCCATGGTGATAAAGTTCCTGATATTGACTTAAACTTTAGTGGTGATTATCAAGCACAAGCTCATAACTATGTTAAAGAATTACTTGATGAAGCTCATGCTTTTAGAGCAGGTACTATTTCAGCTGTACAAGAAAAGACAGCATTTGGTGTAGCAAGAAACTTCTTTGAATCACAAAATAAATTTGATTTAAGACCAGCAGAATACGCTAGAATTGCTCATGGTTGTAGTGGAACAAAAAGAACAACAGGACAACACCCTGGTGGAATTGTTGTTGTACCACTTGAAATGGATATCTTAGACTTTACTCCAATTCAATATCCAGCAGATGATGTAACTGCAGCATGGTATACAACTCACTTTGATTACAACCACATGCATGATGAATTATTAAAACTTGATATCTTGGGCCACCAAGATCCAACAACGCTTAGAATGCTTAAGGATTTAACAGGAATTGATCCAATATCTCTCCCTTTAAATGACCCTAAGGTTTTATCATTATTTACTTCACCTAGTGCATTAGGAGTAAGACCAGACGAGATCTATTCAGAAACAGGTGTTAGTGGTATTCCTGAATTTGGAACCGAAAACACTAAAAGAACACTTAAAACAACTAGACCAACTAAGTATAGTGAACTTGTTCAAATCTCTGGATTATCACATGGAACAGGGGTATGGCAAGGTAATGCGGAAGAATTAATTAAAGCAGGTAAAGCAAAACTAATGGATGTTATTGGTTGTCGTGATGATATTATGACTTATCTAGAACTTAAAGGACTTGATTCTACTAATGCTTTCAAAATCATGGAAACAGTTAGAAAGAAAAACAAATTCTTAAGTGAAGAACAAGAACAGGATATGAGAGATCATGGCGTACCTGAATTCTATATTGATTCGGCTAGAAAGATTGAATATCTTTTCCCTAAAGCTCACGCTGTTGCTTATGTATCAAGTGCTTTAAGAATAGCATGGTATAAAGTTTATAAACCACTTGAATACTATGCAGCCTTCTTTAGTATTAGATGTCCTGAATTTGATATTGATGCCATGATTAAAGGTGGAGACATTTTGGTTAGAAAAATGCAAGAGGCATTAGCACTAGCTAATGATAGAAGTGCATCACAAAGTGAAAGACATAAAGCAGCAGACTTATATGACTGCTTACTTCTATCAGTAGAATTTCTAGCTAGAGGATTTAAATTTGAAAATGTTTCAATTTCTAAATCCCATAATAAAAACTTTATCATTGATTATGCAAACAATTCGTTAATTCCTCCATTTAGAACAATTTATGGTTTAGGTGATGAAGTGGCAGCAACAATAGTTGCAGCTAGAAACGAACATGAATTTAGTTCTAAAAAGGATTTAACAGAAAGAACTAAACTTAATAAAACTCAAATAAAGGCTCTTGAAAATATGGGAGCAATTAAAGAGTTAGAAGAAGACGATCAATTGAGTTTAAATTTATTTGCTTAACTAAATTAATAGGTGTAAAATCTTAATTGTATTTTACACCTAATATTTTGGGGCCATAGCTCACCTGGAAGAGCGCTTGCATGGCATGCAAGAGGTAGCGAGTTCGAGTCTCGTTGGCTCCACCATATAAGATGAAATTGTCCCCTTTTCTTGGATCAAATGGTACAAAAGGGGGTTTTATTTATGCGCTTATCTAGAACACAAAAGGTGAAAAATACAATAAAAAATTTTAATGAGATGAATATTAAAGTTAATGTTTTATTTTATGCTTTGCTTGATTTCTTTTCTTGGTCATGATATGATGACTATGTAAAATTATAAATATGTCTAAGGAGAGGACAATATGAATATTGGTAAAGAATCAGAACAAGTTGAATTTAAAACATCATTATCAGAGCAAAAACAAGGTTTCGAATCTATATCAGCAATACTAAACAAACATCAATCAGGAACATTATATTTTGGCGTGCTTGATAATGGTGATGTTAAGGGATTGCAAATTGGGAAAGATACGCTAAATTATTTATCAAGGGATTTAGAACTATATATAAAACCTTCATTTATGCATAGCATTAAAGTATTATCCAGCGATGATAAATTACAATTTATAGAAATTTCTTTTAATGGCACAAATACACCTTACTCTGCATATGATAGATATTATTTAAGATTTGCGGATAGAGATAGAATAATGGATCAACAAATGTTGTTACAATTTTTTGAACAAAAAAAGATATCATACATTAATTGGGAAAATTCTAATTCTAATTGCTTAATTGATTCAATTAAAGAAAATACTTTAAAAGAATATATTGTTCGAGGCAATGAATGTGGAAGGATTAAATTTGAATTTGATAATAAGCAAAAAGTTTTAAATAGACTTGGACTTTTATATAATGAACAATATATAAATAACGCAGGAAATGTCTTATTTTCTAAGAAGAAACCAATATTAGTAAAATTAGCTACTTTTGCTACCGAAAAAAGGATGACAATATTAGACATGGAAAATTTTTCAGGAAATGTATATGAATGCATAGAAAAGTCATTGAAATACATTTCAACTCATATAGATTGGAATATTATATTTGATGGTAATGCTAGGAGTAAAGAAATTCCAGAAATACCTATGGAGGCTGTAAGGGAAATAGTAATAAATGCCTTTGCCCATGGTAGTTATGAATCAGTTTCGACAGATTTTGAAATTAGTGTATATAAGGATAAAGTAGTAATATACTCGCCGGGCCATTTCCCAAAGCCTTTTATTCCAGAACAATTTGCTTATAAAGGGCAAGAAGCAATACCTTTAAATAATAAAATATGTGCTATTTTGTATAATGATGAAACGATTGAAAAACATTCAACAGGTTTCGAAAGAACATTTATGCTTTGTGATAAATTTAATGTAAAGTATGAATACGAAGATACAGGTCTTGGATTTAGATTTATATTTTATAGAAAAAATGTCCATGGACATGTCCAAGTAAAAATATCTAAGAGAGATTTAGAGTTAATAGAATTATTAACAATCAATCCGTCATTAACAATTAAAGAACTTTCAATAAAATTTGATGTAAGTGAAAAAACAATATATCGCTCATTGAATAAGTTAAAGGAACTTAATAAAATTGTTCGAGTTGGAACTGATAAAACCGGATATTGGAAAATTATTAAATAAATGCAGGGGATTTTATATAAATATAAAATGGAGGAAAAAGAATGAACAATCAAAAAACGATTTATCCGAACTCAAAATTTAAAACTTTTTGTTATATAAATAGCGTTGTTACCAATCCAAATATTATTGTGGGTGAATATTCTTATTATGACGACTCAGAAAATGGACCAAAATCTTTTGAAAAACACGTAACTCATTTGTATCCATTTCTAGGTGATAAACTTATTATTGGGAAATTTTGTAGTATAGCTAAAGGTGTCGAGTTCGTTATGAATGGAGCTAATCATATGTTGGATTGTCTAAGTACTTATCCATTTGGTATCATTGATGAATTTCAAGGTTTGTCTAGAGGCTTTTCCGATAGAGGAGACTATGTCAAGAAAAGTGTGTAAGTAATTAAACTATTTCAAATATTTTGTTATTCTATCTTTGAATAAGTCATTTACCAATAGTTGATTTAACACAATAGGCCAATCGCGGATAAATCCGCCGTTCCATTTAGATTCAAGTTCTT
>JAZRXY010000020.1:0-72703 GCA_045600465.1 Bacilli bacterium
TAAAACGTATTATTCATTTATATGCAAATGGTGATATTGATTATGAAACAGCTTGTTTTGCAATTAATAGATGTTTCTAGGTTTTAAATATGGAAGACATTTATGTTTATGAAGGAACCAATGTCCTTATTAATAAGAGAAGCATTAAAAATAACGAAGAATTAGACCAATTTGAAAACGCTATGGCGTCGTTGGCTATCATTAATATAAATCGTAATTTTGAGTTTAAAGATTTAAATGATATCTATAAAATTCATAAGGCACTTTTTGAAAATGTCTATGATTGGGCTGGAGAGACAAGAAAAATAAACATTTATAAGGCAGAACCAATATTGGCAGGTTTGTCTGTACAATATGAAGATTATCATAAGATTAAAAGAAGCATTACGAATCTAAATAAGAAGTTTTTAAGCACCAATTGGAAAGAATTAAGCAAAAATGAAATAGTAGATCATATAGTAAGATTTTTTTCTTCACTATGGCAAATACATCCATTTAGAGAAGGAAATACTAGGTCGGTTTCTACTTTAATGTTTTTGTTTATTAGGAAGATGAAATTAAAACTAAATCAAGATTTCATCAAAGAACATGCCAAATATTTTAGGAACGCACTAGTGCTTGCAAGCATAGGCGAATACAGCGAATACGAGCATATAACAAATTTCCTAAAAGATGCTGTTTCATATAAAACTGCTGATTCAGGAAAATACAAAACAATTAAGAATTACGAATTAGATAAATATCAATACAATTACCACAATTACAAAAAAGATTGATAAAGGTATGCAAAAATTACACGATTTGAAGTAGGGGCGCTAAATTGTATTAAAACATTTCTACTTTGACATTTATTTTTCGCTAATTGAAGCTAAATATAGTAAATATTCAATTTTATTAATAGCTTTTTTTAAAGCAATAGGGAGAGGTTCTTTGTTGTTATTGCCAGCTTCTTCATCCTCTAATAAGATGCCATAATCAGACATTGTAACAACATATTCTGCATCTTTTTTTAATTTTTCACTACTAACATTAGAGGATAGCTTATTGTATTTACAATCTCTAAAGATAGGATTGCCATTTTTGTTTTTAGAAGCAGATGCTCCAAATAAGCGACAAATTAATGGTCGCCAAGCATAGACACTACAATGAAAATCACTATCACTACGATACAAAGGACAAGATATAATATCTGATTTAATATTTTCTAGTTGTTTTAAAACAAGATCAGCCTTATTTTCCTTTATTAAACCATAGGCTAGAAAATCAGCTTCAAGTTCAGTTATATCAGGAACAAAAACTTCACAGCATTTGCCGCATCCCTTAGCACAGTGAATGCAAAAATGCTCACAAAAAATCTTTTCTTTTTCTTCTAAAGAAGCATAAAGATCCTTAATTGACTCAAGTTTTTTTAGGTTGGTTTTCATCAACACTTCATCTAATAATTGTGTTTTGTCCATAGTGTTTACCTCAAGTAAAAATATGCAATATTTTACAATAGAATTAAGCAAAATAAAATATTTTCTTATCACATTTATTCAATTTAGTATAAAAGGGAGAACAAATATGCTAAAATCAAAATATGAAGAAGTATGTATTATTTGATTTATGGGACAGCGCCCTAGTATATGATTTTGATGACACTAAAGCCAATAAAATGGTGTTAAGTCATACTTTGAAGAACCCTAAAAACTTGCAAGTTGAAGATTTGAATAAAATCTATAAGCAAGTCTTTGATGAATTAAGGAAATCTAAAGGTGAAAAAGAATTTACTTACTATGAAATTCAAAGAAAAATGAAAAAAGAATATGGCTTAAGATATGATATTCCACTTCTTGAGATGGAGTATAAATTTATTTCCACTGGTCATAGTTTATCCCTTCCTAAAAATATCAAAGAATTTATTAAATATTTAAAGAAAAATGATTATCATATTGGCATTGTTTCTAACACAATTTCTCATGTCACAACATTAAATAAAATCTTAACTAAAGCCTATGGGACTAATCCCTTTGAATTTATTGTAGCATCTAGCGTTGTAGGATATAGAAAACCATCTAAAATCATATTTGATAAAGCAATCAAAAAATGCAATGTTGACCCAAGTAATATTTATTTTATTGGGGATAATTATGAATGCGATGTTAAAGGAGCATATAATGCTAAAATGATACCTCTTCATTATAATTTTAAGAGAAAACCAAGAAGAGATGAGTTTAATTACTATGAATTTAGTGATTACAAAGAATTGTTAGAGTATTTTAAGAAAATTAAGGAAGACTAATATTGAAGCGATATTAGTTTTTTATTTATTTTTAATTATATTATGTTATAATCTAATTAAAGAGGTGAGATTATATGAAAAAACAATTATTTGCCGCTTTATTAGTCTCTTCAATGCTTTTTGTCTCTTGTACAGAAGAAGGCATCCTTTTTTCTAAAGAGTTTGCAGGTGAGGGAGAAATATTAGTTAACGAAGCTAATTTTGCTTTTGATTTAGACTTAGATAATTTAAATGTTGAAATTAACAACATTACGATAAAAGATGGTTGCCTAGATTTACAAATCTATGATTATGGTGAGCCAAGAATCGAAGTAAGAACTAACAAGAATATTTTTGATGATCTTTCATTTATTAAGGATAAGGGAGGTCTAAAAATTTCTGGTTCTAAAGATAGAAAATATGTCACTGAAGGAATAATTATTTCTTTATTTGGCGTAAAGGTGGGAGAATTAGATGTTTTAGGTTTTGCTAATGTTTCTAATTCCCTATATGGTTTTAATGAAGATTTAGCAATTAATGTTAAAGGCCAAATGAGTGGGACATTAAATTTGGAACAAAGTAAAAAATTAAATTTAAATGTTTCTGGAGCAGCTGATTTAAACTTAGTTAACTTAAATTTAGATACACTTCAAGTCGATGTTAAGGGTGCACTAGATTTAAGCGGAGAAGGAAGTATTGATGAATATCGCGATAACATCAAAGGAACTGCAGTTATGGAACTAAGAGATGTCGATATTTCCAAAGCAAATATCAATTGCTCTGGAGTTGGGACATATGGTTTATTTGTTGAAGAAATCCTTGATATTAAATCAAGCAATGTAATTTCTATTGAATACATGGGGAATCCAGTTGTAACAACAACATTAGCGGGAGTGAATCACATTGCAAAGATCGACTAGAAAAAGAAGAAATCGTAGTAACTTAGACTATTATACTAAGCGTAATATAAAGACAAAATATGATAAAGAAATCGTGGTAACTCATCAGCAACCACTTCTTGAATTCTTACTAGAAAATGTTAAAGGTAAATCAAGAAATAACATTAAGCATTTGCTATCAGCAAAAAAGGTTTTGGTAGATGGGGTCTGTGTTAGCCAATTTGATTATCTTTTACATGCCAAACAAATAGTAAGATTGTCAGCAAACCCAATAAAACAAACACCGATGACTAAAGATCTGGATGTTATTTATGAAGATGATGACTTGATTGCTATAAATAAGCCGGCAGGGTTATTAAGTATTGCAACTGATAAAGAAGATCGCTATACCGCTTATAGAATGGTAAGTGATTATGTTAAATTAAGAAACAAAAAAGATCGCGTATTCGTTGTTCATCGAATTGATAAAGAAACAAGTGGGGTTTTGATGTTTACTAAAAGTCTAGCTTTAAAAGATTTGTTACAAGAAGATTGGAATAATAACACCCAATTAAGAGAATATGTAGCGATTGTAGATGGCAAGATGAAAAAGAAAGAGGATACTATTAAAAACTATTTATTAGAAACCTCAACTCATCTAATGTATGTAACTACAAATAGAAAAGCTGGAGCGGAAGCTATAACGCATTATAGAGTAGTTAAAGAAAATGATAAGTATTCTATGTTAGAAGTAAAGATAGATACTGGTAGGAAAAACCAAATTAGAGTTAGTTTAAATGAACTTGGGAATACTGTTATTGGTGATGATAAATACGGTAAGCCGAGCGATCCATTAAAAAGACTTGGACTACACGCTCATAAATTAGTGTTTATGCATCCAATAACTAAGGAAAAAATAAAACTTGTAGCGCCAATACCTAGAAGTTTTAATACATTATTTAAATAAAAGGGGAGATATTATGAAGGTTATTTTAGGAAGTTCTGGCAGTGGAAAGACAAAAAGATTATTAGAATTAAGTGCCAGCAATGGAGTTCCAGTATTATGCGAATCTCAAGAAAGAGTAGAAAGATTACTTGCTAAAGCACAAGGATATGGATATCAAATCCCACTACCAATTGCATTAGAAAATTTTGATGCAAATAGTGTTAAAGAAGTTTACATTGATGAAATCAATATGCTTTTTGAAAAGGCATTAAATACAAAAATAGGTGCTATTACTGTTAATAGCGATGGCTATAACGAAGTCGAGAAGATAGGATAGGTGATTTTAATGAATAAGTTATTAAAGAAGTTAATGATTATTCCTCTAACGCTTTCATTAGTGGCTTGTGGAAAGACAAATAAAGCAGAATCAGGAGCAGAGGAAATTACTAGTAAAACAGAACAACAAGAAGTTATAGAAAAAATCAATAGTATTACATATGGTGACTTAAATAATACTAGTTTTGACTATGGAGCAACTATATCAGGCCTTAGTGGACTAATTAATCTAGGCATCAAAGGTGATATTAAAGTTGATGATTTAGGAACAGCAAGCAACAAAATTGAACTAGTCGGTAATTATGCAAAGACGATGTTATTTAGTGCAGAACTTTATGATGATAAAATAGCAGTTACAACTGGAGAACTTGCAATATTAGGACAAACTCTAATTCAAAAAAGTGGCCCAAATGTTTCTAGTAGTGGCTTAGAGAATTTATCTACATCAACTGTTCTAGAAAAAGAAATTATTAAACTTGATGCAGAATCAATATCAAAATTATCAAAGAAAGTTGAAAATAATGTAACGTGGTACTTTATTTATGCTAATCAAGAAAAAGTTGGTGGCATTATTAACAAACTTTTCTCAGGTGTTATGAGTGTTACTAGTGAACCTGTCCTTGGTATTGCTATTAATAATAATGATTCAATTGAAGGCCTTTCGTTAGGCTTTGATGCAACACTAGAAAGCTTTGCAGTTTCATTCTATTTAGAAGCAAACAAAAAATAAAAGCACTGGAGTGCTTTTATTCTTTTTATAGTATTAATATACCGAGAATCGCACCCGCTGCTATATAGATCAGTGGGTGTTTTTTGAAGATAAAATAGGTTGCTGCAATAATTACGAAGATAATGCATTCTTTATAATTTACAAGAATTGTGAAGTTACTAGCAAACATTTCTCCGGAAACAGAAAGAAGTGTTACTTTAATCATCGATAAAGCACTAGATGCTATTAAACCAATAGTAACAGCTCTTAGACCAATAAATGCTGCTCTTACAACTGGTTTTTTAGAGAACTTATCAAGGATTTTAATTAATAAAGCACAGATTGCAAAGGGCAAAGCAATTAGTCCAATTGAAGCTAAGATTCCCCCTAGAACACCGCCTTGTAAGTAACCTACATAAGTAGCAATGTTAATACCAATAGGACCAGGGGTAGATTCACTTATTGCAACCATTTGGAAAAATTCCTCACTAGTTACTAGTCCTTGACCAACGCAAATATTTTCTAGTAAAGCAATGGTTGACATACCTCCACCAATAGTAAATAAGCCAACATATAAGAAGGTTAGAAATAACATGATTAAACTCATTTTTTAATCACATCTATCTTTTTAGAATAGAATATAACTCCTAGTAATGCTGCACCTACAATAATGTAGATTGGGCTTAAATTAAAAAAGGCGATTAAGATAAAGGCAGCTATAGCGATCAAAATTGTTATGATATCAAATATGTTTTTCTTAAATTTAACTATCATGCCAATAAGCATTACTAAAACTGCGATGTTAATTCCTTTTAAAGCATGCTGGATCCAAACAATTGAACTAAATTGTTGAAGTAAAGCAGCAATAATACAAATGACGATAATGGATGGTAAAACCATTCCTAGTAGAGCAAATAGTGAACCCAAAAATTTGTTGGCTTTATGGCCAATCATTACTGCAACATTAGCTGCAATAATTCCAGGAATTGTTTGAGCTAATGCATAGTAATCAACAACTTCGTCTTCGGATACCCATTTGTTTTTTTCGACAGTTTCTTTAATCATTAATGGCATCATAGCTAAACCGCCACCAAAAGTGACTAAACCAATCTTAAAAAAAGTGATAAAAAGCTTTAGGTTCTTTTTCATTTTGCCGCTTCCTTTTTTAACACGAATATCATAGCACTTTTTTACTTGTAAAAAAAGATTTAAGATTAGCAACTTGAAAGAAAGGATAAATGTGTTATAATAAAAGTGCATTCACATAGTGAATACTATAATTTTTACAACGGAGGGAAATAATTATGGAAAAAGTTGTTATTGTATCAGCTGCTAGAACTCCTATTGGAAGTTTTGGTGGCGCATTCAAAGATGTTTCAGCAGTTCAATTAGGTGTTATTGCTGCTAAGGAAGCATTAAATCGTGCTGGTTTAAAGCCAGAACAAATTGACGAAGTTTACATTGGAAATGTTTTAGGCGCAAGCTTAGGACAAAACGTTGCTCGTCAAATCACATTAGGCGTTGGCTGCCCAGTCGAAGTACCAGCAGTCACAATTAACGTTGTTTGTGGTTCAGGTCTACGTTCAGTATCAATCGCTGCACAATCAATTCAATCAGGTAACTCAGAAATCGTTCTATGCGGTGGTACAGAAAACATGTCACAATGCCCATACCTACTAACAAATTCACGTTGGGGGATGAGAATGGGTGATGCTAAAGTTATGGACTACATGGTTCACGATGGACTATGGGATATCTACAACAATTACCATATGGGTATGACAGCAGAAAACATTTGTGATGAATGGAATATTACTCGTGAAGAACTAGATGCATTCGCAGTCGCATCACAAAACAAAGCAGAAGCTGCACAAAAGAATGGTTACTTTGATGCAGAAATCGCTCCAGTTACAATCCATGGTAAAAAAGGCGATGTCGTTGTTGACAAAGATGAATACATTAAATATGGTTGCACACTTGAAGGTATTTCAAAACTAAAACCAGCATTTAAGAAAGATGGCGGACGTGTTACAGCTGCTTCATCATCAGGTATCAATGATGGTGCTGCAATGTTAGTTGTCATGTCAGAATCAAAAGCTAAAGCTTTAGGTCTAAAACCTCTAGCAACAATCGTTTCACACGGTACAAAAGGCTGCCGCCCAGAAATCATGGGTATTGGTCCAGTTCCAGCATCAAGACAAGCTCTAGAAAGAGCAGGCTGGAAAGCATCAGACCTAGATCTAATTGAAGCTAACGAAGCATTCGCAGCTCAATCAATCGCTGTTTGCCGTGATCTAGAATTAGACACAAGCAAAGTTAACATTTCTGGTGGTGCTATCGCTTTAGGACACCCAATCGGATGTTCAGGTGCTAGAATCTTAGTCACATTACTATACGGCCTAGAAAGAACAAATACACATAAGGGTCTAGCAACTCTATGTATCGGTGGCGGTATGGGTACAGCTATCTGTGTCGAAAGATAATTATTTAAAACAAAATTTTAAAGAACTGGCTTCGGTCAGTTCTTTTTCTTTTAACTTGAAAAAAACTTTTTTGTGATTATAATGTTTATATAATATCGATTAAGATATTTATGGGGTGGAAACATGACAGAAGAGTTATTAATATTATGTTTAACAGTATTCTTTGGTAGAATTTGTGACGTTGCAATCGGATCAATTAGAACAATTTTTCTAGTTGATGGCAAAAAAGTAAAAGCAGCAATAGCTGGTTTTGTTGAAGTATTTATCTGGTTTAATATTGTAAGAGAAGCAATGAGTAGTGACGTTGGTGGCATATATGTTGCACTAGCTTATGCGGGAGGATTTGCTCTAGGTAACTATGTTGGTGGGTGGATTTCAGAAAAGATTCTTGGAGAAATGCAAACAGTTCACGTTATTACCACAAGACTTTGTATGGCTGAGGAATTAAGAAAATGTGGCTTTGCTGTTACAGAAATGGATTGCAAGGGTATGAACGATCAAGAAAAGAAATTCTTATTTGTTCAAATTCAAAGTAAACAAAGTAACAAACTAGAAAAAACGATTAATGAATTAGATAATCATGCATTCATCACGGTTAATAAAACAAAAGCTGTTGTTAATGGATATTTAAAAAAACAAAAATAAGGCATTCAAACGAATGCCTTGTTTTTAAAACTTTAATAGTTTTTGAATTTCAGTTAAATCGTATTTACCTTCATTGTTTGGTGGCACTAAATTAAAGCCATCATTTTTATATCTTGGAATAATATGAATATGAGTGTGCATGATTGATTGCCCTGCAACTTCTTTGCAGTTGTTTAAAACATTAACTCCTTCACAATTAGGTAAAACGTCAAACATGTGATTTGTTATTTTTTTAACCACCTTTATTAGATGGGTTAGAACTTCATCATCAGTGGTAGAGATATCGCTGAAGTGTTTTTTAGGAACAACAAGTGTGTGTCCATAACCTCCTTGAGATAAATCTAGAAAAGCTATACAAACATCATCTTCATATATAGTATTTACTGGAATTTCATGATTAGCAAATTTACAAAATAAACAATCTGACATATTATTTCCTCCTTTGATAATTTAATTATAGCATTAATTAAAATGTTTTAGTGGAATAAAATTATATCTATGATATAATAGCAAAAAGGAAGTGATAAAATGATCAACCAATTATGGGTAAAACTTAAAGAAGCAATGATGTCAGTTCTACCGATAGCTTTAATCGTGGTCATTTTAAATTTCACACCTTTAATTAGTCTAACAACTAGGGAACTTTTAATCTTTGTTATAAGTGCTATAGTTTTAATTATCGGTATTGGTTTATTTAATCTAGGTGCTGATTTAGCAATGACTCCTATGGGAGAACAAGTGGGAGCAGGTTTAACAAAACTTAGAAATATGAAAGTGCTACTTCTTTGTGCTTTGATTTTAGGCTTTTTAGTTACAGTAGCCGAACCTGATTTAAGTGTTTTAGCAAGTCAAGTAGAAGAAGTTATTAATGGCACAACATTAATTATATTTATTGGTGTCGGAGTAGGAATTTTTTTAGTAATTGCAGTATTAAAGATGATTTTTAAAAAATCTTTATCACATTTACTCACATTCTTCTATTGCATTTTGTTTGCAATCACAGCGTTAGTTGCCGTTAATGGTGGTAAAGGTTTCTTGCCACTAGCGTTTGATAGCGGCGGTGTTACAACAGGACCAATCACTGTCCCATTTATTATGGCGCTAGGCGTTGGTATTGCATCTGCAATCGGAGGAAGAAATTCCCAAGAGAATAGTTTCGGTCTTATCTCACTTTGCTCGGTGGGACCAATTATTGCGGTATTAATTCTTGGAGTTATTTCGGGAGGGGATATTCCTTTCGCGTTAGCAGATTATTCAATCCCAAAGGATTTAGGATTAGGAATTGCTAAGACTTTACTAACCACATTAAAGGATGTCGCATTAGCACTAGGTCTTATTGTGGTTTTCTTCTTTGTTATTAACGCAATAATCTTACATATTCCTAGAAAGAAAATATCACAAGTCATTGTTGGTATTGCTTATACATTTGTTGGTTTAATAATATTTTTAACAGCGGTTAGTGTAGGATTTATGCCAATAGGTTATCGCTTGGGTGAAGAACTAGCAAGCAGTGGTTCAACTGCTTTAATAGTTGCTGGCTTTGTTTTAGGGCTTGTGGTAGTTTTAGCAGAACCTGCTGTTCACGTTTTGAATAAACAAGTTGAAGATATTACAAATGGATCAATCTCTAAAAGTTCGATGATGATTGCTTTGTCACTAGGCGTTGGTATCTCTATTTGTTTATCAATGATTAGAATAGTATTTGATTTTTCAATTTTATATTATTTAATACCGGGGTACTTTATGTCTCTAGGTTTAGCATTCTTTGTTCCTAATTTGTACACAGCTGTTGCTTTTGACTCGGGTGGAGTTGCTAGTGGTCCACTAACTTCTAGTTTCATTCTTCCTTTTGCAATAGGAGCATGTGTAGTAATGCAAGGGGAAGCAAGTGTTATGGCTGATGCATTTGGTATAGTAGCAATGGTTGCTCTAACGCCACTTATTACTATCCAATTATTAGGTTTTAGAGCAGTTGCTCATAAACTAGTTAGAGAAAAGATTGCAATGCGTAAAGTTCTAGAAAAAGATGATGAACAAATTATCTATTTTGATTAGGAGGTAAATTATCATGGAAAATAAAAGAAAGTTAACTCCTAATAACAAGAAAAATACAGGAGTTAAAAAACTTAAAGTGTTAATAAGTGTAGTTGATATTGCTAAAAGAGATTTCTATGAAGATTTTTTACAACAATATGAAGTAAACTATCAATTAATTCTTCATGGGAAAGGTACGGCAGATTCATCAACATTAAACTTGCTAGGATTAAGTACGGACAAAGCCGTAATCATTTCCTTTATCAAGGAAGAAAATGAAAAGAAGATAATGAATGCAATCGCAGAGAAGTTCGATACAGTTAAAAAGGGAAAAGGCATTTGCTTTAGCATAGCGCTAGATTCAATTATTGGTGCTAGAGTATATAGATTCTTATCAAATCAAAAGTAAGGAGGAACAGTCATGAAAAGTAATAAAAAATGGGAAGCAGTTTTTGCAATAGTTAATCATGGATACTCAGAAGATGTCATTGAAGTGACTAGAGAGCTTGGTGCTAAGGGTGGGACTATCATTAGTGCAAGAGGAAGTATTGCTAAAGATGCTGAAAGTAAATTTAACATTGTTGTCAATGAAGAAAAAGAAATGGTTATGATTATTGTTCCTAGTGAAATAAAAGACGAGATTTTAAAAGGTCTATATGAAAAGATAGGAACAGGAACAAAAGCGCAAGGCATTGCTTATTCTTTGCCAGTAGATGGAGCAGTGGGGCTTAAATAAAATGGAAATTAGGCTTGCAAGTAAAGATGACCTAAAACAAATTCAAGACTTATTTGTAGATGCAAGTGAGTATATGAAAAGTGAGGGTAATCTTATTCAATGGCAGGAAAAAGATTTTGCTAGCAAAGAAAATGTGTTGCAGCTAATTGCTGGCAATGATTTTTATGTAGCAATAGATCAAAGTGAGATTATTGGGTTTTATAAGCTTCAATATGGAATAGATAAGACTTATAACGAAATTAGAAAAGGAAAGTGGCTGAATGATAAAGAATATGTCACAATTCATCGCTTTGCGGTTAAAAACCACCGAAAAGGGATAGCTACATTGCTTTTGAACCGCATAGAAACAGAAATATTGAAAAAAGGTATTTATAATATCAGAATAGATACGCATAAAGATAATGTGAGTATGAATGCTTTCTTGCACAAGAATAATTTTATTGAGTGTGGAGAAATTGCGTGTCTTTGTGATTTTAATGATATAAAGCAATTGCGGGTTGCTTATCAAAAGGTCTTAAAACGCTAGAGTTTTAATTCCTTTTTATTATATAAAAAGAGGTTGACTCGTGAAACAGCGTGAAACAATTTAAAAATGTTTAAACTTTTTACTTGCATTCAATACTATGTATAGTGTAATATTAGGTCACACGCATAGAAAATAGGAGTGATAGCATGCAAATAAGCGGTTATCAAAAATTAACACTCCTTGACTATCCTAATAGGCTAGCTTGCATCATATTTTTACAAGGATGCAACCTAAATTGTCCCTATTGCCAAAACTCAGAAATTATAACAAATAAAGCCTTAGATCCCGTCCCAAAGGAAGAGATCATGGCTTTTCTAGGCAAAAGAAAAAGTGTTTTGGAAGGGGTAGTAATAACTGGGGGAGAACCTTTGCTAAATAGCGATGTTAAAGATTTTATCAAAGACATCAAAGCATTAGGTTACAAAATCAAAATTGATACAAATGGCACTAATCCCAAGTTGCTAAAAAAGCTAATCGATGAAAAACTTATCGATTATGTAGCGATGGACATAAAAAATGCCCCAGAAAAATACGCTATGACTTGCGGAATTAGTTCAATTTTTATCGAACATATTATGCAATGCATAGTATTGATAAAAGAAAGCGGGATTGAACATGAGTTTAGAACCACAATCTGTAAAGATTTCCACACTATCGAAGACATTAGAAAAATGTTAGAAATGGTAAAGGGGTCAACTTATTTTGTTCAAAACTTTGAAGTGAGTGAGTATGTGAGAAACAAAGATTTAAAGCCATTCACTAAAGAAGAGTTGATTAATATTAAAAAGTGTTTGGGTGACGAATATAAAAACCTCTATATTCGTAACCTAGAACACTAGGAGGAAAAAGGAGAGAGTATTATGTACAAAGTAAAGAAAAGAGATGGGAAATTAGTAGATTTTAACATTGCTAAGATTAAAGATGCAATGCTTGCTGCTTTTGATGCAGTTGACTGTCAAATCGACGAAGACATTGTCGACTTTTTAGCTATCAAAGTTACAGCAGATTTCTCAAGCAAAGTTAAAGATGGAGCAATCGCTGTTGAAGATATTCAAGATAGCGTTGAAAGAGTTTTGATTAAAGGGGACTATGCTGATGTTGCAAAAGCATACATCCTATATCGTAAACTTCATGAAAAACAAAGAAACATATCATCAACAGTATTAGACTACAAAGATGTAGTTAATAGTTATGTTAATGTAAGTGACTGGCGTGTTAAGGAAAACTCAACAGTTACTTATTCAGTAGGTGGATTAATTCTATCTAACTCAGGTGCAATCACAGCTAACTATTGGTTAAGTGAAATCTATGATGAAGAAATCGCAAATGCTCACAAAAATGGCGATATGCACATTCATGATTTATCAATGCTAACAGGTTATTGCGCAGGTTGGTCACTAAAACAACTTATTCAAGAAGGTCTAGGTGGAATAACAGGTAAGATTACATCTTCTCCTGCATCTCACTTATCAACGCTATGTAACCAAATGGTAAACTTTTTAGGTATCATGCAAAATGAATGGGCAGGAGCTCAAGCATTCTCTAGTTTTGATACTTATCTAGCTCCTTTTGTTAAGGCTGACAATCTAACATATAAAGAGGTTAAACAATGTATCCAATCATTTATTTATGGCGTTAATACTCCATCAAGATGGGGAACACAAGCACCATTTACAAATGTTACACTTGACTGGACTGTTCCAAATGATATGGCTGAATTAAACTGTATCGTTGGTGGTAAAGAAATGCCATATAAATATAAGGATTGTAAGAAAGAAATGGATATGGTTAACAAGGCATTCATTGAAATCATGATCGAAGGTGATGCTAATGGTAGAGGTTTCCAATATCCAATTCCAACATACTCAATTACTAAAGACTTTGACTGGTCAGAAACAGAAAATAACAAATTATTATTTGAAATGACAGCAAAATACGGAACGCCATATTTTTCAAACTATGTCAATAGTGATATGGAACCAAGTGATGTCAGAAGTATGTGTTGTAGATTAAGACTTGACTTAAGAGAGTTAAGAAGAAAATCAGGTGGCTTCTTTGGTAGTGGAGAATCAACAGGTAGTGTTGGTGTTGTTACAATCAACATGCCAAGAATTGGCTATTTAGCAACAGATAAAGAAGACTTCTATAAAAAACTTGAACACATGATGGATATTGCAGCAAGATCAATTAAGATCAAACGTAATGTCATTACAAAATTGATGCAAGAAGGATTATATCCATATACAAAGAGATATCTAGGAACATTTGATAACCACTTCTCAACAATTGGCTTAGTTGGTATGAACGAAGCTTGTTTAAATGCTAAGTGGTTAAGAAAAGATTTAACTCACAAGGAAGCTCAAGAATTTGCTAAAGAAGTTTTAAACTTTATGCGTAACAAACTAAGCGATTACCAAGAAAAATATGGTGATTTATATAACTTAGAAGCAACACCTGCTGAATCAACAACATATAGACTAGCTAAACACGATGTTGAAAAATATCCAGATATCATTACTGCAGCAGAAGAGGGCGGGACTCCATACTACACAAATAGTTCACATTTACCTGTAAGTTATACTTATGACATCTTTGATGCACTAGATGTCCAAGATGAATTACAAACACTATATACATCAGGAACAGTCTTCCATGCATTCTTAGGTGAAAGATTAGAAAACTGGCAAGCAGCAGCAAAACTAGTTAAGACTATTTCAGATAATTATCGTTTGCCATACTACACAATGTCACCAACTTACTCAGTATGTCCAGAACACGGTTATATTTCAGGCGAACATTTCCATTGTCCAATTTGCGGTAAAGAAGCAGAAGTTTATTCAAGAATCACAGGATATTATCGCCCTGTTAAAAACTGGAACGAAGGTAAGGTTCAAGAATTCAAACAAAGACAAGAATATCAACCAAATAAATCAGTTATGAATCACCAAGGTGTAAACGTTATAGTTGACCAAGCTAAAGTTGATGCAAAACTAAGTGATGGATTATATCTATTTACAACAAAGACTTGTCCAAATTGTAAGATGGCTAAACAAATTTTAGCTAACTATAAAGTAGAAGCCAAGATTCTTGATGCTAATGATGATGCAGAACTAGCATTAAAATTAGGCATTAAGCAAGCTCCAACACTAATTGTTGTTAAGAATAACAACACAGAAAAGATTCTTAATGTTTCAAACATTAAAAAATATATTGTTGAAGGACATGCTTAATTATGACTACCAATAATTATGATGTTATTGTTGTAGGATGTGGCCCTGCTGGACTTAGCGCAGCAATTTATGCACTAAGAGCAGAAAAAACAGTACTAATTTTAGAAAAGGAAACTATTGGCGGACAAATAACTTCTTCTCCGATGGTAGAAAACTATCCTGGATATAGCCACATCAGCGGTAGTGAATTAATGGAAAAGATGTATGATCAAGCACTTGAGTTAGGAGCGCAAATAGAACTTGAAGAAGTCTTATCTATTAAAGACGGCGAAACAAAAGAAGTTACAACAGATATGAACACTTATACTTGCAAGGCATTAATTATTGCTAGCGGGGCTAAAAACCGTCGATTAGGGTTAGAAAAAGAAGAAGAACTCTTTGGCGATGGTATCTCTACTTGTGTGACTTGTGATGGAGCCTTCTATAAAGATAAAAATGTTGGTGTTATTGGTGGTGGAAACAGCGCCATGAGCGCAACAATTGGATTATTAGAATTATGTAAAGAGATAACACTTATCAATGCTGGTGACAAACTAATGGCTGAAAAAGTCACTGTTGACCGCATTGAAAGAAAAAGAAATGTCAAAATTATCAATGGAGCTAAAGTGGTGGAACTTCTTGGCGAAAAAGGTAAGTTTGAAGGAGTAGTTATCGAGCATAAAGATGGTAAAAAAGAAACGTTGAACTTTGATGGTATCTTTGTAGAAATTGGGCAAGTACCACAAAGCGAAATTGTTAAAGGTTTATTAGAAATTGATAGCAATGGCTATATTGTAAGTAATGAAACATTAACTAATAAAGAAGGTATCTTTGTAGCGGGTGATGTTAGAGTTAAAAGCGTAAGACAACTAACAACAGCATGTGCTGATGGCAGTATTGCAGCTATTAATGCTATTCGTTATCTAGATAAATAAATATTAAGGAAGCATCGCTTCCTTTTTATGAGCATATTTGTTGAAGATAAAAGGCTAAACAAAATATAATATAAGGGAAAGAAATAAATAATTAAAGGAGGTAACAATTATGAAATTCTTCAAATGTAAACATTGCGGTAACTTCATTGTATCAATCTATGATAGTGGAGTAGCAATGATCTGCTGCGGCGAAGAAATGCAAGAGTTAAAAGCAAACACAACAGATGGCGCATTCGAAAAACACGTTCCGGCAGTAGAAATTAATGGAAATGAAGTCTTAGTAAAGGTTGGAAGTGTAGAACATCCAATGTTACCAGCTCATCACATTGATTGGCTAATCTTAGAAACAACAAATGGTTATCAAAAACAAGACTTAAAACAAGACGGCAAACCTGAAGCTAAATTTGTTTTAGCAGCAGGTGAAAAAGTAGTAGCAGCTTATGAATACTGTAATCTTCATGGACTTTGGAAAAAGGAATTATAATTTGAAACGAAAACCCTAGCAATAGGGTTTTTATTATGATTTTTTATGCTATAATATTTAACGATAAAGGGATGATAGTATGTTTAAAATGTTTGTGTCTTATTACAAGAAACATTTAGGTTTATTTATATTCGATTTGTTTTGTGCACTTTTTGTGGCAGTAATTGATTTAGTATTTCCTCTTGTAAACAAAAAAGCTTTAAATGAATTCATTCCTAATTCTAATATGAAGGCTTTGTATATTGCAGGAATAATCATGCTAGGTTTATTCATCATCAGATTTGCTTTACATTATTGCATGGGTTATTATGGCCATGTTTTAGGTATAAAAATGGAAACTTCCATGCGAAAGGATGCTTTTGCTAAATTTGAATCACTAGATTATGAATATTACGATAATAAAAAGACAGGAGAACTTTTGTCTAATCTATCAACTCATTTAAGTGACATTAGTGAAATGGCTCACCATGCTCCCGAAGATATTTTAATTTCTGTTTTAATGATTATTGGATCGTTCATTATTCTATTTAGAATAAACATTTATCTAACTCTTATTTGCTTTGTCTTTATTGCAATTTTAGCGATATTTGCTATTTCTAGACAGAGGATAAGAGCAGTTAAATTTAGAAAGGTTAGGAGTGAACAGGGAGAACTTCTTGCAAAAATGGAGAACTCACTAGGAGGGATCCATTTAACACAAGCCTACAATAATGAAAAATATGAAATTAAAAAATTCGATGAAGTAAATGAAAACTACAAAAAAGCACGCTCTGGTATTTTTAAAGAGTTTGGCTTATTTGGTGGAGGAGTTCATTTTCTAACAAATTTAGCTAACCTTGCCGTTCTTGTTGGCGGCGGAGTATTTGTTTTTGAAGGATTTATTGATTTAACTGATCTAATCACTTATTTCTTGTATATTAACTTTCTAATTTCTCCAATTCAAAGACTTGCTAACTCGATGGAAACAATTCAAAGTGGCTGGAGTGGAGTAGAAAAATTCTATGGTGTAATGACTACTGAATCAAAAATAAAAGAAAAAGCAAACGCAGTAGAAAATCACGATTTTGTTGGTGATATTGCCTTTGATAGTGTTTGCTTTAAATATGGCGGTAGTGAGAATAATGTTCTTAATAATTTCGATTTAAAGATAAAACATGGTGAAAACATTGCCTTAGTTGGTGAAACAGGGGTGGGGAAATCTACTATTTCAAAACTTATTCCTCGTTTCTATGATATCAGTTCTGGGAAATTAAGCATTGATGGGATTGATGTAAAAGATTATAAGATAGAAACTTTAAGAGGTGCAATTGGCCACGTTCAACAAGATGTTTTTATCTTTTGGGGGAGTATAAAAGAGAATATTTTATATGGTAGACCCGATGCAAGTGATAAAGAAGTTGTAGAGGCGGCCAAAAAAGCTGATATTCATGATTTTATCATGAGCTTAGAAAACGGATATGATACCATGTGCGGCGAAAGAGGAATTAGGCTTTCTGGTGGCCAGAAGCAACGTATTGCAATTGCAAGACTATTTTTAAGAAATCCAAGTATTATTATCCTGGATGAAGCAACTAGTGCTTTGGATAATGTTACAGAACATCAAGTCCAAAAAGCATTCGAATCATTATCGAAAGGAAGAACTAGTATTGTAATTGCACATAGACTAACAACAGTTAGAAATGCGGATAAGATAATTGTTCTAGGAAAAGATGGCATTATTGAAGCAGGTAAACACGAAGAACTTATGGCTAAAAAGGGTGTTTATGAAAAGATGTATAATGCTTGCTTGGAGGTTTAATTATGCGTTATAAATATTTAGGACATTTTGATGATGTTTATTATGATGATAAGCCTTTAAACGATGCTAGGTTTTGTAGTAGAGGAATCATTTTAAATAAAGAAAATAAAATTGCAATAATTCATGTTCGTGGCAATGATGATTTTGGTGTAAGAGATTATTATGAACTTCCTGGTGGTGGCTTAGAAAATAATGAAAGTTATGAAAGTTGCCTAATAAGAGAAATGCAAGAGGAATTAGGAGTTAATATTGATAATATTATCCCTTTAGGGGTTGTTAGTTATGATTTCAAAAAAATTGGAGTTCATAATATTGCAATGTACTATGTGGGAAGAGTTTGTGGGGAAGCAAAAACTAATTATACAAAGAAAGAAAAAAAGCTATTTGCAAGTATAGAATGGTATGAATTAGATGATCTAATTCTCTTATTAGAAACCTATAAAACATTAAAGGTAGGAATTCAAATAAGAGATAGGGAATTGTGTGTATTAAAAGAATACAAAGCAAATTACTTAAATAAGTAGTTTTAACTTTACAAATATGGCTTTTTTAGTTAAAATATATTCGCACACTTAATTTAAGTGTGACATTTATGGCGGTTGTGGCGAAGCGGTTTAACGCACCTGACTGTGACTCAGGCACGCGTGGGTTCGATCCCCACTAGCCGCCCCATTTTTTAAAAAAACAAAGTCTTTAAAGACTTTTTATTTTTGCAATGATATAATTATTAAAAAGAGGTGGTTAATTATGGAGTTAGTTAAAACAATTGAGGGAAGAAAAAGTATTAGAAAATACAAAAACACACCAGTCGATAGAGAAACAATCAAAGAACTTATTAGATGTGCTAATTTAGCACCATCATGGAAGAACACACAAGTATCTAGATTCTATGTTGTTGATGGCGAAAAGAAAAAAGAATTCCTAGATTGTTTACCAGAACAAAATGTTACTAATGTAAAAGATGCTTCTACAATTATTGTTACTACTGTAATAATGGGGTTGAGTGGCTACATGTTAGATGGTAGCATCGGTTCTCATTTAAAAGAAAACTTTGCCCTATTTGATAATGGATTGCAAGTTCAAAATTTATGCTTAAGAGCATATGATTTAGGACTAGGAACATTAGTCATGGGCTTATATGATGAAAACAAGATAAGAAAATTCTTTGATATTCCAGAGAACGAAACAATCGTTACAGTTGTTGCGGTAGGATATAGAGATATTGATCCTGTTGCTAGACCAAGACTTAAGGTTGATGAATTAGTAAAATTTAAATAAAATAAAACTAAAGGAGGACATGCCTCCTTTTCTATTTGTATGAATCTAGAGCTTCTTTGTAGCGTTTTTGCATATAATCTCTTAATGGTTTAGGAGATAATACTACTGCATCTTTGCCAAAAACAAAGAAGTATTGTTTTATTTGCTCTTCTGTGCAATCAAAATAATAGATGTCGTTTTCTATTTTGAATGGTTTAGGTTTGTTAATATAACGAATTTTATATAAGTGTTTACCTTCTTCGGTTAGTTTTATTTGAATGTTATTAGCATCCTCACCTTTTGTGGTGATGAATTGTGGCCCTTGTTCTATCATTCTTTTGAGAACACCAATATTATTTTTTTCAAAACTAGAAGACTTGTTCATACAAGTGACTTGTCTAATTCTAGACATTCTAAATGTGATGACATTTTTTTGTTCACTTTCTGCTAATAAATAATTAAAAATCTCTTCTCTAGAACTTGTGACAATGTAAGGTGATAGTTTGTAAGCGTTGTTACTCTTATTAACAATATAGATCATCTTTTTTTCTTTGATGGCATTATTAATTTCTTCGAACGTATCTTTAAAAAGAATCGTTTCTCTTTTGTTACGAGGAAGTCTAATGTATGAAGCAAAGAAGTTTCTAAAATAATTTGACAGTGTAATGGCAGGGTTTAAATTACTTTTAATAAAATTAATTGTTTTGCTAGACACTTTTGTAGGAGTAATAGATAAAGCTATTTCTGCTTTAGGCCCAATGGCATTTTTAGAATTCTTTTCAAAGATATCTAGAATCTTACCAGAAACAATTTCGGCATCAAATCCTTTTAGATTAGTCTCGCTAAGTAATGTATCTTTTATCTTATTCAAAACTATGCCATAAGTTTTTTGATAAATATCGTGATAGTTTGCGATTAAAAGATTAACGAATTCATTTTTGTTTAATGAGCCATTTCTTTTAAAGAACTCAAAAAGTTCAACATCTTCAATTAAAGTATCATAGATGTTTTTAGGCAAATAAATTTTTATTTTTTCTTCCATAATTAACACCTCTTAGATTGTATTATACCTTAAATGGGGTCGTAAAAACAAACAAAATCACGTAAAAATAAGATAGATATTAGCAAAAAAGGGGTTGAAAATGTATTGTTTCTGCTGGTTTTTACGACTCTACTTATAGTTTAAGATATGGGTAGAGAGGAAATAGTAAGATCTGTTCATGTAGGAATCAAGGTCCTAAAAATCTTATTCAGTTTCATATTTATATTGTTATCCTTCTTGGCGTTTAGTTTATATCTATTACCCCTTGTGCTTAGATTCCTACATAAACAGATTTTACTAGCATGGTGGATATTATGAAAAAAACGAGTTTTATTAAGAAAGCATTATTAACAATTAAGATGTCGTTTACAAATTATTTGGCTGACGTAGTTGTTGCTATCATTAACAAAAAGATATCAACTACTCACTCATAAATAAAATGTAAGGGGGAGCACAGAATGGATGGTTTAGGACAAAGAATTAGGAAGCTTAGAATAGCTAAGCACCTAACACAAAAAGAACTAGCAAGAAAGTTGTTTGTTACGGACAAAGCTATTTCAAAATGGGAAGGAAATAGAGGAGATCCGAGTTTGCAATTATTAGTAGCTTTATCTGAAATCTTTGAAATTAGTATTGATGAATTATTACTTGGTAAAAAATATCAAAAATAAAAGCCTTCGGAAAGGCTTTTATTTACATTTCTTCTAATTTATAATCAAGTGCTTCAGCAACATTTTTGTTAACACATTTACCGCAATAGATGTTAACGCCATTTTTAATGCCACTATTTAATCTGATAGCTTTTTCTAAACCATTATCAGCAATCATTAGTCCATATTTAATAGTAGTGTTTGCTAGGGCGATTGTTGAAGTATGAGGTACAGCACCAGGCATGTTACCAACACAATAGTGAACAATACCTTGCTCAATAAAGATTGGGTTATCGTGAGTTGTTACATGGCTTGATTCAGCACAACCGCCTTGGTCAATAGCAATATCAACAATGACTGCGCCTTTTTTCATTAACTTTAAATATTCTTTTTTGATTAGATGAGGAGTTTTTCCACCAGGAATTAGAACAGAACCAATAACTAGATCAGCGGTTGCTAATTCTTTCTTAATATTTGTATCTGTGGAATATAAAGTAGTAACAGATGCCCCAAAGATATCTTCTAGATAAGCAAGTCTATTTGGATTTACATCAAGTAGAGTAACCTTAGCATCAATACCTACTGCAGCTTTAGCAGCATATGTACCAGCTGTTCCACCACCTAAGATAACAATTTTCCCTCGTTCAACACCAGGGACTCCTCCTAGTAATACACCTCTACCACCAAATTCTTTTTCTAGATATTTAGCTCCTTCTTGAATAGAAAGTCTACCTGCAATTTGGCTCATAGGTCTTAGACAAGGTAAGTTGTTATTTTCGTCAGTAATTGTTTCGAACGCAACTGCTTTAACACCTTTTTTTATTAAGACATCTGCTAAAGGTTTATTAGCGGCTAAGTGCAAGTAAGTATAAAGAATTTGGTCTTTATGAAGTAAATCATATTCGCATTCTTCAGGTTCTTTTACTTTGACAATCATTTCTGCTTTATCGAAAACTTCTTTTGCTGTTTTTAGGATTTTTGCGCCAGCATTAATGTAGTCATTATCTTCAAAACCCGCGCCAACACCAGCATTTGTTTCAATATAGACTTGATGTCCATGGCTTACGTAAGCAGCAACGTTATCAGGGGTTAAACCTACACGATATTCATGGTTTTTAAGTTCTTTACTACATCCAATAATCATATTAATTCCTTCTTTCAAAAAGATTGTTATTTAAATGCAATTATACTCTTTCTTGATACAAAGTATCAATATTTTTTTATTATTGTGAATTGTGATATAATAAATAATGGTGATGCAAATGGATGTTAAAAACATTGATTACGCTTATTTTAGCATTGGTAATAGCGATGAGTTAACTGAATTTTCCTATGCAAGAAAAGAAGGCTATTTTGAATTTCAACCTCCCTATCAAGGACTAGGAGAACATATGTTACCTAATGTTAAAAAAAGAGATATCGAAGAAGTTGAATATATTTTAAAAAACGTCATTGATTACACTAATGAATTAGAAGACTTTTTTAGTGATGATAAGATTGATGAAAACGATACAGCGCAATATCATTGGGAAATTGTTTTTAAAACAAAAAATAAAGAAGTAAAACATCTTAAATTTATCCCTGAATCAATTAAAAACTCTGATGAATTTGAGGAATATTTAATCGACAATTGCAGATTAACAAAAGCAGAATTCTTAGAAGAAATTGAACATTATTTTAAAGAATATAGGGTTGATACTACTACAGTAAATTATGAGGATTTGCATTATCAAGCTCTGCTTGAACATTTGTACAATATGCACCCAGAAGTAACACTCGCTATTGAGCGCATAATGTGGTATTGGAATTTGGAGATTTATTCAAAAGATTAAATATGAAAACCTTATCAAAAAAGAAGAAAATATTAATAAGGATTATTTCTTTATTACTAGCAGTTATTATTGTAGTAGCCTTAGCATTATCAGTTTTATAGGAGGGATGTTTATGGAAACAAAAGAATTATTAAAAAAATATCAAGAAACCTTAAAAGAACTAGACGTTTATAACACTGCATCATTTATTGTTAGTTTTGATGCAATGACAGATTGCCCTAAGAAAGACAAGGCTCATTTAATGGATGTTTGTGATCATTTTGAAAAAGTTGTCACCGATAAAATTTTATCTGATGATTATAAAAATATGATCAAAGAATTATACGGGCGCAGGAATGAACTTGATGAAGTAGTAAGACTTTCTATTGAGGCAGAGTATAGAGATATTGTTAAATTAGAAAAAGTTCCTAGTGAAGAGTTATACGCTCATATCGAACAAGTTTCTAGATGTGGCTTAAGATGGGATGAAGCTAAAAACTCTAAAGATCACAACTTTGATGAATTTGAAAAAGAATTAGAGGCTTTAGTTACTTATTACAAAAAATACATTAAGTGGCAAGAAAGTGATACTTTAAAGGGCTATGATATTTTAATTGATGAAATGGAAAGAGGCTACAACGAAAAGAAATTTGATGCTTTCTTTGATGTCATTGAAAAAGAACTTGTACCATTTGTAAAAGAAGTATTAAAGAAACCTTTACCTTACAATCCAAAATTAGATAACCTTAAATTTGATATTAGTAAACAAAAAGAATTAACAAAGAAAATTACATCTATAATGGAATATGATAATAGTGTGGGCTGTGTTAGAGAAACAACGCATCCTTTCACAAACTGGATCAACTGTAATGATGTAAGAACAACAACAAGATATGATGAAAAACTATTGTTTTCAAATTTATTCTCAGTCATTCATGAGACTGGACATGCTTTATATCAAATCCATATGGATCCAGCATTCAATGGCTATCGTCTTTTCAATGAAGTAACGTGTATTAGCCATGAATCACAATCAAGATTCTATGAAAACTATTTAGGTAGATCAAAAGGATTTATTCATTACTTATATCCAATTCTAAAGGAAACATACCCAGAAGAATTAAAAGATATTACTGAAAAAGATATCTACAATTATGTTAATGCAGCTAAAGTTCAAACAATTAGATGCGAAGCTGATGAATTAACCTATGCTTTACATGTCTTAATTAGATATAAGGTTGAAAAAGGATTATTCCATAATGAAATTGAAGTTAAAGATATTGAAAAAACATTCAATTATTGGATGAAGGAATATCTAGGAATAACACCAAAAGATAAAGCTGATGGTTGTTATCAAGATGTTCACTGGTCAAGTGACTTTGGTTATTTCCCAACATACGCTGTAGGTAGTGCATATGGCGCTCAATTCATCAAAGCTCTTAAAAAAGATGTTGATGTTGAAAAAGAATTATCAAATGGTAATTTTAAAAACATCAATGCTTGGCTAAAGAAAAACATTCATTTCTTTGGTGCAAAAGTTCAAGGTGATGATTTAGTAGAAAAAGTATGTGGTGAAAAATTTGATCCTATTAACTTTGTTGAATATCTAAAAAATAAATACAGTGAAATATATGATATTAAATAAAATAGCAGTTATCTGCTATTTTATTTTGTGTTATTCTTGTCTCGGATTTTAAAAATTATTATCAAGAAGTATTGAACGATAGTGATTCCTAGGTAAGTTAATATTGCACTAACAGCCACTAGGAAGAAACCTTTCTCGGGCATAATTAATCCGAGTATTTCGTTTTTGGATAAAACCCAATTGTAATTATCGAATAGTAGAAAGTGGAAATTAATCCAAACAGCATTAAAATCAATTAAAGCATAGAGTAAAGTTGCAAAAATTATAAAAGTAATAACGCTTAAGGAAATAAGCATCGTATTGAAGAATATATTTTTTATTTGCTTTCTATGCATGATTACATAGGCTAGTATAAACAAAAAGGCAAATAAACAAATAACAACAAGAACTCTACCATTTGTAAACATCCTTTGAACCTCAATCATATGAGCAACAGCTTTATTTGTAAAAGCATAGATAGAGATATCATCAATTGTTTTTACTACCATTTGAAATTCATTGATTTTACCTAAAGTGAAATCTAAAGTTCTTTCAATTAGCATCTTTAATGTTTCAATATCTAATCTAGAAGTTTCAATTGTAGTTGCATCATAATATCTAGAATAAAATGTTGGGTTAAAAGCAAAAGGAAAGATGGAAATATATGCGACTAAAATGAAACTTGTTATTGTTAATAAAATCGCTGATAATACTTGTTTAATTTTACCAAACATATTTTCATCCCCTAACATAAAAAATAATATCACATTTATTATATAAATGAGAACTAATATATGCTATAATCAATGCATAAAGGAAGAAGATAGAATGAATAAAAAAATAAAAAACATTAACTATGATTCTAATCAAATTGAACCAGTTATTTATAACGAGGATTCTCCTAACAAAAGTGAAGCGATTAAGGGTTTACTTCTTGGATTAGGATATTTAACAGTTCTTGTTTATATTCCATATATTATTCTAGGTATAATTTTCCCACCAACAGATGATTTGAGCGCAAACTTATTATCATTAATAGCTCAATTAATAACCGGGGTTGCAGTTATTCTTTTAGATGGTGTTATTTCTAGAAGAATGCTACCAACAATTAAGGCTAATATTAATAGAGACAATATTAGACAAGGACTTATTACTGCGGTAGTGATGTATTGCTTAGCATTACTTGTGAATGCAGCAGAAATATTAATATTTAAGGATACTGTAAGTTCAGCAAATCAAGAATTTTTACTAGATTTGGCTAATGATTTTCCAATATTGTTATTTGTCTTTACCGCAATTGTGGCTCCAATAGTAGAGGAAATGATCTTTAGATACTACTTATTTGGCACTTTAAGAAAGAAGACTAAATTTATTGTTGCTCTTCTTATTTCAACACTTGCGTTTGCTTTGATTCATTTTACTGCAAGTGCGCTATCAGGAACGCTATTAGAAGATTTAAAAAGTTTGCCACAATATGTTGTTCCTGCCTTGGCACTAGGGTATTGTTATTATCGTAGCGATAGTATAGTTACTCCAATAGTTGCTCATATGTCTTACAATGCATTTAACATATTGGTGGTTCTTATTTCAACAGCGTTTGAACTAGGAGTTTAAGCATTTCTATAGTGTCTAATAAACATTAATGATATAATATAGTTGAGGTGAATAAAATGGCACAAAATATTAAAACAGAAGAAGAATTCAATAGATTATTAGAAGAAAATTCAAATGTTATCATTGATTTCTATGCTGATTGGTGTGGGCCATGTAGAATCATGGAACCAATTATGGAAGAAATTGCTAATGACTATGATGGGAAATATATTATAAGAAAAATTAATGTAGATGAGATTCCTCATATTGCAAGTGAATTTTTAGTTACATCAATACCTACTTTTATTTTCTTTAAAGATGGTAAAGAAGTTTATCGCGCAATAGGTGTAAAATCAAAAGGAAATATCCTCGAATATATCGAAAAATATTTTGCTTAATTTTTTACTTGAAGTTACGCGTTAGTTATGATAGTATAATTATTGCTAACGCGATGCAGATGTAGTTCAGTGGTAGAACACAACCTTGCCAAGGTTGCTATGCGAGTTCGATTCTCGTCATCTGCTCCATTTTTTTTGCTTAAATAGGGCTAGTAAAGCCCTTTTTATTATTTGAAAAGAAAATAATAAAGTATTATAATACTTTAGTGTTAGGAAGGGCTGAGATTATGGAAGAAAACAGACTTGATAAAGAGGCATTGCAGTTTAAAAGAATGACAGAAACTCCTGTCAAGCCTTTAATTTTAAGACTAGCTATTCCTACGATTATATCAATGCTTGTTACTGGAATTTACAATACAGCAGATACTTTATTTGTTTCTCAATTAGGTAAGAGTGCAAGTGGAGCAGTTGGTATTGTTTTTGCGCTCAGTTCTATCATTAGTGCTGTTGGTTTCCTTATTGGTATGGGGGCAGGGAGTATTGTCTCTAGAGAATTAGGAAAAAGAAATAATGATGAAGCAAATAAAGTAGCATCTTGTTCAATATTATTTGCATTAATCATGTCGATAATTATGGTTATTTTAGGAACAATATTTCTTGATCAAATTGTTAATTTATTAGGTGCTACACCTACAATCTTCCCATATGCTGTTAGTTATGCAAAATATGTCATTTTCGCAATTCCTTTCATTGTTTTATCATTCGTTTTAAATATCTTATTAAGAAGTGAAGGGAAAGCTAAGTTTTCTATGGTTGGTCTTACATTTGGTGGAATATTAAATATTGCATTAGACCCACTATTTATTACCACATTTAACCTAGGTACAGCGGGTGCTGCTATAGCAACTGGGATTAGCCAAGCTATTTCATTCTTTATTCTTGCTTCATTCTTTGTAAGAAAAAAGAGTGTTATTATAATTTCCTTTAGAGGATTAAAGGGGTTTTTAAAGAACACATTCAATATTACAAAAGCAGGAGCTCCTAGTTTTTTAAGACAAATACTATCTTGTTTAGCTTCAATCATTTTAAATAACCAATCAGGCGCTTATGGTGATGCCGCAGTAAGTGCAATGAGTATTGTTACTAAGATATTTATGCTTGTTTTCTGCGTGGTATTAGGCTTTGGCCAGGCTTATCAACCGGTTGTTGGTTATAACTATGGCGCTAAAAAATGGGGAAGACTTAAAGAGGCGGGAATATTTACCTGGATTCTAGGAACGCTAGGCATGACAACTTTGGGTGCTGTTTGCTTTGTTATTGCGCCAGATATGATATCATGGTTTATTAACGATGCTGAAGTCATTGAAATTGGGGCGGTAGCTTTAAGAGCACAATGTATTGCAATGCCACTTGTTACAACTGGTGTTATTTGCAATATGACCTATCAATCAATGGGTAAAAAGCTAGCAGCATCCATTTTTGCTACATTTAGACAGGGAATATTCTTTATTCCAGCTTTATTAATACTACCAAAATATTTTGAACTAGCTGGTGTAGAATATGCGCAAGCGATTGCTGATGTTTTAACATTTGCTATTTGTCTGCCTTGCCTAATTATATATTTTAGAAACCTTACAAAGAAAGAAACTATCACTAACAAAGTTAGTGGTGTATAATAAAAAAAGAGGTGTTAGTTATGAATAAGAGCGAATTTATTAAAAGAAGACAAAAAATAAGCGAACAAATGAAAAATAACGAAGTCGTTATTCTTTTTGCTGGACATGCTCCAAGGAAATCAGCCGATGAAACATATGAGTTTACACCAAATAGGAACTTCTATTATTTAACAGGTGATGACGAAGAAAATGATATCTTACTTATCACAAAATTCAACAACAAGGTAAGTGAAGTCTTATTTGTTGCTAGATATGATGAATATGTAGCAAAGTGGTTTGGTGAAACTTACTCTAAAGAAGAGGCAAGTAAAATGAGCGGAATCAACTCAATTATGAATCTTGATGAATTTGAGGGAATGATTGGTATTCTTGCAACAACAAACACTTTATATCTTGATTTAGAAAGACAAAGTTTCAATGAAGAATTTAGTGTTGCTCAAGAATTTGCTCGTAAGGTAAAAGAAAAATATCCTGCAATTGAAATTGCTAACATCTACAATGCAATTTGCAGCTTAAGAATGGCAAAAAGTGAAGCAGAATTAGAAGAAATTAGACACGCTATTGCAATTACTAACAAGGCTTTCTTAAATCTATTAGATCATGCTAAAGAATCAATTGGTAAGAAAGAAAGTTATCTAGAAGCTTACTTTGATTTAACAATTAAGCAAGAAGGAGCTAGTGACTTTGCTTTTGATACAATTGCAGCGGGTGGTAAAAATGCTTGTGTCTTACATTATCGTGCTAATAACTCGGAATTAAAAGATGGCGATTTAGTTCTATTTGATATGGGTGCTGAATATAACTATTACAAATCAGATATCACTAGAACATTCCCATTAAATGGTAAATTTAGTGATAAACAAAAGAAAATTTATGAAATTGTTTTAGAAGGTCAAAAGGTAATTGAAAGAAAAGCAAGAGCTGGATTATCTTGTGCAGATCTTAACCAAGAATTAATTAAATATTACATTCCAGAACTTAAAAAACTTGGTTTAATCCATACAGATGAGGAATATTTCAAGTATTATTTCCATGGATGTTCACATCCAATTGGACTAGATACTCATGATGCGATGGTTAGAACACTTCCTTTGCCAGTTGGCGCAGTTATTTCTAATGAACCAGGCTTATACATTCCAGAATGGAATATTGGAATTAGAATCGAAGATGATTTACTAATTAAAGAAGATGGTTGTGAAGTATTATCAAGAGATATTATTAAGACAGTAAAAGATATTGAGGATTACATGAATAAATAACTATGGAAAGAATTGAGAAATTACAAGAATTAATGAAAAGTGAAAATGTAAAGCAAGTTATTGTTTACGATCACGATTCTATTTATTATCTTGTTGGGGTAAAAACAAGCCCTACCATTTGCTTACAAGCATTAGTTGTTAATCAAGAAGGATTACCAAAACTATTCTTCTATTCTATTCAAAGATACGAGTTTAGATATCCTAATATAACCAGTGTTGAGTTATGCCCATATGATAGATATACTTCCCCTGAAAAGTGCTTGTTGTCGTACGCTGCTTCTGAAGTAAATGTTGATCCAAACTTCCCAAGTGAAATGACAAAACACTTAGAAAGTCATGGTAAGAAAGTAAATATCGATAACTTAGTTTATAGAATGAGAAGATGTAAAGATGAAGAGGAACTCGCTTGTATTAGGGAGGCTTCTAGATTATCAGATGAGGTCATGAAATACGCCAAGAGTCTACTTGTCCCTGGTGTTAGTGAAAATGAAGTTGCAAAAAAAGTCGTCCAATACATTCAAGCATTACCAGATTGTAAATTATCGTTCAAACCATTCATCATGTTTGATGAATCATGCAGTTACAATAGAATGGGTTCAAATAGAATTCTAACTGATAAATCTTATGTCATGATGGATTTAGGGGTAATGTATAAACAATATCATGCAGATACAACTAGAATGTTCTTTCATCGTTGCAATAAAGAACAAATTGATTTGTATTTAAAATGTTGCTCAATTGTTGAAGAAATTGAAAAGAACCTAAAACCTGGGATTACTTATGGGGATGTTGATAAAATAACAATGAGAATGCTAAAAGAATATGGCTTAGATAACAACATTTTCTTCCATACAGGTCATGGTGTAGGGCTAGCAATTCACGAATATGATTATGTTGCTAGTTATAGTGATGTAAAACTTAAAAAAGGCAATGTCTTCAGCATCGAGCCAGGCTGCTATTTCGTTGGTGAAAAGGGCGCTAGATGCGAAGATTTAATAGCAATTAGTGATACTGGTTGCGAAGTATTTAACAAATTAGACAAATATGACATGTATTTAGATTAGTACTAAGGAGGATTATTCCTCCTTTTTATATTAAAATCTATTGATTTTAAAGTTGAATAAAAACTACTAAAAAGGTATAATTATTTCGTGGTGATAGAATGAAAAAAATAGCAATTATTGGGGGCGGCGCTAGTGGAATGCTAGCAGCTATAAAAATAAAGCAAGAATTAAAAGACAAAGTTGATGTTACTATTTTTGAGCGCAACAAAAGACTTGGAAAAAAACTTGCGATGTCAGGTAATGGCAGAGGAAATCTTTCAAATAGAAACGTTAGTGCAGATAAATACAATAATCCTAACTTTGTCAAACCACTTTTAGATAATTATGATTCAAAGAAATTGCAAGATTATTTCTTATCACTTGGACTCCTTAGTAAAGTAGATGCAGCAGGTAGAGTTTATCCATATAGTGAAAACGCTAATAATGTTGTTGATATTTTAAGGAATAAAATTGAACATCTTGGCATTAAGGTTGTCGAAGATGAAATCGATAAAGTTAGTTACGATGCTAACTACATAATAAAAAAAGAACACTACGATTATTTAATCATTGCAGCTGGCAGTGGCGCAGGATCAAATGAAAAAATTAATCCTTTAGCGCAGAGCATTAAAGATTTAGGACATAATTTTACTAGATTATTTCCAGGACTTTCTCCTATTCCTAGTGATAACAAATACTTATCTAGCGTAAGAGGCGTAAGAGTTGATGCTAAAACTTATCTTTATATTGAAAATAAGCTAATTCATGAAGAAGAAGGCGAAGTTTTATTTAAGGATGATGCCTTAAGTGGCATTGTTATCTTTAATCAAGCAAGCTATTATTCTCGTTATTTAATTGATAATGGCTTAACAAAAGCTAAACTTGTCGTTGATTTCTTTAAAGATTATGAAGAAAAAGACCTAGAGAAACTAATTATTGATCAAGTTAAAGCGAATGATGGTAGAGATAGTGAATGCATCTTAAAGGGATTTTTAAATAAAATGCTAGTTAAAATGATTCTAGGCACGATATCTGATTCGAAAGCAAATTTTGCTGAGCCGGGAACTCTCGCTCATATGTTGAAACACTTTGAGTTTGAAGTCGATTATCCAAAGAACTTTGCAAATGCTCAAGTGGTTTGTGGTGGAGTAAGAAGTGATGAAGTAGATAAATTAACTTTTGAATCAAAGAAAAAGAAAAATCTATTCTTTGGTGGCGAAATACTTGATATAGATGGCGAATGCGGTGGCTATAACTTACACTTTGCCTTTGCAACAGGTTTGAATATTGCAAATACAATTATTAAACGAGAGGTGAAATAAACCGTGTTTTTAAGTTTCTTTGATGTTTTTAGTAATACCAAAGTCTTAGTTAGCGTAGGATTAGGAATAATTGCTATCTTACTAAGTATCTTTTTAGCTAAGCGTTATAAACTTAATTCGTATCAAATTATTATTTTTATCCTATATATGGTGTTTTGGTTCTCAATTATTATTGCAAGAGACTATCGAAAGGCTTTTGCAGCAGTTGAAACTGGCTTAGGAGGTTTAGAATTAGGGGAAGCGGCGGCAGCAGTTATTGCTGGAGCGTATGGACTTGTTTCTATTTTTGCTAGAATTACTTTCTTTGGTTTAAGCGATATTTTTAAAACTAGAAAGTTCTTTATTTGTCTAGCTTTAGTTATTATTGCTGGAACTTCATTAGCAGTAGCCATTAATCCATGCTATACAACATTATTTTTATCATCGTTAGCATTCGGGCTTGGTGCAAGCTTACTTGCTATGTTTAATGTTATGTTTGCAGAGACATTTGATAAGAGCCAAACAATGGCTTCAGTATCAATTCTTTCTATCGCGCCATTAATTGCTGAGTTATTAGTTGCACCTTTACAATATTATGCAACTCAAAACACACCAAGGAACTATGTTTTTATGTGGATTGTAAGTGCCATCTTTGCAATTGGTAGTTTAATTTTCATTTTATGTGTAAAAGAGAAAAGACCAACTGTCAAAAGTTTTACAAAAGTTGGGTTTAAGACAGCACTTACTGATTATAGATTTATCGTTATTTGCATTGTTGGAATCTTAATTTCATTTATTAAATTTTCCACAGCGGGTTCAAATATGACACATTACTCTAACTTAGTAAATATGGATCCAATGATGGTGGCTTATTTAGGAGTATTATTCTCAATAACTCAATTAGGATCAAGCGTTTTGATGGGCACAGTATTAACTAAAAAGATTGGAGTTAAGTGGACTCTTATTTTAGGAGTATTCTTATCAACTATCTTCTCTATTATTGGAGGATTAATTACAAACCCAATCATTCTATTTGTTGCTTATGGCTTAAATGGAATTGGTTATGGCTTAACTTATAATGTTTTGATTGGTCTTGCCATTAGACCATTTGGTAAAGATATTAAAGATGTTACTATGGGCATTTTCCAAACATTCTTTGCTGTTGGTATCTGGTTAGGAGATAAGATTTACAACTTTGTTATTGATGTATTTGGTGGTGGATTAAGTGGAATCGCACTATACCAAAGAACATACTTAATTACTGCAGTAGTTTGCGTAATCACAATTATTCTTTGCTTCATTGTCTTTAGAAATGAAAAAAAGGGAATTAAAAACAAAAAAGGAGAGGACTAGCAATGAAAAAAATATTAGGTATTTTTCTAAGTTTATTTTTGGTTTTTGGGCTTACTTCTTGTGATAAAGCTTTAAGTGATAGTGAAAAGGTTGTTTTATTTCAAAGAGCATTAGGAGATGAAACTTTAACCTATATTGATCATGATACTTATCAAAAGTTTATTGACGAGAAGTATGACTTTGTTTTGCTTTTAGCACAAACAACATGTTCACACTGTACTGCATTTAAACCAATTTTAGAAGAGTTTGTAAATAAAAATGGAGCTAAAATTTATGTCTTAGATACTTTAGCACTTGATATCCTTCAATACGATTACACACCTTGCTTAGTTTTTTATAAAAATGGAGAATTAATCAACAAGGTTGATCCGACAGAAAATGAAAAGATTTTTGAAAAACTAGATAAGCTAGAAGTTTACATGTACAAATATGTAAATGTCTTAGAATAGGAGGGAACATTTATGGCAAAATATGTATTAGCAATTGACCAAGGCACAACATCATCAAGAGCAATTCTTTTTGATAAGAATGGCGAAAACTGTTGTATGTCACAAGAGGAATATAAGCAAATATTTCCACATCCAGGTTGGGTAGAGCATAGTCCAATAGATATTTGGAATAGTGTTGTTGATGTCATCAATGATGTCATTATAAAAAAAGGAATCGAGATTAGTGACATTGCTACAATTGGTATCACAAATCAAAGAGAGACTAGTGTTGTCTGGGAAAAAGCAACAGGCAAACCAATTTATAATGCAATTGTTTGGCAATCAAGACAAAGCCAAGAGATTTGCGACAAATTAATTAATGATGGATATGGAGAAATGATTCATGAAAAGACTGGATTAATTGCTAACCCATATTTTAGTGCTACTAAGATTAGATGGATTCTAGATCATGTTCCTAATGCTCAAGAAAGAGCAGAAAAAGGGGAATTGCTTTTTGGGACAATTGATACATGGCTAGTTTGGAAATTAACTAATGGTAAAGTCCATATTAGTGATTACTCAAATGCATCTAGAACAATGTTATACAATATCAACACTTTAGAGTGGGATGATGATTTATTAAAATTATTAAATATTCCAAAGTCAATGTTACCTGAAGTTAAACCTTCAAGCGAATTATACGGATATGCTAATAACTTCTCACCATTTACTAAAGAAGTTTCAATCCCTATTTCAGGCATTGCAGGTGATCAACAGGCAAGTCTATTTGGCCAATGCTGCTTTGAAAAAGGACAAGCTAAAAACACATATGGCACAGGCTGCTTTATGTTACTAAATACAGGAGAAAAACCAATCCTATCTAAAAATGGCCTTCTTACAACTATTGCCTGGGGGCTTGATGGTAAAGTTAATTATGCTCTTGAAGGTAGTGTCTTTGTTGGAGGTAGCGTAATTCAATTCTTAAGAGATGGCTTACGTATGTTTAAATCAGCTCCAATGAGTGAAGATTATGCAAGAAGAGTAGATTCAACTGATGGCGTATATTTTGTACCTGCTTTCGTTGGACTAGGTACTCCTTATTGGGATAATGATGCTAGAGGTAGTATCTTTGGTTTAACTAGAGGAACAACTAAAGAACACTTTGTTAGAGCAGCAATTGAATCAATTGCTTATCAATCAAAAGATGTTATGGAAATTATGCAAGAAGAAGCTAATTTAAAACTAAAATCACTTAGTGTTGATGGTGGAGCAACATCTAATAATTTATTAATGCAATTCCAATCTGATATTTTAGGTTGTGGGCTATCACTTCCTAAAGTGTTAGAAACGACAGCATTAGGTGCTGCTTATTTAGCAGGGCTTGCAGTAGGTTTTTATGAATCAAAAGCAAGTATTGCAAATAACCACACAATTACCAAAGTTTTCAATCCTAAGATGGATAAAGAACAAGTTGATAATTTATATAGAGGTTGGAAAAAAGCTGTTGAGGCAACAAGAATATTTAAATTATAGAAAGAAGATATATTTATGTATGATGTAGTCATTATTGGTTGTGGCGTTATCGGATGTGCCATTGCCCATGAATTAGCTAAATACAAATTGAAAACACTTAACATCGATAAAGAAAACGATGTTTGTGAAAAAACAAGTATGGCTAATAGTGCAATTGTTCACTCGGGCTATGATCCACATCCAGGTACTTTAAAAGCAAGATTTAATGTTGAGGGCAATAAAATGTTTGATCAAGTAACTAAAGATCTTGATGTAGAATTCAAGAGAATTGGTTCTATCACTTTAGCTTTTAGTAAAGAAGAAGTTGAAACATTAAAGTCTCTTCAAGAAAATGGTAATGCTAATGGAGTAGAGACCAAACTATTAACTGCCGAAGAAGTTTTTGCAATGGAACCAATGGTTGCAAAGACTTGTTTGGGTGGCTTACTTGCTCCAACTTGTGGGATTATCAATCCGTTTGAGTTAACGATAGCTTTAATGGAAAACGCAATGGATAATGGGGCAGAGTTAAAGTTAAATAGCCAAGTAACTAAAATTAATAAGGCTAATGACCATTATGAAATTGTCATTAATGATAAAGAAATAATTGAAACAAAAATGGTGGTTAATGCTGCAGGTGTTGGTAGTGGTAAAATTGCTCATTTAATTGGGAATAATGATTTTGAAGTTAATCCAAGAAAAGGTGAGTATTATGTTTTAGATCACTTCAAAACACCATTTGTTAATCATACACTTTTCCCTTGCCCTAGTGAAAAAGGGAAAGGAGTTCTTGTCACCCCTACAACTCATGGTAACTATTTGATTGGACCAACAAGCGAATTTGTTGAAAGTGAAGAAGATACATCAACTGATGCAAATGATTTGGCGGATGTAAAGAAAAAGAGTGCAATATTAGTCCCTAACATTCCTTATAACTACATGATAAGAGTGTTTGCTGGATTAAGAGCTGTTTCTACAACTGGAGATTTCATTATTGAAGAAGATAAGAATAACAAGAACTTTTATCACGCAGCAGGTATTCAATCTCCAGGACTTGCTTCTAGTTTGGCAATTGCTAAATACATCAGAGAATTAATTGAAAAGAATAATAAACTAGAAGTAAATTCTAATTATAATCCTAGAAGAAGACCTCTTATTAGACTTAATAAGAAAAGTGATGAAGGAAGAAAAACTTTAATTAATAAAAACCCTAAACTAGGTCGTATTATTTGTCGTTGCGAAGTAGTTAGTGAAGGTGAAATATTAGATGTCATCCATCGTAACTGTGGAGCAACAACAATTAAAGGAGTTAAGAAGAGAGTAAGACCAGGATTTGGGAAATGCCAAGGAGGTTTTTGTGAGGCGTTGGTACTAAAGATTTTGGCGAGAGAACTCAATAAAAACCCATTAGATATTAGATACGGTAATAGTGATTCTTATATCTTGGAGGAAGCAACAAAGACTGGAGGTAATGACTAATGAAAGAATATGATGTTGTCATTATCGGTGGTGGAAGTGCGGGGTTAGCTGCAGCTATAGGCGCATATGATAATGGAGTTAAGAATATTTTGATTATTGAAAAAGAACCTTACCTAGGGGGAATTCTTAACCAATGTATTCACACAGGATTCGGCTTACAAGAGTTTAAGCAACTTATGAGTGGACCTGAATATGCTGAAAGATTTATTGATCAATTAAAGCAAAGAAATATTCCTTACTTACTTGAAACGGTTGTTTTAAGTATTGATGAGAATAAAAATGTTTACTATTCAAATGAAAAAGAAGGATATCAAGTTATTCATACTAAAACTATTATCCTAGCTGCTGGATGTATGGAGCGCAATAGAGGAGCTATTGCAATGCCAGGTGATAGATGCAGTGGTGTTATGACAGCAGGAATTGCACAAAGATATCTAAATATCGATGGCTACTTAGTGGGTAAAAAAGTATTTATTTTAGGTAGTGGTGATATCGGCTTAATTATGGCAAGACGTATGACACTAGAAGGTGCTAAAGTCCTTGGCGTAGCAGAATTAATGCCATATTCAAATGGATTAACTAGAAATATTGTTCAATGTTTACAAGACTTTGATATTCCACTTTATTTAAGCCACACTATTACTAAAACAATTGGTAAGGGTAGACTTGAAGGAATTGAAATAAGTGAGGTTGATGGACATATGCAACCTATTAAAGGCACAGAAAAAACTTTTGAAGTTGATACATTACTTCTTTCAATAGGTTTAATCCCATACAATGATTTATTAGATGCTTTCAATTTAGAATCAAACCCAAAAACAAAAGGTGCTATTGTAAATGAATCAATGGAAACTAAATGCCCAGGGATCTTCTCGTGTGGTAATGTTTTACACGTTCATGATTTAGTAGACTTTGTTACAAATGAAGCAAGAAAAGCAGGACTTGGTGCTGCTAGATTTGTTAAAGGTGAATTAAAGCATGATGGCGAATGCATTAAGGTTAGTGCTGGCAAGGGATTAGGTTATATTGTCCCTAATAGTATTAATAAAGAGAATATTATTGATAAAGTTAGTCTAAACTTTAGAGTAGTAACTCCTTATGACAATAAAAAACTTGTCGTTAAATTTAATGGAAAAGTAATTAAAGAAATTCATCGATTAAAAATGCTTCCAGCTGAAATGGAAATGATCGATCTAACTAAGGATGTCTTTGATGTAAATAAGGGCGAACTTAGTGTAGAAGTGGAGGGAATTTAGATGAGAGAAATTATTTGTATTGTCTGTCCTAGAGGGTGTCATATTAGCGTTGATGATAATAAAAACATCAGCGGTTATACTTGCAATCGAGGATTAGAATATACTAAAAACGAAATCACTTGTCCTAAAAGAACATTGACCTCTACTGTTAAAATTAAATCAAGTGAAGCAACTAGACTTCCAGTTGCAACAAATGGTGATGTTCCTAAAACGATGTTATTTGATATTATGAAGTATTTAAATAATGTTGAAGTAACTGCTCCTGTTCATCTACATGATGTTATTATTAAAGATGTACTAGGAACAGGAATTGATATAATTGCTACAAAAAGTATTTTAAAATAGGAGGAACTTTTATGAAATTTTTTATTGATACAGCTAACGTTGAAGAAATTAGAGAAGTAAGTAGTTGGGGCGTTATTGATGGTGTGACAACAAATCCATCATTAATTGCTAAAGAAGGAAGAAAACTTGAAGATGTTATTAAAGAAATCACATCATTAATTGATGGTCCTATTAGTGCTGAAGTTGCAGAAGGCGATGCAAAAAGTATGATTAAGCAAGGACTAGAATTAGCCAAGATTCATAAAAACATTGTTATTAAGCTTCCAATGACATTAGAAGGAATTAAAGCATGTAAAGAATTAAGTAAACACGGTGTTCACACCAATGTAACTCTTGTATTTACAACTCAACAAGCAGTAATGGCTGCTAAAGCTGGAGCAACTTATGTTTCTCCATTCATGGGAAGACTTGATGATGTAGAAATGGGAACAGGAGCAGCTCTAATTGAAAAGATTGCAGCAATCTTTGATATTTATGGTTATTCTACAGAAATCATTGCTGCTTCTATAAGACATAATGATCACGTTGAACAAGCAATGCTTGCAGGCTCTGATATTGCAACTATTCCTTTCAAGGTATTAAAGGCAATGTTAGAACATCCTCTAACAACAAAAGGATTAGCAATTTTTGCTGATGCTGCTAAGAAGTAATATGAAACAAATTATTATTGCAACGCATAATGCTAATAAGGTCAAAGAATATAAAGAGCTATTTGCTAAATATGGTTATGAGGTATTAAGCCTTAAAGATGTTGGTTACACTAAAGAAATTGAAGAAACTGGCACAACATTTGCAGAAAATGCCATTATTAAAGCAGATACATTATGCAAATTCTTGAATAAGTTAGTAATAAGTGATGATACCGGACTTATGATAGAGGCATTAGATAATAAGCCGGGTATTTATAGTGCTAGATTTATGGGAGAAGATACTCCTCAAGAAATCAAGAATAAAAAAATCATTGAACTAATGAAAGATAAAGCAAACCGCAAAGCATCATTCACTTGTGCAATTGCACTAGCTATACCTAATAAGAAAACTCAAGTAGTTGAAGGCGTCATAAATGGTGAGATAGCAACTTCTTTAAGAGGAGATGTTGGCTTTGGTTATGACCCAATATTTGTAGTTCCTAGTTTAGGTAAAACTTATGCAGAATTAGGACTAAGTGGGAAAAATGAAGTTTCTCATAGATTTCTAGCTACAAATAAACTGATTGATTTAATGAAGAAAGAAGGCTTGCTATAAATGAGTGAATCAAAAGAGACTAAGAAGCAGGCCTTTAAATATTTCTTATTTGCTTGTAGTGCAGGTGTAATCCAATTTGGAGTATCCACCTTACTTAAGGCATTCTTAGGTAGATTTATGGATCCTAGTGCAACAATGTGGTTTATTAGAGAAACTAATACAATTACATTCATTGCCCAAACAGTGGGATTATGTCTATCAATTATTTGGAATTTTACTTTTAATAGAAAGTTTACATTTAAAAAAGCCACTAACGTTCCTAAATCAATGGCTTTAGCGTTTCTTTTCTATGTTCCTTTCTATCCATTTCAAACTTGGTATATTGCAACAATAGAACCACTTTTATTAAATGCAGGAATAGGAGATCTTATTAGTTTTATCATTGCAGAGGGGACTTGCATGATAATTAATTTGATTCTTGAGTTTTGCTGGCAAAAGTTTGTGGTATTTAAAGACAAACAATAAAAGAACCTCGCGGTTCTTTTTTTGTTTAATTAATCATTAACTCCCATGAATTCTGCAAGTGATTCATAATCAGCAATTCCGACAAGAGCTTCACTAGCAACTTTGTTTTGGAAGTGAACAATTGTAGGTGTTTGGTAGACATATTCATCAGTTTCAGCTTCATAGAATGTTTTGTAGCCTGATGTTGTAACACCAACATCAACAAGTTTTCCAAATGAGAAGAATGTTTCATCAGTGATTGTTTCATCATTGTATTTATCTTCATTCTTTTCAACATCAATTGTGTAGAAGATAAAGTCATCTTTGTATGATGAAATGAATTTTTCAATGATTGGATATGCTTTTTCACATGAAGCGCATGTTTCTTGAGTAATTAATACATAAGTATCTTTACCTGATTCAATTAGAGAAATGACATCTCCATATACTGCTGTTGTGCAATGTGGGCAAGGTTTTCCAGCATTTGCTTCTTTTTCAATCTTGGCAGCTTTTGCAGAACTTGTAATTCCTTGAACTGCGAAGATTAATGCAAAGACTAATGCTACTAGAATAACTGGTTGAAGCCAGTAGTTATTTTCAAGTGCCTTTTTAATTTTTGTTAATTTATCATTGGCTTTTTCATTCATTGTAATCGGCCTCCTAAATCTAAACTTTGTTAACGTTATAATAATATCATTATTATTATGGAATTTCAACTGATTGTTGTTATAATATAACAAGCGGAAGAAGGGATGAAAATGTTAAAAAGAAAACAATCTAATCTTGTAATAAGCATTATTGTATTAATATCTTTAATCCTTACTTGTTATTTAGCAATCACTAATATAATAGTTGGCTTAGACTTTTTATTGGCTAGTAATTCATCTAAAGCTGATTTGATTTTATCAAATCATCCTCATCTTCCATTAATAAGAGTTTTTAATTCTTTGCTAGCTTTACAAACATCAAATAAAGCGGGAATTGCGACATTCTTCTATGCAATGACTTTATTTTTCTCTTCACTTGGCGTTATTGAAATAATTTATATAGTACTACAAATGGTAGAAGCAGTTATGTTATATACAAATAAAGATGAAGTATTTGTTGGATTTTGGATTACTTTTATTGCTAACATAATCTTTTTAATTCAATGCTTAGTCTCTGCAATTTTTGCACTAGAGGCATTTTATTTCAATCGAACTACGCTGTTAGATCTTTCTAAAGGCTTTGGAATATTCTACATAGTTGTTGGTGCTTTAGTTTTAGTTTTTGCACTAATTGGAATAATATATGTAGTTTTAAACTATAAAAAAAGTCAAGCTAAGCCTGACTAAATAAATGGCGGAGAAATAGGGATTCGAACCCTAGCACCTATTAGGCCTATCGGTTTTCGAAACCGACCCCTTCAACCACTTGGGTATTTCTCCATTATGTTTAATTATACATTAATATAGTTGTTTAGGGTAGAGAGTAACACTTAAAAGTGTTATAATTATTGAGGTGATAAAATGTTTGGTGAAAATAGAGACTTTTTAAGTGTTGTAGTCATTGGATTATTATCAATCCCTTTTTTGCTTCTTTTAGTTTATTACATAATTTCCGAAACAAAGAACATATTAGCAAAACGTAGGAATAATTCAATCGCCTTAAGAGATATTCAATTTACCATTCGCTATGATGTAAGTCACAACACTTATTCATTCTTTTATCGTAACAATGATTTAAATCCATCATTCACTTATAAAGAAGAACGTTTCTTAAATGTTTTTAATAGTGAAAAAGCAATAAGAGAATGGAAAAACTATATTGAAAAATGCCTTCTAGATGTAGAAGATAACAAAAGAAAAATCACTATTGATATTCCTCGCTTTGGGACCAAAGAACAATCTTTAATTGACGTTACTAAAGCATATTATGATAAAGATAAAAAACAACTATTCCTTAGCGCTGATTCAAAGATTAAAGGAAGTGTTTCTCGCCCAAGTGGAGAATTAGGAGATGAAGCATTTAACTATCGAAATAGACTAAATGCTATTAACAAAATTAATCGAATTCCAAAGGGATTTGTAGCCATTATTGATTTTGGTAACTATAACACCATTAAAACTAGATATGGCCCAAATGTTTTAAAAGAATACATGACAAAACTTTGGGAAGTTTTTGCTGATTATAACTCAACTAAAATTATTAGTGGTATTTATCGCTTTGATTCTTTCATGTTATATGATACAGAAGTTAATGATGTTAGAGATGCAAAGAGTTATTTAACTAGAATCTTAGCAAGAATTGGCCAAAATCTCGAACTAGGAGGTATTAGTATCTCCCTTGCTTCTAAGGCAACTTATAGTGTTGTTGGTGAGTTCTCTAATAGTGTTGATTCTATTTTGAAGGCTTTATATGATGGACTAAAAACAACCGCAGAAAATGAAGTTGATCATTATGAAGGAGCATTAAATGGCCAAACAGAAAAATTATGGAAAGCTATCAATTTAAGAAACGCTTTAAGAAGAGAAGAATTAAAGCCAATTTATATTCCTATTATCGATCTAAAGAATGGTAAGGAAGTGGCCACGTTTGCTGATATCGATTTCGCAAACAGTGAATTTAAGAGTTTTACTGAAGCTAATAAAATTGCGTTTAGCAATGGATTTGAAGAAGAACTTATTAAAGGAATGCTAGGAATCCTTCAAAAAAACTTTAATGTTATAGAGGAAAATAAAAAAATTAAGATGCTTATCCCATGTAGATCAAAATCACTTGATGACATCAATGAGATTTATGCAATAAAAAAGAAACAAGTTAATAAAGACCAAATAGTCTTATTTATTAAGGACTATGATGAGTTAATTGCTAAGAATAATTATCTAGAAGATTGCGAAAGTATCGCTAAAATTAAAAATGCAAAATTAGCAATTATGGCTGATGCAAAAATGGAAACAAATTTGCACTCAATCTTATCTCATTTTGATTATGTTGTCTGGCCAGAAAACATTATTTCACAAATACTATTGGATGAGAAAATTGCTTATCAATTTAGAAACATCTATGAAAATATTAGCTCTAGATATCCTAATATTAAGCATATTGCTCGCGGTGTGGAAAGTTATGCTCAAGCAGCTTACTTAAAAGATTTTGAAATCATGCTAATGTCTGGTGCGTTCTTTAATAAAGATGCAAAGAGCAATAAGAGTTACTCTGTTAGAGAGATTGCAAAGTTAATAGGTGATTTTGATGAACAATAAAATAGTTTTATTTGATATGGATGGCACAATATTAGATTCAATGAGTGTCTGGCAAAGTGAAGGATATAAAATCCTAAAAGAATTAAACATTGATGGCGCTAAAGAAATAAGTGATAAGTTTGCTTCTATGTCAGCTCTAGATATAGCAAGTTATGTCGCGTCTCAAGGTGGAAGTAGTGTTAGTAAAGAGGGTATGAATATCCTAAAAACTTGGAGAGGTAGAGTTTTAGCAAGATACAATAGTGATATTGTCGCTAAAAAAGGAATCGAAGATGTTTTGAATAAGTTTAAAAGTTTAGGATATCGACTAGTAATTGCTACAGGAACGCCACTGGAGATAGCAAAACAAGGTTTAAAAAGAAATGGGCTTCTAGATTATTTTGATGCTTTATATGATGAAGAAAGTATTGGAATGGGGAAGAAGAATCCAAAGTTCTTCGAAATATTATTGAAGAAAGAAAACTATGCTTATGAGGATTGCGTTGTTGTTGAAGATTCTTTCTTTGTCTTAGAGGCTGCTAAAAGTTTAGGCATTAAAACCATTGGAATTTATGATGTTGTTAGTAAGGATATTCAAGATAAAGTAAAAAAATATTCTGATATATATGTTGTCGATTTTAAAGATTTAATTGAGAAGATTGATTAAATCTTTCTTGTCTCTATAGCTCAGTTTGGATAGAGCGTTCGCCTCCTAAGCGAAAGGTCGGCGGTTCAACTCCGCCTAGGGACGCCATTTCTACTTGATATATTAGTAAATATATGATAGATTATACTTACATTTTTAAAAGGAGGAATTAATTGTGGAAGATAGTATACCGCGATTGTTATTATTAATCGTTTTAATACTTGCATCTGCATTTTTTGCTGCGGCAGAAACCTCTTATTCATATGCTAATAATGTTAGAATTCATCTTCTTGCTGAAGAAGGTGATGCAAGAGCTAAAAGGGTCGAATGGATTTGCGACCGTTTTGATCGTTGCGTTGTAACACTTCTAATTGCTATAAATATTTTGCATGTAGTAGCATCAGCTGTTGCTACTGTTTTAGCTGTTAAGTTAATGGGGAATGTTGGAAGTGTTATTGCTACTATTGTTTTAACAATCATTGTTTTCTTGTTTAGTGAAAACATTCCTAAGAATATTGCTAAAGCAAATGCTGACAAATTCTCGATGATTATTTCTTTACCAATGACTTGGTTTATTTATCTTTTATGGCCATTTGCTTCTTTCTTTATGTGGATAGGCAATGGCGTTAAAAAACTAATACGCGTTGAAAGCAATGAACCATCATTAACGGAAGAAGAATTCTCAGAAATGGTAGAAAGCGTTGAAGATGATGGATTAATCGATCCAGAAGAAACTGAAATTATCAAATCAACAATTGAATTTGGAGATTTAAGTGTTAAAGAAGTAATGACACCATTAAATAATATTTCAGCCATACCAATAGATGTTTCGTTAGAAGATTTACAAAAGATTGTTATCAGTGAAAAATATTCTAGATTCCCAGTTTATAAAAAAGATTTAGATCATATCGTGGCAGTGCTTCAAGCAACACCACTTCTTTATCGTCTTGCTAATAATCAAGAAATTAAAATTAAAGAATTAATTACAAGACCTTATTTTGTTGATCCTGAAACAAGAATTGATGATGTTTTTAGTGGAATGGGTAGAAGAAGAACTCATTTCGCAGTGGTAAGAAATTCAAATGGTAAAACAATTGGGGTTATCACTATGGAAGATATCGTTGAAGAAATAGTCGGAGAAATTTATGACGAGGATGACGAGATCACTCCTAATAAGGAGGCGAAGAAATAATGGAAGCAATCATTTATATTTTAATTGTGGTTTTTGTTATTTTATCAGCCTTCTATTCATCTGCTGAGATAGCTTATGCTAAGGCTAATATCATTAGAATTAAAAATCAAGCAGAAGAAGGGAGCAAAGTTGCCAAAACAGAAGAATATATCAGCGAAAACTACACTAGATCATTATCAACCGTTCTAGTAGGAAATAACCTTGTTAATATCGCTGCTTCTTCTGCGACAACCATTCTATGCGTTAAATATTTTGGTGAAGTAAATGGACAAACAATTGCTACAGTTGCTATCACAATTATTCTATTGATATTTGGCGAAACAATTCCAAAAATTATCGCAGCAGAAGCTCCAGATAAATTTGCAAGAATTTGTGCAGGTCCATTGAAAATATCAATGTGGATTTTCTATCCGATTGTATGGCTTGTTGAAAAGTTTGTTGGTCTTATTTCTCCAATTTGGACTCCTAAAAAAGAAGAACCAAGTGTTACTACTGAAGAATTACAAGAAATTGTAGAAAATTTAGAGGATGAAGGAGTATTTGAAGAAGACGACAGCGAAAGAATTCAATCAGCTATTGAATTTAGTGAAACAACAGCTAAAGAAGTTTTAGTTCCTAGAGTTGATGTTTTTGCAATTGATATTGATAAAGAGTTAGTTATTAGTGAAGAGTTCTATCGTTACGCTAGAGTTCCAGTCTATAAAGATTCAATTGATAATATTGTGGGAATTTTATCAACTAAGCAATTATTGCGTGCTATCGTTGCTAAAAAGTCATATAAATTAGAAGATTTTATGAGTAAGCCTATCTTTGTCCATATGACTAAGGATATTTCTTCTATTGTTGAAGAGTTTAGAAAAAGTGCTAAACAAATGGCGGTTGTTGTCGATGAGTATGGCGGAACAATGGGAATCTTAACAATTGAAGATATTGCTGAAGAAATTGTCGGTGAAATCTATGATGAACGAGATGTTGTAGAAACAGATATTAAAAAGATTAACGATAATACCTACATCGTTGATGGCAGTGAAAACATTTATGACTTATTTGATGAACTAGATTGGGAACCTAGTGATTTTAAAACTGAATACACAACAGTTGGTGGTTGGGTAACAGAAATGTTGGATGATTTCCCTAATGTTGGTGATAGTTTTGAATTTGAACGCATTAAAGTAATAGTCTTAGAGATTGATGATAAACGTGTTGAAAAAGTAAAAGTTATTTACAAAAATAATGATGAAGAAGAAACTAAAGAATAAATTGGATGGAAAATAATTACCATCCTTTTATTTGCAATATTTAAAAAAGGAATTATAATTATTATGTTTAGGGGATGATTAATGTGATTACATTAAAAGAAGCTTTAGAAAACATTGACTTAGCTACGCTAAAATTAGGCGACTATCAAGAAATGGGCATTTTATCTGGTGGTATGAATAATGTTAACTATCTTATCAAGTCTCATGACGTAAAATACATTGTTTATTTACCAACTCCTAAATGCAATGAAATTGTTAATAGAAAAGATGAACATTTTAATTTAAAAGAGGTTAATAAATTAGGCATCTCAAATACTAATATTTACCATGATGAAGTAAGCGGAATTAAAATTAATACTTATCTAGAAGGAAAAGCCGTTAATGAGATAAAAGATATCCCATATAATGACATTGCTAGTGTAATGAAGAAATTACACAATAGCAATGTAAAATTGGCAGCCTCTTATAATCCATTTTCACGTTTAATTGGTTATGAAAATAGTGTTAAAGAGTTAAAGATTACGATTGATGAACGCTATTACAAAATAAGAGAGAAATTATTTGAGAAGAAAGACTATCTTGAATCGCAAAAACTTGTTCCTTGTCACAACGATCCTCAACCATCAAACTTCATTTATGATGGTAAGAATACATATCTAATCGACTTTGAGTTTGCTGCATACAATGATTATGTTTATGATCTTGCTTGCTTTGCTAATGTAAGATTAGAAGAAGGATTAAAACTTTTAGAAGTATACGATGGGAATAAAGATAATTTGGAAAGATTCTATTTATGGAGAATTTACCAATGTTTGCAATGGTATAATGTGGCTTTAATTAAGCAATACTCTGGCCTAAGTGATTATATGCACTTTGATTTTAATGTTGTTGCTAAAAATTACTTAGAATTAAGTTTGAAATTATATAAAGATTACTACAAAAAAGAACTATAAAATGATAGAATATAAAAGGTGATTTACATGAATGATTATGAATTATTAGCGGAAGCAATATTCCCAAATGTTACAGAAACATTACAAGACTTAGAGAAAAAATATCCACCAAGAAACTTGGATAAAACTCAAGAGGTTTTAAGATTTGCACCTTCACCTACTGGTTTTCTTCATACTGGTTCACTTTGTACTGCTTTAATGGATTACAAAGTTGCACTTGATTCTAATGGTGTTTTTATCTTACGTATTGAAGATACTGACCAACAAAGAGAAGTTAAGGGTAGTGCTGATATTGTTTCTCGCCAATTAAGAGAATTTAACATTCCTCCAACAGAAGGTTATGTTGATGAAAATCACGAAATTGGAAATTATGGGCCATATGTTCAAAGCCATCGTAAACACATTTATGACATTGTTTTAAAGCATATGATTCAAAATGATATGGCTTATCCATGTTTTTGTTCTTCAGAAGAGTTAGACGAAGTTAGAAAAGTTCAAACTGCTAAAAAGGAAAGAACAGGCTATTATGGAGAATATGCTACATGCCGTAACTTATCTCCAAAACAAGCTTTAGAAAAAGTTCAAAATGGTGAAAAATTTGTTTTAAGATTTAAATCACATGGTAGCCATGAAGTAAGCCTAGATTTCCATGATGAAATGAAAGGCGATATTAACTATACGCAAAATGATATGGATATTATCATCATGAAAGGTGATGGACTGCCAACATATCACTTTGCACACTTAGTAGATGATCACTTTATGAGAACAACTATTGTTTTAAGAGGGGAAGAATGGTTATCATCTCTTCCAGTTCACTTAGAAATGTTTGATACATTAGGTTTCGAGCGTTTAAGATACGCTCATGCTCCTGTTATTATGAAAGTTGATGAAACAGGAAAGAAGAGAAAATTATCTAAACGTCATGACCCTGAAGCATCAGTTACTTATTTCCAAGAATTAGGTTATCCAATTGAAGCCTTAATCTTATATCTTTATACTGTTAGTAACTCTAACTTTGAAGCATGGCTACTTGCTAATCCAAAAGGAGACACAAAAGACTTCAAATTTAGTTTTGAACACACTTCAAGTGAGGGAGCTTTGTTTGATTTAGAAAAGATTAAGAATATCTCGCAAAACTTCTTAGCTAATGCTAGCGGAAAAGAACTAGCAACAATGGCTAAAACTTGGGCAGAAAAATATGATGAAAAACTTGCAGAATTAATCAATCGTGATTTTGATTATTTTGTTAAGATAATGGGTATTGAAAAAGATAAACCAAATCCAAGAAAAGACTATGAAAAATTCTCTGAAATCTTTGACAAGATTAAATTCTTCTATAAAGATTACTATGAAGAAATAGTTAGTAATGGTTTAGAAATGGATGAAAAATATTCTAGAGAATTAATTACAAGCGTTGTAAATAATTTCATAGAATGCAATGATCCTAGTTTAAGTGAAGAAGAATGGTTTAATAAATGTAGAGACCACGCAGACATTTTAGGTTTTGCAGCTAATAAGAAAATTATGAAAGCAGAGCCAGAAAAGTATCCATATCTAATTGCAAACTATATGGAAATAATCCGTGTAATAATTACTGGAAGAAGAAATGCACCTAACTTATACTATTGCTTAAATATCATCGATAAAGATGAGATTAATCATAGGTTAGAAGCATATAAATAACTAGTTATTTAAATAGCGGTATGATATAATCATATCGCTAGATATGGCCCGTTGGTGAAGCGGTTTAACACATTGCCCTCTCAAGGCAACATTCTCGGGTTCGAACCCCGAACGGGTCACCAAAAGCATTTAGGACCTGAGCCTTATCTAGACTTATATGTTTATGGTAAAAGTATAGATTGTTCAGGTTACATAAAAATAGGTTATTTTTCTTTCACTGCAATTTTAATGTTGGCAAAACAGATTTGGCGATATAAATGGCTATATAAAATTAAACCAAAGTGAAAAACTTATTTATAACATATTGAAAGTTTTTTCTGCCTTCACGGCAAAAGATTTAGAAAAGAAGAGTGGCTTATCTTTAAGAACAATTTCTAGAATTGTTAATTCATTAAAAGAAAAGGAGATAATCACTAGAATTGATTCAAATAAAGTGGATATTGGAGGGTTAAATAATTATGAAATATTTTAAGTTAAAAATAACTGATGTTGATTATCCAGATAAATTTTATAGGGTTGTTTTAGTAAATCCATCGCTAAATCTATATCAATTTAATATTTATATAGAAATTTTAATTAAAACAATGTTTTGCCATATGGCCATGTTTTCCGGAAAAGGTTATAAATTTATAGATTTTATTTGGATGGATGATCAATTTGATAGAAGCATTAAATATTTAGATTACACTAAAGTAACTATCAAAGAGGCTTTAAAATTATGCAAAAGTTTGCTATTCACATATGATACTGGAGATGATTATTCGTTTAATGTTGAGTTTATAGAAGAATTTGACTTCCCTTTAGCTAACAACATTATTTTGTTAGAAGCAAGCGGGGATGGAATATGGGAAGATAATCACTTTGGACTAAGAGAATTCATAGAAGGAAATTTAGACAGAAGCGAGATATATGCTTGGAATTTAAATATTAAAGACTATGATCAATATGATTTTTTTGAAAAAATAAATATTGAGTTAGTCAATAAAAACATTGAAAAAGAAAAAGCAAGAATAATAAGAGAATTAAAACGAAATGATTCTTATTCTGATAAGGATTAGAAAATATTTAAAAATAAGCATTGTTCTTTAATAATTAACAAAATATTTATACATATAAACAGTGTTTATAATGTGGTTCGCCTCATGAATCGTTCGGTTCACCAGATATAAAATATGACAAGTCCTATGATGGACTTTTCTTTTTTCTTTTTTGTTTCATGGAGACTAATTAATAGCGTTGTTAAGAAATTAAAATAGTTTTTGATAATTTTCTTTATATCACTGTTGAATTATCACGGTAAAGTGATATAATATGGTTAATAGGGGGGTTATATGCCTATTATATCAAGATTCTACGGGATTATTATTAAAATGTATTTTCAACAAAGTGAACATCAGCCACCTCACATCCACGCGATATATGCAGAATTTTCTGGTTCGATCATTATTTCAGATGGTTCAATTCTTGATGGGGATTTGCCTAGTAAAGCAGTTTCATTAATTAGAGAATGGCTTTCAATTCACAGAGAAGAAGTTCAAAAGATTTGGGATACGCAAGAATTTTTTACTATCCCAGGATTGGAGTAATTATGTTTCATAAAGTTAAATCTGTTCTCCCACAAAAAGATTATTTTTTATTAGTGTCTTTTACTGAAGGAGTTAGTAAAATATATGATGTAAAACCACTATTTGAAAAATGGGAAGTTTTTAATAATTTAAAAAAAGCGCACGTTTTTGAAGAAGTAAAAGTAGATCAAGGCGGATATGGAATTTCATGGTCAGATGACATTGATTTGTCCTGTGATGAGTTGTTTTTTAATGGAAAAATTATAGAAACACCTTTTGATGGTTTGATTGCTTTTACTGAAGCTTGTCAACTATGGAATTTAAATGAATCTACTCTTAGAAAAGCTGTTTCGTATGGAAAACTTGTAAATGGAATTGATGTTTGTAAATACGGGAAACAATGGGTTGTTTCTGTTAATGCTATGACAAGAGAATATGGTTCTTTACCAATAAAGTAATGTGATAATTTTATGCTTAGATAGGGTGAAATATTATTTAACACATGAACTGAAATTATAGAACTATATAAAATATGACAAGTCCTATGATGGTCTTGTCTTTTTCTTATTTAGGGTTGTTTAAATATAAACAAGGTTGTTATAATTTAAGTAAATATTTAACTAGAATTTTTAATGATATTAATTAAATGATTAATATAGGGAGGAAATGATTATGAAGAACAAATTGCGTTTATTACCATCATTACTTATTGCGCTTAGTCTTTTAGTTAGTTGCAGCTCAAATAATAAAACAACTAATGTTAATAATGATAAAACTGGTAAAGATCTAGCCTCTATTCAAAATTTAAAGACAATTACTTTTGGTCTAGATTATAATCATTTCCCGGTTGAATTGGGAGAATATACGTGTGTAAATAATCTTGGTGAAGAAATACCTTATGAACTTAAAAAAATTGGTAATGATACTAATATTACGTACAATAACGATTTCTTTAATATAACCTCTACTTATGGAGAAAAAGGAATCTATCTTCTTAGAATATACGTGGATAATGTATATAAAGTTTCTTGCAAAATTCAAGGAGATGCAGATGATGGTCTTGCTGGGTTTAATGGAGAAAAAGACGGTAAATATTATTTCTATAGTTTATTAGCTAAAGAAGATTATATTGATCCAAATTTTGAAACAAACTTAAGGAACGTATCAATTGAGTGTAGTGCAGTTGGGGATAGTAACTACTATAATTTAGTTATTACTTATAAAGATTAACAAGTTAAAACAAACATAAGGACACGAAAAACGTGTCCTTTTTGTATGAGCGATAAATAAAGAATTTTGTTTTCAAACCCAAAAAGTGTGCCATATATGTATATTTTTTTGGTTTCAAACTTGAAAACTTTGATTATTCGTAATATAATAGGATAAATTAAACTGAGGTGATTGCTATGATTAAACAAGACCTTATTAAAAGAGAAGAATATCTTCGTTACATAAGACCATTTATTGATGTGAATATGGTCAAAATTATTGTTGGTGTTAGACGAAGTGGGAAGTCATATCTTTTAGATATGATAGGTGATGAGTTGTTATCAAAAGGTGTAAATAAAGATCATATTATCTATAAGTTGTATACAAGCGTTGAGGTCGAAAATGGCCTTGATAGGAAAGCAATGTATGAAGAATTAATATCTGAAATGAAAGATTCCAACAAATATTATTTGTTACTTGATGAAGTACAAGAAATTGATGGGTGGGAAAAAACGATTAATACTTTATTTGAAACTTGTAATGTAGATATTTATGTTACTGGTTCTAACTCCAAATTGACATCAGAAAACATTTCATCTTATCTCTCTGGACGATATATCCTTATTCCAACATATACTCTTTCTTTCAAAGAATATTTGAGTTTTAAAAATATACCGGTGAGTGAAGATGCCTATAGGGAATATGTAAGATTTGGTGGTTTTCCAATTATTGCGACATCAAACCTTGATACTTCAAAATCTTATGAGATAGTAGACGGAATTTACAATTCGATTATTAATAAGGATGTTCTAGCAAACCATCCGATTAGAGAAATAGATAAATTTAATAGAGTTATAAAGTTTTTAATTGATCATATGGGTCAAACTTTTTCTGCAAATTCTATTTCGGATTATTTAAAAAGTCAACATAGGGAAATATCTGTTGAGTCTATCTATAACTATATTGCTTGGCTTAAAAATGCGTTCATTATTTATGAATGTAATAGATTCGATTTGAAAGGGAAGACAATACTTAAAACACAAGAAAAATATTATCTTTCTGACATTTCACTTCGCTATGCGTTATTTGGCTATAATAGAAGCATGGATGATACACTTTTAGAAAATATCATTTTTCTTGAACTAAAAAGACGAGGATACGAAGTCTATGTTGGTAAAAACGGAGCAAAAGAAATAGATTTTATTGCTAGAAAACGAGATGAAATTATTGAAATTCAAGCAACGGTTGAGCTTCCTACAAGTTCGAATAGAGAAATAAAAAATCTTGAAGAAATTAAAGACTTTCATCATAAATATGTCGTTTCGATGAATAAAAATGATACCCAAACAATAAATGGAATAGAAGTAATAAGCATTGTGGATTTTCTTTTGAAGGAAAACTGGTAACAAACGTAGATTTTACTTATAAAGAAAAGGTGAAAAAAATGAAAAAATATTATGTTGCATATGGCTCAAACTTAAACTTAATCCACATGAAATTTCGCTGCCCAAACGCAAAACTAGTAGGTAGCAGTTTTATTAATGATTATCAGCTTTTATTTAAAAATAAAGAAACAAGGAATTCTTATTTAACTATTGAAAAATGTCTTGGCTCTAAACTACCTGTAGGAATATTTGAAGTTAATAGTGAAGATGAAAAGAATTTAGATATTTATGAAGATTATCCTGAATTATATTACAAAAAAGATATTGAAATTATTTTAAATAATAAAACAATTAATGCTTTCATTTATATTATGTATGAGGATCAAACTAAACTAGGAGTTCCCAAGGATAGTTATTTAAAAGAATGCCTAAAAGGCTATGAAGATTTTGGGTTTGATGAAGCTTATCTTGATAAAGCCTATGAAATGAGTTTAAAAAACAGATAGTTTTAAATAAAAAGACTCAACGAAATAAAGTGTATATCAATTGTTTATCATACATATCCAATTTCATAGAAACATAAAAAATTGGTATTGCTACCAACTTTTTAAGTTTATCTATCTTTAGAGTAAACAAGACTTCCTTCAAAATAAACTTGTTCAATTTCTACATTATGGATAGTTCTTAAATCATCTAAGTTAACATAATCTAGAAAATTAGTATCCATAATTACAAAATCGGCATTTTTACCAACTTTAATTGAACCACATTTATTATCGATCCCCATTTGTTTTGCACCATTAATTGTTAGACACTCTAAGATTTCTCTAACACTTAATAGTTCATCAGGATTGTAAGGAGAACCTTCTAAGTTAGGGGTAATACCAGTGGTTGCAACTTCAATAATATTTTGAATATTACCTAAAACTTCTTCTCCACAAGGGGCATCAGTGGAGCTTGAAACTAAGACACCTGCATCAATAAGAGATTTCATAGGGTAACCTTTTAGGGCAATATCTTCAGGAATTAATCCATAATCAATTGCACTTTGTAGCAAGGCATCATATTCATTAGAACTAGAATGCCAGATTAAATTAGCGGCCATCCCAATATTATTTTCAGCGGCTTTAGTAATGTCTTCATCAGTGATATTTCTTACATGCGCTAAAGTGTTATTATAGTGCTTATTTAATTTTTCTTCTGAAGATATATAGGCATCAATGACGGCATTACATGCTGCATCACCAAAGGTGTGAGTATGGACATTCATTCCTTCTTTATTAGCTTCGTAGACTAGATTATTAAGTTCTTCCTTGGACCAGATTTGATTACCATAGTAATCTCCACCTTCTTGATAAGGATTTAATAACCAACCAGTCATGGCTTCAACGACTCCATCAGCAAAGAGTTTAACATTATTTGGGTCAAAATGTTCACTTTTATAGGTGCTAGCAAGAGATTTAATTTCTTGGATACGAGTTTTATACTTATTATCTTCAAAAGATCGTATTGTATCAAAAGAAGAAATGTTAACGTTAAGTTTGTTTTCTGAATCAACTTTATTGATAGCACTATAAAATCCATCTTTGCTTAAATAATTGATATATGCTTCTAGATAATTTGTAAATCCTCTTTCGTTTAATGTTGCAACTGCATTTTTAACAGCATCAACAAAAAAGTCTTCACCAAGTTCACTTAGATCAATGCATTTTTCAACAACATAAGGGGCAAGTTCATCACTGATCCAGCCACTATATTTAGGAGATGTTCCAGTAGTTTCTATTACGTTACCTCCTCTAACATATTGGATGTTACCATTGCTATCGATTAATCCTGCTTTTTTTAGTGCAAATGTATTACATAGAGCCTGGTGGCCAGAATTATCAAAACAAATAACAGGAATATCAGGGGCGATTTTATCTAATTCATCAGCATAGCAAATGGTTCTATCCCAACCATTTAGTCCATTCGTGTATTCATCATAAATTAATCCCCAAGACATAAAGAATTTTGGTTTTTCTTTAGATGAGATTTGTTTAGTAAGTTCTTCTTTAATATCATCATATTGGGCATTTAGGCAAGGAAGTTTTTTAATAATTGAATCGATGCCAATAAAATGACCATGACCTTCTGTTGCGCCAGGAATTGTTAGGCCTTTATTATTATCAATAACTATTGTTTTACCTTCTTTAATATATTTTTGAACATCATTTTTATTTCCAACATAGATAAATTTTCCATCTTTAACTGCAAAAGCTTCAGCTAGTCCATTGTTTTCTTGCTCAGCTGTATAAATAGGGCCTAAAACAACAGTGTCAGCATAGTTAACTCTATTAGAACATCCAGTTAGTGGGATAATAATTAATAATGAGAGTAAAAGAGTTTTAATTTTCATATTTATATTTACCTTCCTTTTTATAATTCTTATTATATTTTAGAAAGAGAAAAAAACATGAGTCAAGTGCGTAAGATTATTATGTAATAATAAAAAGTTAGGGGGCTCCTAACTTTTATATGCTCTTTCCATAAGCTCATCATATACTTGTGTAATGACTTTTAAATCATTATCAAATTCAATCAAACGATCTTCACCTTTTTTGGTGATTTTGTAATAATTTCTAAGTCTACCATTTTGCTTTAATGAATAGGTTTCTAAATCACCATATTTACATAGTCTTCTAAGTATTGGATAAAGGGTTGATTCACTTATATCAAAAAATGGTGCGAGGTATTGCACAATCTTATAACCATATGAGTCATTTCGCTTTAAAAAAGCTAAGACATAGAACTCAATAATACCTTTTTTAAGTTGTTGATTCATATAACTTTCTCCTCTATAATATTATATATTGCATAGTGTAGCTTTTCAACTTTAAATAAAGTTGAAGAAAGGAGCAAATTATGGTAACAGAAATTATCAAAAGAGATGGAAGAATAATCCCTTATAATGAAGAGAAAATTGCTAATGCTATTTTTAAGGCTGCTAGTGCTGTTGCTAAGAAAGAAAATTTGACTCCAAGTAGAGAACTTGCGAACAGTTTAGCTAATGAAGTTACAGCAAAAATAAACGAAAAATTTGTAGACACTAAACCAAGTGTTGAACAAATCCAAGATGTGGTTGTAGAAACACTTATTAAAAAGGGCCATGTTAAAACCGTTAATGCTTATATTATTTATCGAGCAGAGCGAAATAAGAAAAGAACAGAAAATTTGCCTATCATCAAATCAATTAGAGATATCACTGATTTAGATACGATCGAACAAAACTCTAAAAAGAATAATCCTAACATTGATTCAAAAACTGCGATGGGTAAGATTTTTATGTATGGCAGTGAAGTATCAAAAGCTTATGCTAAACAATACATTTTAAAGCCTAATGTTGCCGTTGCTCATGATAATGGTGATATTTATATTCATGATCTGGATTTCAGTGCGATTGGGACGCTTTGTTCTTGTAATATTGATATGGAATCCTTATTTGAAAGAGGTTTTTCAACAGGTGTTGGTGTTTTAAGAACACCACAAAATATTTCAACATACGCTTCATTACTTGCAATAGTAATTCAAGCAAATCAAAACGATGAGCATGGTGATCAAAACGTTTTTGATTACGATAGTGTAATGGCAAGAGGTATTGAAAAAACTTATGTTAAAATTTATCGAAACAATGTGGCTAAAGCATTGGCATTTTTTGGGGTAGAAATTAAACCGCAATATTATTTAAATGGCGCGATACCAACGCTAGAAAATAATGCTAAATTCATTAAAGAAGAAACCAAATATTTAACTAATTTAAAAGTTATAAAAGATGTTAAGAAATTCCAAACAATTGTTGCAAATGAAACACTAGATGATTTGGAAAAAGAAGTATATCAAACTAATGAAGCTTTAATTCATACGCTTAATATTATTCCTAGCAAAAATGGCGCACAAGTTCCTTGCTCATGTCTTGATTTAGGGCTTGATACATCTAGCAGTGGAAGACTGGCTTCTAAGATGCTATTAAATGCAATTGAAAGTGGAATAGGAAATGGCGACAATCCAAGTTATCCTAATATTACTTTCAAGGTAAAAGAGGGAGTGAATCTAAAACCTAGTGATCCAAACTATTATTTATTAAAACTTGCAATTAAAGTGGCAATGAAACGTAGTAATATCAACTTTAGTTTTTTAGATGCTGATTTTAATAATAGTCAAGTTTGCTACAGCAAAAATAGATATAGAATTCTAGAAAATGTTAATGGTGAAAAAGGCTCTAAATCTAGAGGAAATCTATCTAAAACAACCATTAACCTAGTTTCTTTAGGAATTAAACATGGTAAAAAGACCTTGAATAAGTTAGATTTAGAAGGCTTTTATAAAGAACTAGATGAAGAACTGGATTTAGTAAAGATTCAATTGTTACAAAGATATGAAATTCAAGGCAAAAGAAAAGTTAAAAACTTTCCATTTTTGATGGGGCAAGGAATATTTAAAAATAGCGAAACACTAGATAGTGAAGGTATGATTGAAAGTGTTATCAATCAAGGGACACTATCGATTGGCTTTATTGGCTTAGATGAATGTTTGCTAGCTTTAAGCGAAAACAATAGAGTAGACGATGAGTTTACTAGAAATCTAGGTTTAGAAATAATAAAGCATATGAAAGACTATGCGGATAAAATAAGTGCAGAAACTAAACTAAATTTCAATATTTACGCAACTCCAAATAGTGAAAGTTTAAAATCATTAGTTATTAAAGATAAGCGTCGTTATGGTTTAATTAAAGGAATCACTGATAAAGAAGAATATAGTGACTCATTTATGCTAAATAACAATATTGAAATAAGCGCATTTGATAAGATTAAAATTGAAGCACCTTACCATAAACTTACTCTAGGGGGTCATAAGTGTGTTGTGACTTGTTCTAGTGAGGAAGAATTTGAAAAATTAATTAATGAAATGAAGAAAAACAATGTCGGGTTAGGCACTATTAATTATGTATTACGTTAATCTTGATAAATACGAAAATAAAACTCCGCAATTTTATCTAGGGGTAGAAGAATATTTACTTAAAAATTCTAGTAAAGAATATCTTTTACTATGGACTTGTTTACCTAGTGTGATTTATGGAACAAATCAAGTAGTATATAACGAAGTTAATTTGAATTATCTAAAAGAAAATAATATCAATTTGTGTAGAAGATTTAGTGGTGGTGGCGCAGTATATGCTGATACCAAGAATTTAATGTACACTTTTATTTTAAATGTTAAGCCTAATGAAACTAGACAAGATATCTTTGCTAAATGTTTAGCAAAGATTTGTAAAGTATTTAAAGATAGATTGAATCTAGAAGTAACATATTCTGGAAGAAATGACTTATTAGTTAATGGCGCTAAGATATCAGGTAGTGCTTTTTATTACTATGGAAGCAGAGTAGTATTCCATGGCACTTTATTATATGATGTTGATATTTTAACTATGAGCAAAGTTTTAAAGCCAAATAAGAAAAAACTAGACATTAAAGGTATTGATAGTGTGGCGAAACGTGTAATAAATTTAAAAGATGTCACAAAGTACTCATTACTTGAAATAAAAAAAGCTTTAAAAGAAGAGTTGGCAAGCGAAGAAATTAATAGTTTTGATTTTAATTTAATTAAAAAATATCAAGATAAGTTAGAAAGTAATGAATGGATAATGGGGAAGACTATTGAAGCTAATTACCATAACGAAATTCAATTTAGTGAAGGAATTATTGCGGCGGATATTAAACTAGTTAATGGTTTAATTTACGATGTTAAGCTAAGTGGGGACTATTTTAGTCTTTAAGATTCAAATATATTAATTAATTATTTAATTAATATTGTGTATGAAAAAGATAAAATCTATGATATAATCAAAAAGATAATCGTTGGCGATTATATTTTTGGTCTTTCTAACGATGAATTTATTAGGTTACTAATTGAGGGAGAGAAGTTATGAATTACACATGTTTGTACGATGAGCATGTAAAACTAAATGCTCAAATGGAAGAGTTTGCTGGTTTTATGATGCCAATTCAATATAAGGGAATAGCGGAAGAACATAAAGCGGTTAGAGAAAATTGTGGCATTTTTGATGTTTCTCATATGGGGCAAGTTTTAATTACTAGAAGCAAAGCCCTAGAATACACCAATAAGATTTTTACAAATAAGATTCCTGATAAAGAAACTTCTAGAGTTATTTATGGAATGTTACTTGATGAAAAAGGATTCCCATTTGATGATTTATTTATTTACAAATTAGATAATGAAGAGATCTTACTTGTTGTAAATGCTGCTAACCTAGTAGTAGATATGCTTTGGTTAAGAGAAAACAAGAAAGATTATAAAAATGATGTGAAACTTATCAATCGTAGTGGGGACTATGGCGAAGTAGCACTTCAAGGGCCAAATGCTTATAAAGTTTTTGAGGATTATTTTAAATATGACACTAGTGATTTTAAATTCATGCATTTTGCTAAAGTTCCATTCAATGGCGAAGAATTACTAGTTTCCAGAAGTGGTTACACTGGCGAAGATGGCTTTGAAATTTATGGTACAAAAGAGAATATTCAAAAGATTTTTAAAGAACTAGTTTACGATAAAGGGGTAGAACCATGTGGACTTGGTTGTAGAGATACACTAAGATTTGAAGCTTGTCTACCTTTATATGGCCATGAGATGTCAAAATCAATTAACCCATTTGAAGCTGATATGGGATTTGGTGTTAAAATGGATAAAGACTTTATTGGTAAGTCTGCTTTACAAGAATATTTAGATAAAGGAATCAAACGTAAAGTTGCTGGCTTAGAATTAATTGACAGAAATATTGCTAGAGCTAACTACAAAGTTTATAAAGATGATAAGGAAATAGGATATATTACAACAGGATATAAATGTCCAAGTTTAAATAAGGCTTGTGCATTAGCACTATTAGATATCAATGAAACTAACATTGGTAATGAAGTCGTTATAGCAATCAGGGATAAAAAGGTTAGAGCAAAAGTAGTTGAAAAACCTTTCTATCATAAAAATTACGTTCGTTAAAATAATAAAAGGAGAGAGATTATTATGGCATACGAAGCAAAGACAAAAAGTGATTTAAAGTATTCAAAAACACACGAATGGATTAGAGTTGAAGGAAACGAAGCTTATGTTGGTATAAGTGATTATGCTCAACATCATTTAGGAGCTATCGTTTTTGTTGATCTACCTAGTGTTGGAAGCACTTATTCCAAGGATGAAGAATTTGGCGCTGTTGAAAGCGTTAAGGCAGCAAGTGATATCTATTTACCAGTAAGTGGTGAAATTCTTGATGTTAATGAAGAATTAAACGATGAACCAGGTAAAATCAATGATGACTGCTATGCTAACCACATCGCCCACATTAAACTTGATGATGCTAATGAATTAGAAGATTTAATGGATGAAAAAGCCTACATTGCATTTTGTGAAAACGAAAAGTAATTCGGAGGAATAAATATGCATAAATATCTACCACATAGTAATAAAGATATTGAAAGCATGTTAAAAGTTATCGGTGTTAAGTCTATCGATGACTTATTTAGTGATGTTCCAAAAGAAGTTTTATTGAAAGATGATATTAAAATTGGTAAGTCTTTAAGTGAAATAGAACTTGTTAAATATTTTGATGAAATAGCTAAGATGAATAAGCAAAAAATCTGTCTATTAGGAGGCGGAGCTTATGATCACTTTACTCCAAGTGTTATTGGAGCAATTACATCAAGAGAAGAATTTCTAACATCTTACACACCATATCAACCAGAAATTTCTCAAGGCACATTACAATACATCTTTGAATATCAATCAATGATTTGCGAATTAACCGGTTTTGAAGTATCAAATGCTTCATTATATGATGGTGCTACTTCTATTGTTGAAGCTATGTTTATGGCAGTAAGCCAAACTAGAAAAAATAAAGTAGCAGTTTCGAGCTGTTTAAATCCAAATATTATTAAAGTCATTGAAACATATGCCAAATTTAGAAATATAGAAGTTGTAGTTCTTAAATCTTATAAAGGAAGAACTTGCCCATTACATTTTGATAAAGTTAACAATGGCGAACTAGCTTGCGTTGTTATTCCTAACATTAACTATTATGGACTAGTTGAAGATGCTACAGGCATTTTTGATAAGATGCACGAACAAAAAGGATTGGCAATAAACTATGTTAATCCATTAAGTTTAGGAGTATTTAAATCACCAGTAGAGATGCATGCTGATATCGCAGTAGGTGATGGACAAACATTAGGAATCCCGCTAAATTTTGGTGGGCCATATTTAGGATTTATTGCAACAAGTGATAAATACATGAGAAAACTTCCAGGAAGAATTGTGGGAGCAAGTAAAGATAGTGATGGCAATCGTGCTTATGTATTAACTCTCCAAGCACGTGAACAACATATTAGAAGAGAAAAAGCAACATCTAACATTTGTTCTAACCAATCATTAATGGCTTTATGGGTCACAATTTATTTAAGTTTACTTGGTGAAAAAGGCTTAAAAGCAGTATGCGATTTAAATATTTCAAACTCACATTATGCTTATGCTAAATTATTAGAAAATAAACATTTTAAACCAGTATTCAATGAAGTCTTCTTCAACGAGTTTGTTGTGGAATGTGACTTAGATTTAAAACTTGTTGATAAAGCATTAGAGGATAATGGATTTACTAGCGGAATTCATATCGATAACAATCGTATTATGTTTGCTTTCAGTGAAAAACGTAGCAAACAAGAAATCGATAACTTTATCAAAGTTTTAGGAGGGTTGTAGTTATGAATTATAATAAATTAATTTTTGACTATAAATGTGAAGATAGAATAGGCGTCGATCTTCCTAAAAAAGAAGTTGATTACAAATATTCAGAAAAATTTGATCGAGTATTAAGTAATCGTAAGATAAACCTACCTTGCGCTAGTGAATTAGAGGTAGTAAGACACTATACCAATTTATCATTCAAAAACTTTGGTGTTGAAACAGGATTCTATCCACTAGGATCTTGCACAATGAAATATAATCCTAAGATTAATGAGGTGATTGCAAGTAAATCTGAATTTACAAGCATCCACCCATTAGCAAGTGAGGATGATGTTCAAGGAAGTTTAAGAATTGGTTATGAATTAGAGGAACTTTTAAAGAAAGTAACTGGAATGGATGGTATTTGCTTAAACCCATTTGCCGGAGCTCATGGTGAGTTATCTAGTTTAATGGTCATCAAGCAATATCATATGAATAACAAAGACTATAAACGCAACAAAATTATTATTCCTGATAGTGCCCATGGTACTAACCCAGCTTCAAGCAATGTTTGTGGTTTTGAGATTATTAATGTTGCATCTAACGCTGAAGGTAGAGTAGATGTTAATGAATTAAAAAAAGTATTAAATGATGAAGTGGCAGGTTTAATGCTAACTAATCCAAATACTTTAGGAATGTTTGAAAAAGATATTCTAGAAATAACTAGATTAGTCCATGAAGCAGGAGGGCTAGTATATTACGATGGTGCAAACTTAAATGCGCTACTTGGTAAAGTAAGGCCCAAAGATATGGGCTATGATGTTTTACATCTTAACTTACATAAAACTTTCTCGACTCCTCATGGTGGAGGAGGACCAGGAAGTGGACCTATTGGTTGTGTAGAAAAATTAGTTAAGTTATTACCAGCACCAATTTACACATACGATGGTAAAAAATACCATTTAGTAGAAGACAAAGATAGTTTAGGTAGAGTTTCATCATTCTATGGTAACTTTGGAGTCTACATTAAAGCTCTTGCATATTTAAAAACATTAGGAGAAGAAAATCTTGCTAATGTTAGCAAAATGGCAGTTTTAAATGCTAACTATATCAAAGAATCATTAAAGGATTGTTACAATATTTACACTGATGAACACTGCAAACACGAAGTTGTTTTTGCGGGTTTAAAAGATGCAAATGGGGTAACTACACTTGATGTAGCAAAGCGTTTGTTAGACTATGGCTATCACGCTCCAACAATTTACTTTCCATTAATTGTTGACCAAGCTTTAATGGTTGAACCAACAGAATCAGAGAGTAAAGAAACACTTGATGAATTTATTAACATCATGAAAGTTATCGCAAAAGAAGCCAAAGAAACACCAGAACTTGTTATTAGCGCACCTCATAATACTAACATTAAACGTATCGATGAAGTTTTAGCAGCTAGACACCCAATTCTTAACTATGAGGAGTTAGAAAATGAAGAAGACTAGTTTAGTGATTATTGGTGGTGGACCTGGCGGATATGAAACAGCGCTTTATGCTAAAAATAACGGGATAGATTGTATTCTTATTGAAAAGGATAATCTTGGTGGGGTTTGTTTAAATAGAGGTTGTATTGCCACTAAAACATTAGTTCATGCAAGCCAAGAATATTACAATTTAAAATCACTTAAAGAATACGGTATTAGTGTCAATGATGTAAGTTTTGATTTAGCTACTTTAATTGATAAAAAAGATAAAGTAATTGCTTCTTTAAGAAACGGCATTGAATCAATGCTTGAACTTGCAGGCGTTGAACTAATAGTAGGCAAAGCAAGCCTAGTTGATAATAATCATGTAAAAGTAAATGATGAACTAATTGAAGCTAAAAATATTATTATTGCGACAGGATCAAAACATATTGAATATGATTTTGGCACAAAAACACTTACCTCTAAATCTTTATTAGAAAGTAAAGATATCACGGATTCATTAATCGTTATCGGAGGCGGAGTAGTTGGTATTGAATGCGCATGCATTTATGCTTGCCTAGGCTTACAAGTTAACGTTATTGAAGCAGGTGAAGATATTTTAGTTAATAATAACAAAGATGCAGTCACATTATTAAAACGTTATCTAAAAAAACTTGGAGTTAAATTAATTACGAATACTAAGGTTACTTCTATCACTAAAAATGATAGCTATGAAGTAAGTTTAAGTAGTGGCAATGTAATTAGTGCTAAACACGTTTTACAATGTGCGGGCAGAAAAGCAAATCTAGAAAGTTTAAATTTAGATGACATTGGTATTAAATATGATAAAAAGGGTATCATAGTCAATGATAAATTAGAGACTAATATCAATGGAATCTACGCTATTGGAGATATCAATGGTATCTTACTTCTTGAATCAACAGCAGTTGCCCAAGGTAAGTACGTCATAGATAACTTATTAGGGAATAAATCCAGTTATGATTTAGATATGATTCCTAGAATTATTTATGCTTATCCTAGCCTGGCAGAAGTAGGGAAAAGTTTAACTTATTTAGACAAAGAAAACATTCATTATACGATAAAAAAAGCATTCTACATGTCTAATGGATATGCTAATGCTCAAAATAAGAAAGATGGAGCAGTTATCATGGCTATTTCAGATAGTAATGAAATCCTTAATTGCGCAATCATCGGAGCGGAAGCAGAAGAACTCATTCACATTGTTCAAATGATGATGGTTTCAAAGATTAGTTATAGTAAATTATCAAGTTTAACAATGGCACATCCAACATTATCAGAACTTGTGCTTCAAGCACTTAAATAGGAGGATAATTTATGCCGTCATCATTAACTCATTATTGGTTTGCAAAAGATGTTGTAAATAGATATAAAAGCGACTTAGATTTCCTTAATAATAATCAATATAAGTATCTAACTTATGTGGGAACTCAAGGGCCAGATATCTTATTTTTCTATGGAATTCCTAGAAAAAGAATAAAAACTAAAGAAATTCAAGCATATGGAAGTCATTTACATAAAGAAGGTAGTGGCGAAAAATTTATAAAGATGCTAGAATATATGAAGAGTTATTCAGGAAACAAGGAACCATTATATGCTTATCTATTTGGAGCAATGTTACATTATTGTCTAGATAGGAGAGCACATGCGTTTGTTTTTTATCGTACAGGCTTTCAATTAAAAAATGAACCAATCTATCATTTTTCCTCAGATCACTGCAGATATGAAGCCTATATGGATACTGCTTTATTAACGCATTATCATACTTCTCCTTACATTATTAAGGCATGGAAGGTAGTAAGTGCTGATGAAACATTAATGAAACAAGTAAGCAAAATGTATGCTTACAAAGAAGACTTAGAAGAGGCCACTTTCTATGATGGCTGGAAAGATATGGTATTAGCTGAGCATTTATTGCTTGATAGAAGTCATCTTAAAAGAGGCTTAATGTCCTTAATTGGACTTAAACATAGTGTGCCATATGCCATGGTGCACAAAGATAAACTACCTAATGATGGAGTAGATTATCTTAACTTATCTCATGAAATGTGGGCTAACCCTGCAACTAATGAGAAACATCAAGAATCGTTCTTGGAGATTTTTGATGGGGCATTTGAAGAAACTCATATCGTAGTAGATATAATTAAAAAAGCAATGAATGGTAAGGATGTTACAAAAGATATCCAAAAATTCTGCTCAGAAATTAATTACGAAGGTATTTGTGTAGATCAAGAAATGAAGTATTACAAGTCTATTTACAAGAAGGAGGTAAAATAATGGGACTAATTAGTTCAAGAGGTAAATTCCATATTGATGGTCATAAGGAATTAACTAAGGATTTAAAATTAGAAGTTTTAAATGATAAAGCATCATTAGAAAAACTTTATATTCCTAAGTTGGTTGCTAATGGTCAACCAATCACATTTACTGTTGAAGTAGGCTCAAAAGTATTAAAGGGTGAAAAAATTGGAACAGGACCAGGATTTGGTGTTCCTGTATTCGCTCCAGTTAGCGGTGAAATCATTGGCGAAGAAAATCGTTACAACGCTTTAGTTGGTAGACCAATTCCACACTTTGTTTTAAAAAACGACTTCAAGAATAAATGGGGAAAGAAATTACCTATCGTCAAAGAAAGTGCTACAAGAGATGAATTAGTAGCAGCAATTCAAAATGCCGGTATTGTCGGTTTAGGAGGCGCAGGTTTCCCAACATTTGTTAAATACAAGGGTGTTGCAGGATTACAAACATTAGTAGTTAATGCTGTTGAATGTGAACCATATCTAACAACAGACTATCACTCAATGGGTGAAGATATGGAAATGTTCTTAAAGGGTATTGAACTACTAAGAAAAGCAGCTGATGCAAAAGAAGCTGTTATTGCAATTAAAGAGGATAAGAAAGCACTTATTGCTAAACTTAATGAAACAATTGCTAAAGATTATCCAACAATTAAAGTTTGTGAATTAAAAAACCGTTACCCAATGGGATGGGAAAGAGTCACAATCTATGAAGTTACAAAGAAAGAGTACAAGATGTTGCCAAGTGAGATTGGTGTTGTAGTTAATAATGCTTCAACTGCTATTGCAACAGCTTATGCATTATTAAAAGGCGAACCAATTCTATCAAGAAAACTAACAGTTAGTGGTAACGCAATTAAAACTCCTAAATACATTGAAGTCCCAATTTACTTACCAGCTAGTGAAGTTATTAAAGCTGCTGGTGGATATAAAGAAGAAGTAGTTGATCTTCTTGCTGGTGGACCAATGTGTGGTAAAGGATTAATGAATGATTCATTCGTTATTGAGAAACAACATGGTGGTTTAACAGTTTTAAAACATGAAGACTATCAAGCAAAAGAATTGCCTTGCTTAAGATGTGGTAAATGTACATTAGGATGCCCAGCATCATTACAACCAGTCGAAATCAAGAATGCAGTTTTAAGAAAAGATATTAAACGTCTTGAAGAATTAAAAGCAGATTCATGTATCGAATGTGGTAGTTGTAGTTATATTTGCCCAAGTAAGATTGATGTTACAGAAGCAATCAGAAAAGCAAAATTATTCTTACGTATTGAGCGTGCAAAAGCGACCGCTCCAAAGAAATAGGGAGGGATATAGTTATGCAATTTAGAATGACACCAGGTCCTTTCCAAAGAAGTAAGGATTCAACAAAGAGAATAATGCAAGAACTATTCTGCGTATTATGTGCAGTTTGGCTATTTGCAATTATCTTTACATTTATTAAAGCTGGTGGATCATACGGGTTAAGAGCAATCTTAATCGGAGTTATCTCACTAGCTACTACAATTGCAGTTGACGTAATCACTGCTCTTATCTACAAGAAAAAAGGTAAGGAAATACTAGATTACGTATTAAGTTCATTTAGCTATATTACCGCAATTATCTTTGCATTAACTCTTCCAGCGGGAACAAGTTATTTTGCAGTAATTGTTGGTTCGCTAGTCGCAACACTATTTGGTAAGGTTGTCTTTGGTGGCTTTGGTGCTAACCCATGTAACCCTGCTGCTGTTGGTAGAGTATTTGTAGCAATGAGCTTTAGTTTAGCAGTTCCTAAGATTCCTGGACTAGTTGATGCTACAACAGGAGCAACAGTCACAGGCGCATTTAATTACCTAACAGGAGAACTTCCAAGTTTTGTTAACTTTGGTGATTTATTCCTAGGTAACTATATGGGAGCAATGGGTGAAACTTGCAGCTTACTATTATTAGTTGCAGCTGGTTACATGATATTCAGAAGAATTATTGATTATCGTCCATTACTAGCTTACATTGTTTCAATTTATGTTATTACATTCTTTATCGCACTATTAGTTGGTATTGCAAATCCATTTGGTTATGCTTTAAATAATGTTTTAATTGGTGGCGTATTATTTGGTGGCGTATTTATGTTAACAGACCCTGTTAGTGGGCCAACAAACCCATATGCTAAATTAATTTATGGTTTAGGCGCAGCATTCTTCACAGTCTTAATTAGACTTTGTGGAAGTATGCCAGAAGGATGCGTCTTCTCAATTCTATTAATGAACTTTGTTTCACCAGTTATTGAAAGTGCATGTAAAGGAAAGACAACAGATACACCATTAAAGAAATGGCTAATTCTAGTTGGTTTATTAATCGTTGCAATCTTCCTAGTATTTGGTGCAATGGCTTTAGGAGGTGTAATTTAATGAATAAATTTATTAAATATCCTCTAACTCTTGGCGTTATTGGCGCAATCTGTGCTTTTGCTCTAGCAGCAGTTCACGGAGTTACAGAACCAATCATCGCAGAAAGAGTTGCTCAAGAAGCATTTAATTCTATTTCCGAATTATATAGCGGAGCTAATAGCGTTAATGATGTAACAGCAACTTATGCTGACTTAGACGCATTTGGGATCGATACAATTTATGAAATCAATAATGGTGAAGCTTATGCTTACCAAGCTGGTTCAAGTGGATATGGTGGAACTATTACATCATTAATTATCGTTTCTAACGTTGAAGACAAAATTTTAGGTTATAAGACACTATCACATGCTGAAACTAAAGGTGGTAACTATGGTGACACATTACTATCATCTCCTCTATTTGATGAACAATTCAAAGGTTTAGCATTTGATAATGGTGATAGTGGTATTGATTTTGTTGCAGGAGCAACAGCAAAAATTACACTTTCTGCTGTTAAATCAACAACAAACAATGTTATTAAATACCACAATGAACATGTAAAGGGAGGTAACTAATTATGGCAAATAATAAAACTCCAAAGAGCATGATCTTTAAAGAGGGTATTGTTACAAATAACCCTGTATTTGTATCATTATTAGGTTTATGCCCATGTCTAGCAATTTCAACAAGTATTGATAATGCTATCGGTATGACATTAGCTCTAGTATTGGTATTATTACTATCTAACGTTACAATTTCTCTAATTAGAAAAATTGTACCAGATGAAATAAGAATTCCTATTTTCATTATTGTTGTTGCAACATTTGTTAGCTGTGTTGATATGCTAATGCATGCTTTCACACCAGCACTATATGATTCACTTGGAATCTTTATTCCATTAATTGTTGTTAACTGTCTGATTCTAGGTAGAGCAGAAGCATTCGCAAGCAAAAACAGTGTTGGCGATAGTGCAATTGATGCTCTAGGTATGGGATTAGGTTATGGTATCGCATTATTTATTATCAGTTTTGTAAGAGAATTAATTTCTTCTCAATCATTAACATTGTCAAATCCATTTAACACATCACAATTTGTTAAGTTGGAATTAATTAAAGAAATCAAGATTCCACTATTTGGGGAATCAACAGGTGCATTCTTTGCTCTAGGCGTTATTATCGCTGTTGTTGTAGCAATTAGAAACCACAATGCTGATAAGAAAGCTAAGAAAGAAGCAGAAGAACGCGCAAAACTAACTTTCAGTATTGATCCTGAAAAGTGTAAAAAGTGCGGTATGTGTGCTAGAAACTGTCCTGCTAAATGTATTAGCGGTGAACCAGGAAAAGTACCTTACGTTATTGATCAAGGAAAATGTCAAAAATGCGGCGCATGTGAAGCTAATTGTAAATTTGGCGCTGTAACTAAGAAATAGGGGTGAAGTATGATGGGAAATTTACTAGTTATTCTATTTAGTTTTATCTTCGTAAGTAACGTCTTACTATCACAATTCTTAGGTATTTGCTCATTCATGGGCGTATCTACTAAGAAATCTAGTGCATTAGGAATGTCACTATCAGTTCTTGGTGTTACATTGATTGCAGGCGTTGTTTCATGGCTACTATACAATTTAGTATTAGAACCATTAGGAATCTCATTCTTATATTTGATTGTTTTCATTCTAGTTATTGCAACACTAGTTCAATTACTAGAAATGGTCTTAAAGAAATACATTCCAAGTTTGTATAAATCATTAGGTATTTATTTGCCTCTAATTACTACAAACTGTGCAATTTTAGGTGTTGCTGTTAACGCAACAACAAAGTATGGCTATTCATTACTAGAAACAATCTTCTATGCATTAGGTATTGGTATTGGGTATCTATTAGTTATGTTCTTATTCTCTGGCGTTAGAGAAAAGATTGAAAACTCACCAGTTCCAAAGCCATTCAAAGGTGTCCCTCTAGCGCTTATTCTAGCTGGTATTATGGCACTTGCATTTAAAGGATTAGTTGGTGTTATTTAATGAATAAATGGCTATGGGCAATCTTTCTAGTCGGTGGCTTAATTGCAATGTTTTTACTATCTTATTTAGCTAATAGCAGAACAAAAAAGCCGGAAGGCTGTGAAGATTTAAAACCAGATTGCTCTAGTTGTCCTAGCACTAGTTGTGCTTTGCGTACTAAAATTGAAGAAAAACAAAAAACAAATAAATCTGAAGAAAAGGAGATTAAATAATGAACTGGACTATCGTTATTATCGCAACAGCAATCTTACTTGCTATTGCCGTTGTTCTAGGTTTATTGCTTGCCTTTGGTGGTAAGTATCTAAGCGTTAAAGTTGACGAAAGAGTTACTGATGTCACTGCAATGCTACCTGGATTCAACTGTGGTGGATGTGGTAGTGCTGGTTGCGCACAATTTGCTCAATCACTTGTTGATGGCGAAAAGACAGTTGATAATTGCAAACCTTCAAAGCCTGAAAACAAAGCAAAAATCACTGAATATCTTAACGCTCACAAGTCATAGTTGAAAAACATTTAAAATTTTGCTAATATTAATTAGACATAAAAGGAGATGAAAAACATGAAAAATAAAGTACTTGCTATTATTATCTATGGAATTTTAGGATTGATTTTAGCAGCTTTCATATTCTTTACATTATCTAGTGCTTTCTCAGCTCCATTTATTGTAGAATTACAAAGAGAAATTATTAAATCAACTACACTTACAACAATCGATATTGATAAAGTTTCACAATGGGGAATGATTATCAGCGCTGTAATTCTAGTAGCGTTACTTGTTATCTTTGATGAAAGAGATTACCGTAAGGAAATTAATAAACACTAATGTCTAGCAAGGATAATACTCAACATCAAAAATACAAAGTATTACTACAAATAGAAGAAAAAAAGCAAAATGATATTAGGACAAAGAGACGTAATAATTTCTATGATCCTAACAATCCTTATCAGTTGATTGAAACAATATTAATTTCGAAAGCAAAAAACAAAAAGAATTAAGTATAACGACCGGCATAATTTGCTGGTCGTTTTCTTATTTTATCTAAACATAAAAATATTAAAAAAATTCGCAAATAATATTGACTATAAGACCTTAAAATGATAAGATAATAAGGCACTATGTATTATTGGATGCAGACGGATGCTTAGCTCAGCTGGGAGAGCATCGCCCTTACAAGGCGGAGGTCGTGGGTTCGAGCCCCTCAGCATCCACCAGCTAAGATATGGAGAGGTAGCGAAGAGGCCAAACGCAGATGACTGTAAATCATTTCCCACCGGGTTCGGCAGTTCAAATCTGTCCCTCTCCACCATTTTTTTTGGGGTATAGCCAAGGGGTAAGGCACAAGACTTTGACTCTTGCATCTCGCTGGTTCAAATCCAGCTACCCCAGCCATTATTGACCCGCTAGCTCAGTCGGTAGAGCACTTGACTTTTAATCAAGGGGTCAGGAGTTCGAATCTCCTGCGGGTCACCACTTAGTGTTGCCCGAGTGGCGGAACTGGTAGACGCACAGGACTTAAAATCCTGAGCCTCGTGAGGGGCGTACCGATTCGATTTCGGTCTCGGGCACCATCTTGTTATTTCAAGACTTCTTATGAGGTCTTTTTTTGTGATAAAAAAGGTAGATTTCTCTACCTTAATCTTTATACCATCCCATGACACCTTTTTTCTTAATGAAATATAAGTTATCTTTTTTCTTATAAACATTAACAATTTCACCTTTTTTAAGTTTAGGGAAGTAATTGGTGTCGTCGACATAATACCATTTTTTGTTTTCAGGGTTTTGTTTAACTTTATGTGAAGGGAGAGGATAACGATATCCACTCTTAACTTCTTTTATTCTAGTGAAATGTTCTAACACTTCAACTATTTCTAGTTCATTTTCTATACCACCAAAATCAATTGGAACATCTTCGTAGTGTTCTTTTTGATCGTGATTAATTTGCATTAAGTTAGCTTTATCATAATATGCATAAGAAAATCTTAATGTATCAACGCTTGAAATAATTAAGGCGTTTAGTTGACCGTATGATTTAATGCAATTACCACCATCGATGCCAATTACTTTATGAAGATCATCAAATTTAGGATTGCAGCAAATTAAACCAGGGTAATTAGAATTAGGCCAATGCCCAACAATAAGATATTTATCAAATACTAATTTGTTTTCTTGAATGAAAGCATTGTTTTTTCTACAAAATTTTGGATCGTTTTCATATAAGGTCTTACTTTGTAGTCCTGCGTGCACAAATGTAAGGTTAGGAGTTTCAATAACGGTAGGTAGACTTTCTAAAAAGCCTAACTCAACCTTGAACTTTTCGTGAACTAAAGGTACAGCTTTTAAGAAGTCTTCTTTTGTTTTAACTTTTAACTCTAAGATTTCAAACATTTCCCACCATAGTGAATGGGCAGTTGTGGTGATATATTCCCATAACAAATCAACTTCATGTTCATTGTTCCAATCCCTAAAAAATAGGTTGTCACAATTACCTTTGACACAATAAACATCATTGTGTTTTGCTAACATCATAATAAAAGTAAGAGTCTTTAGTGACTCAGGCCCTTTTTCGGTAATGTCACCATCGATTACTAGATAATCTCTTCTAGTGTAGTTAACCATTCTTAATAATGAGGTGAAACCTTCATAGTTAGCGTGAATATCACTAACTACGATAATTCTTCTTTTTGATTTAAATTTCATGTATTGTACTGGTAACATTATTTAATCACCCCAAAATGTAATAAGGCATTTTTGATGCCATCTTTTCTTATATCACTAGTAACGTAATATGCGATTTCTTTGATTTCTTTAGTCCCATTGCCCATAGCAATGCCATATTTAACTCCTTTTATCATTTCTAGGTCATTATTGGCGTCACCAAAGGCCATAACTTCCTCTAATGATAAATTGTTCATTTCCATGTATTTATTGATTGCAGAGCCTTTATTCACTCCTGGGTTGAATATATCCATACAATAAGAGTGGAATCTATTGAAAGTAAAAGGCCCTTTA
>JAZRXY010000021.1:0-39766 GCA_045600465.1 Bacilli bacterium
TTGCACTAGTCAATAAAAAGTAGACAGTTTAAAAAGAGACCCTAAAACCCCATGTCAGTTTTATACTGGTGTGGGGTTTTATATTGTAAACAATACATAGGTCGTTCATGATTGTAATAATTGATATATTTTCTTATCAGAGCTAATACATCGTCACATTTCTTAAGATTAAAATCTATAAACATTTCTTCCTTAATCCAACCATTCAAAGATTCATCAATTGGGTTATCTGTTGGAGTTCCTGCTCGTGACATTGAATGAATTATGTTATTATTATATAGGAGCTTGTTAAAAGCTTCAGAAGAATAAACCGATCCTTGATCTGTGTGTAATGTGGTTAAGTTGGTTTGTTCTTTTTCTTTTATAAGTTTTATTACTTGATTTAATCCTTCGAAATAAGGTTTTATATTTCCTTTTTTATCAGTTAATCCAAACCCGACAATTTCACGATTAAAAGTGTCAAAATATAGTGTTAGTTCATAATATATTCCTCTTGAATAAAACGCAGTCATATCTGACACTAAGATTTCCAAGGGCTTAGATGCATTCCAATTGTTCCAAATACGGTTCTCATAGATATAGTTTCTTTCTCCAGGTTTCTTCCATCTATAATGTTTTGATTCACATATTATTCCTGCAAATTTTCTACATCTATAGACATATTCTGGAGACCATACTATTCCGTATTTATTCCTAATAAATACCGACAACCATCGATAACCATGGGATTTATGCTTTAAAGACACTTCTTTAATAAATTGAACATCTTTCATTCTTTGAACATGACGTTCTGTTGGATGAGACTTTCGATACTTCCATTTATAGTAACCACTTCGATTAATACTCATCACTTTGCATAATAAAGTAACCGGGTATTTTTTTGATAAATTTTCTAAGACTTCGTATTCGAGTCTTTGATAGTAACGTATTCCTTTTTTGTACCAACTCCTTTCACTAGGTATCCTTTTTTTAATCTTGCCACTTCAATTTCTAATTTCATTACTTGTAGTTGAAGCTCTTCTTCTTTTGTCTTATTTTTCTTGTTTTGCAATCGACTCAATGGATTGCATTTGTTTGGATTTTTTGCTTTTCCTGTTTGACTACGTAATCCATCAATACCAAATTCTAGATATGCTTTTTCCCATTTCCTAAATGTCGTTTTGGACAATTCATATTTATCAGCAGTTTTTCGGTATGATTGATGTTGATCGTTTAAGTACTCAAGAATAATTCTTTCTTTTTCTTCTGGACTTCTCATGTTATTTTTTCTTTTTGTTCGCATTTTAAACACACCTCCTTTTTATATATAATAGCAAAGAAAAAAGTGGATGGGTCTTTTTTCCCCTTGTCCACTTTCATATTAGCACTTCACTTCGGGACTCTTTTTTAGCAGAAAAACATATCTATTATTAATTATTATGATATAATTAATAAAAGAGGTAAGGTAATTAGTATGGAAATAAGTGAAAAAAGCATTAAGATGCTATTAGAGAAGATTAAGCAATATGATGATATTGCTATTTTTCGCCATGAATCTCCAGATTTTGATGCATTAGGTTCACAATGGGGATTATATTATTTTCTAAAAAATAACTTCAAAAATAAAAACATTTATGCTTTAGGCTACACTAATAGTGAAGTAGGTAATAACTTATTTCCTAAAGAAAGTAAAGTAAATCTAAATAAAAAATTCTTAGCAATAGTTTTAGATTCTTCTGATATTGATAGGGTTAGTGATGAGCGAGTAACTAAAGGCGACTATATTATTAAAATCGATCATCATCCTAATGATAAACCATTTGGAAATTTAGAGATTGTTAATGATAAAGCAAGTTCTGCAAGTGAGGTGCTCTATTATTTATTAACTAGCAAAGAGTTTAGTGAATATAAACTAGATAAAGAATCTGCTAAATATTTATTTGTTGGCATTGTTGGAGATAGTAGTGGCTTTGAAACGTCTTCAACAGGACCGGATACTTTATTAGCAGCAGGCAATTTACTAAGTTATGGTTTTGATTTAATTAATGATGTCTATAAACCAATGTATAATAAATCGCTACACGAATATAAAATAAATCAAGATATAATTTCTAAAAGCATTATTAGTCAAAAAGGTTTTGCATATTATATCCTAGAAATTAAAGATTTAGATAACTATAAGATGGATAGCGATGATGCTAAAAATTATATGGATATCTTTAGGTGGTGTGATGATATAAAAGTTTGGGGTTGCTTTGTTTATGATAAAAGAAAAGAACTATATCGAGTTTCTTTAAGAAGTAATGGTATAGAAATAAATAAAGTGGCAGTTAAACATAATGGCGGTGGGCATAAGTTTGCCAGCGGAGCTAGAGCTAAAGACCATCAAGAAATAGATGCTATTATCAAAGAAATAGAAGAATTGATTTAAGATTAATTAGAAAGGAGAGAGATAGTTATGAAATATAGTCCATTAAGCGTAAAAACAGGCTATAGTTTTTTTGCTAGTTCTCTTCGAGTAAGTGACTTAGTTAATTATGCTAAAGAAAAAGGTAATAGTAGTGTTTGCATTAGTGATAATAACAATGTTTTTGGTGCGCTAGAATTAGCAAGTCTAGCTAAACAAAATAATTTAAAATATGTAATTGGCATGGAAGTATTTTTAAATGAAGATGATGAACAAACTAGTCTTATTTTACTTGCAAAAAATAAAGAGGGTTATCGTAGTATTACTAGACTTACTTCACTAGTTTCTAATGATGATTTAACTTATCAAGTTCGTTATGAGGATTTATTAGGTAATCTAGAAGGAATTAAATTAATGCTTCCTTGCTTAAGATCAAAACTATTTAAACTATATTACACTTCAAAAGAAGAGATTCCTGCTTATTTAGAAAAAATTAAAAAACTAAGTGATGATTTTGTGCTAGGGCTTGAATGTTATGATGAATCTCAAATTAAGTTTTTAAATTATTGTAGAACCCTAGATTTACCAAAATGTATCGCTAATAGCGTTAACTATCTAAATAAAGAAGATAGTAAACTTTTAGATATTTTAAGTTTCATCAAAACTAAAGTAAAAGTTGAAAGTAATATTGATCATAATTTTGCTTTGTATAATGATGAATTTATCGCTAAGACATTTAGCAAAGAAGAAATAAAACTTAATGATGAATTATTAGATTCAATTAATTTTGATATCTATGAAACTAAAGCTCATTTGATTTCATTCCCATTGGCAAATAAAGATGTTTCTAAAAAAGATTATTTAAAAGCATTATGTTATAAGGGATTAAAGAAACGTTTAAATAATAAAGTTAGTGAAGAATATTATTCTAGATTAAATTATGAATTAGACATGATTGATAAGATGGGCTACACTAACTACTTCTTAGTTGTTTGGGATTATGTAAAATTTGCTAAACAAAACAATATTTTAGTCGGTCCAGGAAGAGGTAGTGGAGCCGGCTCACTTGTCTCCTATGTTTTAGGTATCACTAATGTTGACCCAATAAAATATGGTTTAATTTTTGAAAGATTTTTAAATCCAGAAAGAGTCAGCATGCCTGATATTGATGTAGACTTCATTGATAATAAAAGAGAACAAGTCATTGATTACTTATTTAAAAAATATTCCAATGACCATGTTTTACATGTGGTAGCATTCCAAACTTATAAAGCTAAACAAGCATTAAGAGATGCTGCTAATGCACTAGGATTAAGCCCTAGTGAAGTTGATGTAGTTTCCAAACGTGTTCCAAGAAACAAAGTTTTCTTTAATGCAAGTTTAAAAAAGATTTATGATAATGATGTTGCTTTTAAAAACTTTATTGATGGTAGGAAGATTTATCGTGATATTTTTGATTTAGCCCTTAAATTAGAAGGATTACCTCGACAAACAACTCATATTGCTGGAGTAGTTTTGTGTGATGAAGTTTTAAGTGAAGTTACACCTGTTTATCATAGTGGCGATATTTATACAACTCAATATTCAAAAGATTATGTTGAATCCATTGGTTTACTTAAGATGGATGTTTTAGCTTTGACTGATTTAGCAGTCATTGAAAATACAATAAAAAACATCAAAGAATCAAGTGGTAAAGATGTTGATATTTACTCAATTGATTATAATGACCCTAAGATTTATGAAATTCTTAATAAAGATTTAGTTCAAGGCATCTTCCAATTAGATAAATCTGCAAGATTAGTCACTAAACAAATAGTTCCTACTTGTTTTAATAATTTAGTTGCAATACTAGCTTTATCTAGACCAGGTCCAATGAACTCAACTCCAATCTATGCTAATTGCAAGAATAAAGGCTACAAGGTTGATTATATTGATGAATCATTAAAAGATATCTTGCTTCCAACTTATGGAATCATGGTTTATCAAGAACAAGTTATGCAAGTAATCCAAGCTTATGCTGGATTTAGTTTAGGTGAAGCAGATATCATTAGACGTGCTATCTCTAAAAAGAATGAGAGAACAATTTTAGCTTTCAAAGATGATTTCTTTAAAAAAGCTAAAGCACTTAATCGAAATGAGCAAACAACAGCGAAACTATATGAATTAATTTTGAAGTTTGCAGATTATGGTTTTAATAAATCGCACACAGTAAGTTATGCAATGATTAGTGCAACAATGGCTTATTTAAAAGCTTACTATCCAAGAGAATTTTATTGCGCAGTAATGGATAGACATGCTTTTGATAGTAGTGATGGGTCATTCTTTCCATTTGTAGAGGAACTAAAAGGATTAGGATTAGAAATATTACCACCAAGTGCCAATAAATCATTAAATAAATTTGCTAGTGAGCAAAATGGTGTAAGATTCCCACTTCAATGCATTAAAGGGATTTCGAATATTTCTGCTAATGCAATCTTGAAAGCAAGAAAAGATAAACCATTTGTTGATATCTTTGATTTTGTTTCAAGGGTTTATGGCCAGGGAATTGATAAAGCTCAAATCGTAAGTTTAATTGATGCGGGAGCACTAGATGAATTTAATCTTACTAGAGCAACAATGAAAAATGCTCTAGAAGACATCTTACTATATGCTCATGTTAGTTCTTCGAGTAATGAAAGTTTAGTTAATGTTGAGGCAGAAAAACCTCTAATAAATATTATTGAAGATGATTTAGAGTTAAGGATGGCTAATGAAATAGAAGTTTTAGGAAGTTATTTCTGTGGCTTTAGTTTTGAATATGATAGAGAAAAATTAAAACGTAATAATTATTTAACTCTTGATGAAGTTAATGCTTCAGAAAATAAGGTAGTTAAAACTGTGGTTTTTGCTCGCAGTATTTCTAGCATTAAAACTAAGAATAAGGAAATGATGGCAATGATGGATGGTATTGATAAGACTTCATCAATAAAATTAGTTATCTTTCCAAAAGTTTATCAAACAATCTATCATGAACTTCTAAAAGGTAATAGTTACTATGTAGAAGGGAAAGTTAGCAATGATAAACTAGGGACTTCACTAATTGTTGAGCGCATAGCGCTTTATAAAAATAAGAAAGGTGGTAAGTAAAATGAAATTTATGATTGTTGATGGTAACTCATTATTATTCAGGGCATTTTATGGCACCTTTAGAGGAGATTCTACTAGAATTTTAAGAGCAAAAAACGGGAGTGCTACTAATGCTATCTATGCATTAGCAAATATTATGACTAAATTTTTAGAAACTGATACACCCGATTATGCTCTTGTTGCTTTTGATTGCAAAGAAAAAACGTTTAGACATGAAAAATATCCTGAATACAAAGCGGGGAGAAAAGAAACTCCAATAGACTTGCTAGCTCAATTTCCATTAGCAGAAGAATTACTTTCATATCTAGGATTTAAGGTATACAAAAATCCTGGTTTTGAAGCAGATGATATTATTGGAAGTATGGCAAGCCTAGCTTCTAAAAAAGGCTTTGATGTTGATATTTATTCTGGTGATAGAGATTTACTACAATTAATTGATGATAGCGTTAGTGTTAAACTTACTAAAACTGGGTTTTCAGAACTTGAAATAATGAATAGAGAAACACTAAATGAAAAATTAGGCATTAGTCCTAGCATGATTACTGATTTAAAAGGACTAATGGGAGATGCTAGTGATAATATTCCAGGTATTTCTGGGGTTGGTGAAAAAACCGCTTTAAAACTACTTCATGAATATGGAAGTCTAGAGAGCGTTTTAGATGCAGATATAAAAGGTAAGATAGGAGAAAAAATAAAAGCAGAAAAAGAGATTGCTTTAATGTCAAAAGATCTTGCTACTATTTGTTGCACAATGCCATTTAGTTGCGAGTTTGATGAATTTAAATATCAAGGACTTAATATCGAAAAACTTAGGGATTTCTATCGATGCTATGATTTATTAACATTGTTAAAGAAATTACCAGAGGATGAAAAGGCTTTTGGAACTGGTGTAGAAATTGTTAATAAGATTCCTAGTAGTATGTTAAAAGACAAACTAGCAATTACACTAGAAATGATGGAAGAAAATTATCACATAGGAGAAATAATAGGACTAGGTGTTTCTAATGGGAATGAAACTGTCTTCATTGGTAAAGATGATTTATTAAAAGATCAAGATTTTATTTCTTATTTAGCAAGGGATAACAAAAAACTTGGCTATGATATTAAAAAAACAATTGTAGCATTACATCGTTATAATATTGATGTTAATAACTTTGTATTAGATTTACCTTTGGCAAGTTATATCATGGAACCTTCTTTAAAAGAAGATCCTGCAGCAGTATTTGCCTATTATGATAAAAATATTCCTTTCTTAGAAAATGTTTATGTTAGAAAGAATTATGAAATAAATAAAGTTGCTAATTATGCAGGTTTAAAAGCTAAATATATCTTTGAACTAGAAAACAAAGTGATTGCTAGATTAGATAAATTAGGCCTATCAAAACTTTATTATGAAGTAGAACATCCTCTAGCATTTGTTCTAACTAGTATGGAAGAAAATGGCATTAAAGTAGATGTTTCTTTACTTCAAGAAATGGCAAAAGAAAATGCTGAAAAACTAGAGTTAATTGAAAAAGAAATCTATCAACATGCGGGTATTGAATTTAATATTAATTCTCCAAGCCAATTAGCTACTATTATCTTTGATGTTTTAGGATTAAAAAATAAGACCAAGAAGCGTTCAACTAGTGCTGATGTTTTATTATCTTTGTATAAAGAACATCCAATTATTCCACTAGTATTAAATTATCGTAAGTATTCTAAATTACAAAGCACTTATTTATTAGGATTACAACCTTATGTTTTAAAAGATTCTAGAATTCATACAATGTATAACCAAATGCTAACGCAAACAGGTAGACTATCTTCTTCAAATCCTAACTTACAAAATATTACTGTTAGAGATAATGAAACTAGAGAAGTAAGAAAAGCTTTTGTAGCAGAAGAAGGAAGTTATATTGTATCCCTTGACTATTCGCAAATCGAATTAAGAGTTTTAGCTCATATGGCGAATGATGAAAATATGTTAAAAGCCTTTAAAGAGAATAGTGATATTCACGCAGAAACTGCTGCTAAAATATTCAACTGCGATATTAAAGGCGTAACCGATTCAATGCGTAGACAAGCTAAAGTTGTTAACTTTGGTATAGTTTATGGAATGAGTGACTGGGGACTTTCTAGTGAACTAGGAATTAGTGTTAAGGAAGCTCAACAATTTATTGATAAATACTTTGAATCTTTCCCTAGCATTAAAAGCTTCTTAAATAAACAAGTTGATGAGTGTAAAAAACTAGGATATGTTAGAACATTATTAGGGCGCTATCGTTATGTGAAAGAAATTAACGATGTTAACTATCAAGTAAGAGAATTTGGTAAACGTGTTGCAATGAATACACCAATTCAAGGTAGTGCAGCAGACATTATTAAAGTGGCAATGATTAATGTCGATAAAGTTTTAAAAGAAAACAAAGCAAAAACAAAAATGATACTTCAAATCCATGATGAACTTGTTTTTGAAATACCATACAATGAATTAATGACTATTGTTCCTCTAATCCAAAAAAGTATGGAGGAAGCAGTAGAGTTAAATGTTAAATTAAAAGCTGATCTAGAATATGGAGCAACTTGGTATAGATAGAGGGTGAAATTATGCCAGAATTACCAGAAGTCGAAACTGTTAGAAAAGTATTACTTAATTGGCTAAAGGATAGAACTATCAAAAATGTCAAAGTTTTATACCCTAACATCATTGATAATTGCAGTAGCGAAACATTTGCTGCCACTTTAAAGAATCAAAAAATTAATGATATTGAACGCTATGGTAAGTTCTTGGTTTTTTGCTTATCTAAAAACAGGGTTATTTCCCATTTAAGAATGGAAGGCAAATATCTATTAGCTCATTATCCTGATTCTAAATTCAATGAAGGATATGAATTTGATTTAAATACTTATAAGAATGACAAATTCTTAAAACACACTCATATTGTTTTTGAACTCGATAATGGTAGTTTAGTTTTATACCACGATGTTAGAAAGTTTGGTAGAATGCAACTAACTACTAGTCAGGAATTATTTAGCAATACACCTTTAAAAGAATTAGGGAAAGATCCTAACTTATGTGATGTTGATTACGTTTTATCTAAATTTGCAAAACACCCTAATTATTATTTAAAAGAGGCATTGCTGGATCAATCCATTATGTCAGGTATTGGTAATATTTATGCTGATGAAATTTGTTTTGCGTCTAATCTTTCACCATTTGAAAAACTTGCTAATTTAACTAAAAAAGATGTTGAAAAGATTATTGAAGTTACTAACAAAGTATTGAATCAAGCCATTAAACTAGGTGGAAGCAGTGTTCACTCTTTTAGCTTTGCTAATGGTGAAGATGGTAAGTTTCAAGAAGTATTAAATGTCTATGGTAAAGAAGGGGAAAAATGTCCTAAATGTGGTAGCCCAATTACTAAGACATTCTTAAATGGTCGTGGAACTCATTTTTGCGCTCATTGCCAAGTAAAAAAGACTAATAAGAACAAGATTAGAGTACTAGGTATTACTGGCCTTATCGGGGCGGGAAAGTCGACAGTAAGTGGGATGCTTAAAGATAATGGCTACATTATTTTAGATGCTGATAAATATGCAAGAGCTGCTCTTGATAAGGATAGTGAATGTTACAAATTAGTTGCTAAAAAATTCACGAAAAAAGTTTTAAAAGATAATGGTGAAATTGACCGCGATAAACTTAGAAGTATTGTTATTAAGGATAAATCAAAAATTGAAGCATTAGATAACATTATTCATCCTTATGTAATTAAAAAGACAAAAGAAGAATTGGCAAAAAAACCACATAATAAATTTTGCCTAGATGTTCCTTTACTTTTTGAATCAGGCATGGATAAGTTATGCGATTTTACAATACTTGTAAGTGTTGATAACAAAACTCGTAAGCAAAGACTTATTGAAAGAGCAACAATGCCTTTAAAAGATAGCGTCAAATTAAATTCTAATAGTAAGCAGTCTGCATATAAGTTTGCGCTAGCAAGTTATATCATTGATAACTCAGCAAGTTTAGCAAATACTACTAGCCAAGTAGAGGCGCTATTAAAACTTATTGAAAATAATAATGCTACTGAGTAGCATATTATGATATAATAAAATTCCATACATAAATTTAAAGGAGGTAAGAAAATGGCAATGATTAAAGCAAGTGATACATTAGAGATTATTTCTGCTAGTATTATCACTAACGAAGACAGAAGAAGCTTATCTAGATTATATCAACCAATCATCGGTAGCGATGCCTTTTCATTGTATCTTACTTTAAGTTATGAACTAGATGGAGAAAGAACTATTGAAACAACTCCTAAAACTTTCGATAGATTAGTTAAATTAACTGGTTTAAATATGCAAGAAATTGATAAAGCATTAGTTAAGTTAGAAGGCTTAGGTCTAACTAGAAGATTTATCAAAGAAGATGTTAAAGGATTAGCAGTCAAAATTGTTTTGTACGCACCTTTAGATCCACAATCTTTCTTTGATCATGATATTTTGTCTAATATGTTTAGAAGCATTTTAGGTGATGATGAAGCTAATCGCACAATTATGTATTTTAGCCAAATGGGTAGAATATCTTCTAAATACAATGAGGTTAGTGCAGATTTCAAAAAAGCTTATGGTAATTTTGATTTTGAAAATAAGGATAAATTAGATAGCAAAGTTGTTAGAAGAAAAGTAGGATCTCCAAATCTTGATTTTGACTTTGAGTTATTCTATGAAGGATTGAAAGAATATCAAATTTCAAAAAAGATAATTACTAAAACAATTGAAAATGAAATTAAAGTGCTTGCTAATGCTTACAATATTAGTGTTCATGATATGAGAAATATTGTAATAGCATGTCTAGATAATGATGGGAAGATTAATATTGCTAAACTTGAATCTAAATGTCGAAATAGTTTTAACTTTGTAACAACACCTATTAAAGAGGTTAAACCACTTCAATTCAGCGGTAATTTAAACCTTGATAAAAAGATTGAGTTATTAGCTAGAATGGAACCAATAGAATATCTAAGTGCTAAATATTTTGGTAAGAAACCACTTAAAAGTGATGTTATTTTAATTAGTGAGTTACAAAAAAATAGCGGTTTAAGCAACGGAGTGATTAACGTTATTGTTGATTATGCTTTATTTAAAAATGACAATAGATTAAGTGGCGCTTATTTAGAGCGACTAGCAGGATCAATTATTCGTGCTAATATTGATGATCCATATGACGCAATGCTATTTTTAAATAAAACAAAAAAACCTAAAGAAATAGTGAAAGAAAATAAAACTACATCAACTGAAACTATTGAAAACGACGAAGATATTGAAGATTCAATCAATAAAATAAAAGCATTAAGAGCTAAAGGGGGAAACTAGCATGGAATTTAAGCGTTTAAGTTTTGCTAATCAAAAGACCCTTGATGAGTTCAATAAGAAATACGATATTTCTAAATTGAAATTAGAAGTAAAAGAAAAACTTTTAAAGGATAACTATGTAAAAGAGTTTTTAAATAAAACTAATTTACCAATGGAAATATTTGATAAAAATATGTCTAGTTTTATTCAATGTGTTGAAGACAATAAAGTTTGTGCTAATTGCAAGGGACTTTCAAGTTGCTTAAAGCAATTAAAAGGCTATAAAACAATTGTTGATTATGATCGCCCAAAAACAATTAATCTAGCCTATTCACCATGTGCTTATAAGTTAGAATACGATAAACAAGCTAACAATTATTTATATCATGATTTTAATGATGATTGGATGCTTTCAAAAATAGAAGATATTGTTTTAAATAATGCTAGAAAAAGTGTGATCAAAGCAGTTACTAGTGTATTAGAGGGTAGATCTAAATCTTTCTATTTATTTGGTAAACAAGGATTAGGCAAATCATTTTTGCTAGCAACACTATGTAATGAATTTATTAATATCACTAATAAAAAAGTTGCATTTATAAATACTAGAAAGATGGTAGAAAAACTGAGAGGAATTGTCTTTGCTAAAGATAATGAAACTTATGAAAGAATTAAAGATGAGTTAAAGAGTGTTGATTTACTCGTTTTTGATGATTTAGGAGCAGAGAAAATAACTGATTGGAGCAAGGAAGATGTTCTTTACGATATCTTAGAAGCTAGAGTCCAATCAGAATTGATAACATTATTTAGTTCCGAATTTTCAATGAATGAATTAAAAGAACTTTATGGTAATGATTTAAAAAATAGAAGACTAGTAAATATCATTGCTAATCATAGTGATGAGATAGAACTAGTTGGCGTTAAAATAAAGTAGGTGAGACGATGGCAAAAATAGCACTTTTAACAAGCGGTGGTGACGCCCCTGGAATGAATGCTTGTATAAGAGCGATTGTTAGGAAGGCATTAGTAGAAGGTTATGAAATCTATGCTATTCATGATGGCTATAAAGGCTTGTATGAAAATAAGATGGAAAGCGTAACTAGAAATTTTGTAAGTGAGATAATTTATCGAGGAGGAACAATTTTAGGCACAGCAAGACTTGCTAATTTTAATGAGCCTAAAATTCAAGAGGTCGCTGCTAATAATTTAAAGGCAAAAGGTATTGAAAATTTAATTGTTATTGGTGGCGATGGTAGTTTTAAAGGCGCCCTTGATTTAGCTAAATTCGGAATTAAAACAATTGGAATTCCTGGGACGATTGATAATGACGTTGCATGTAGCGATGTAACAATAGGCTTTGATACAGCCTTAAATACAATTGTGGAAGCTATTGATAGATTAAGAGATACTTCTTCCTCTCATCAAAGATGCTCAATAGTTGAAGTTATGGGTAGAAACTGTGGCGATCTTGCTATCAATGCAGGACTTGCTAGCGGTGCAGAACTAGTTTTATCTAGTGAACGCGTAATGACTAAAGAGGAGATTATTAACGAATTAATTGAGGCTAAAGAAGAAGGTAAAAAACACGAAATAGTTGTGGTTAGTGAAAACCAATTTAATACCAATGAATTAGCAGCAGAAATAGAAGCAAAAGTTGGTATGGAAACTAGGGCAACAATATTAGGGCATTTACAACGTGGTGGTAAACCAACTGCGAAAGATAGAGTGCTTGCTTCATTAATGGGAGCTAAGGCAATTGATGCAGTTAAATCAAGTTACGATGCTTGTTGTATTTGTAGTGTTAATAATGATATTGTTATCAAAGATTTAAAAAAGGCATTAGAAGAAATTAGAATGCCTAATTTATCACTTTATAGTGAAGCAGAGAGGTTAAAATAATGAATGCTAAGAAGACAAAAATTATTGCAACAATTGGTCCTGCTTGTGAGAAAAAAGAAACCATCAAAAAGATGATTGATGCAGGTATGAATATTGCTAGATTAAATTTTTCTCATGGCGATTATCCAAGCCACCTAGCAAAGATTAATACTTTAAAAGAACTTATTGATGAAGGAAATAACATTGCAATAATGCTTGATACTAAAGGCCCAGAAATAAGATGTGGTTTATTTGAACAAGGTAAAGTAAGTATTAATAAGGGCGATGAAGTTGAAATATTAATGGAAGAAGTTTTAGGTAGCGCTAAAAGATTTAGTGTATCTTATAGTGGCTTAATTAATGATGTGAAAGAAGATTCCATCATTAAATTTGATGATGGTAAGCTTATTTTTAGAGTCACTAAAAAAGATAGCGAAAAAGGAATCATCTACGCAGTTGCTAAAAACTCGCATGTTTTAAGTAATAGAAAGAGTTGTGTAGTTCCATATTCTACCCCATCAATGCCATATCTATCTAAAAAAGATATCGAAGATATTAAGTTTGGTTGTGAAAATGATGTTGATTATATTGCAGCAAGTTTTACTCGTTATGCCCAAGATATTATCGATATTAAGAATTTATTAAAAGAATTAAATCATAGTGAGATAAGAGTTATTGCAAAAATTGAATCTCAAGATGGTTTAGATAATTTTGATAGCATCATACAAGTGGCTGATGGTGCGATGGTTGCTAGAGGAGATTTAGGGGTAGAAATCGAGCCAGAAGAGGTTCCGATAGCACAAGATATGATAGTATCTAAATGTAGAGCGTATGGGAAACCAGTCATTATCGCTACTCATATGTTAGAGTCGATGCAACATAGCCTAAGCCCTACTAGAGCAGAAGTTAATGATGTAGCAATTGCAATTAATCAATCCGCGGATGCTATTATGTTATCAGGAGAAACTGCTAATGGTAGTTATCCATTAGAAAGTGTAGAAATGGAAGCAAGAATTGCAGCTAGAATTGAACCATATGCTGATCATAGCGACAATGCAATGAGAGCATTCTCTAATTCATCTAGAAATGACTACGATGCAATTGCATATAGTGTTGCAAGTAGCGCAATTATCACTAATGCTTCACTTATTATTGCTTTTTCTTCTTCAGGAGCAACATCTAGAAGAATTGCTAAATATAGACCAAAATGCCCAGTAATCTCTGTTAGCGCATCTAAAAAAGTGGCAAGACTTCTTGCACTAGATTACGGTGTAATTGGAGTAAGTAAAACTGTTGAAAATAGGATGGATAACAAAGAGACTATTAAAATAGCTAATGAGTTAGCTAAAGAATATGGAGTTGCAGTTGGTTCAAGCGTTCTTATTACCGGAGGTAACGGTAAAGGCTCAACTAACTACATGGAAATTATTAAAGTAAAATAGAGGGAATTTAATCCCTCTATTTTTATTAATTTTATTTAGTCTTCACAACCATTGTTAACTTCATTTTTAATTTTATCAATATCTTTAATCCAGTGTTGTCTGATGCAGTTTCTAGCGCAGTTACCACAAGTTAGATTAGCATTGGTTAATTGATAGAATCTTTCCGGATGTTGTTTATGAAGAATTTCCCATTGAATTAAAGCAATAAGACCTAAAGCAACTAAAGAATATTGGAAAACTCCAGGAACAAATAAAAGAATAGCAAACTTCATAATTGGATCCCAGTTATAGATTCTACAAGTGACACAGCATCTATTTTTTAAATAAGTTCTAAATGGACACCAAACATTAATGCAGAAGTGATCACTGAAGTGGAAAAAGAAAACAAATAAGTAAATCCAATATTCATCAAAGATTCCTTTTATTTTTAAATAACCAAGAATTAATATCATTCCGCCATACATTAGGGCAATTACAAGTGGCTTAGCGTTTTCTTTAATTAACCCCTTAATTTTGTGCTTTTTAAAATACTCAGTTGGTTTAAAGTTTTTTACAAAGTGTTTACCACAAGCAACTGAAATATTAAATACAGGTAAAATATATCTTATTACTTCATAAGCAAAATACAACCAAATAGGTAAGAAAACCGCCTTTGGAAGTGAGATTAACGTTTCTTTTTGAAAGAAAAAGAAATAAGCGTAACCTAATAATAAGATGATTGAAACACCAAACCTTAAAAAGCTTTCAGGTTTAGTCATCATTTTATAGATAATTTTCTCATCGTTTTTTTGCATATTTGTTCCTCATTTAAATTATACACTATTTGTTTTAATTAATAAATAGATTACATATAATAGTAAAACATTGACAATTTTATAATAATGTATTATAAATTAAGTGTTAAATCCAATGAGGAAGACAAAAGCTTAGTTAGTGTTTTATAGAGAGGGAATGGCTGATGGAAATTTCTAAACACAAATTAAAAACTAACCACTTCTTAGGAGTAATTTTGAAAAATTACCGTTAGTCTGCGTTAAAGATAAATTAAGAGCATGTAGTAATACATGAATTAAGGTGGTACCGCGTAAGATTACGTCCTTAGGCAATCTAGGGACGTTTTATTTTTATAAAGTTAGGAGGGATTGTTATGAAACTAACATTAAAAGACGGAAAAGTATTAGAAGTAGAAAATGGTAAAAATTTTAGCGAAATTTGCGCTAATATTTCACCATCATTAAGAAAGAAAACCCTTGTGGCAAGATACGATGACAAATTAGTAGATTTATCAAATATTCCAGATCATGATGGCAAATTAGAATTTGTTACAAGTGATGATAAAGAAGCATATGAAATCTTAAATCACTCATGTGCACATTTACTTGCTCAAGCAATGAAAAGATTATATCCTAAAGTATTATTCTGGGTAGGACCTGCAATTGATGAAGGTTTCTATTATGATATGGATTTACAAGGGGAAACATTAAAAGAAGAAGACCTTGCTAAAATTGAAAAAGAAATGAAAGAAATTGTTAAACAAGGTGAAGAAATAGTTCACAAAATTTTATCTAAAAAAGAAGCATTAGAAGTCTTTAAAGATAATCCTTATAAAGTTGAGTTAATTGAAAATCTTGATGAAAATGAAACAATTTCAATATATTCTCAAGGTGAATTTACTGATCTATGTAGAGGTCCTCATATTAGTAATGTTAAAGAATTAAAACATTTTAAACTTTTAAAGACAAGTGGGGCATACTATAAAGGCGATAGCAAAAACAAAATGCTTCAAAGAGTCTATGGTGTTGCTTTTGCAAGTGGAGAAGAATTAGATAAACATCTATTTATGCTTGAAGAAGCTAAGAAAAGAGACCATAAAAAACTAGGAAGAGAAATGGAACTATTCATGATTAGTGAATATGGTCCAGGATTCCCATTCTGGCTACCTAATGGTGTAACACTTCGTAACACATTAGAGAACTTCTGGTATGAAGAACACGCAAAAGAAGGTTACCAATTTATTAAGACACCTATTATGCTAAACCAAGAACTATGGGAAATTTCTGGGCACTGGTTTAACTATCGTGAAAATATGTACACATCAGAAATTGATGAAAGATTATTTGCGATTAAACCTATGAATTGCCCTGGTTGTATGTTAGTTTATAAAAACTCGCTACATTCATACCGTGATTTCCCATTAAGACTTGGAGAACTAGGAATTGTTCATAGACATGAAGCAAGTGGAGCATTAAATGGCTTATTTAGAGTAAGAAATTTCACTCAAGATGATGCCCATATCTTTATGAGGGAAGACCAAATTGAAAGTGAAATCATTAGACTATTAGCATTCATTGATAGAATGTATGGAATCTTTGACTTAACATATACAATTGAATTATCGACACGCCCATTTGATCATTACATTGGTGAAATTGAAACTTGGGATAAAGCAGAAGCTGCATTGGCTGCGGCATGTAAAGCTGCAGGAAAAGATTATGAAGTTAATGAAGGCGATGGAGCATTTTATGGTCCAAAGCTAGACTTAAAGATTAAAGATTCATTAGGTAGAGAATGGCAATGTGGAACTATCCAACTAGATATGCAACTACCAGAAAGATTTGATTTAACTTATGTCGCAGAAGATGGCAGCAAAAAACGCCCAATCATGGTTCATAGAGTAATCTATGGTAGCATTGAAAGATTCATTGGTATTCTAATTGAAAACTATGCAGGTAATTTCCCTCTATGGCTTTCACCTCTTCAAGTTGAAATTCTTCCAGTAAGCATTGAAGCACATGGGAAATATGCTAAAGATTTACAAGCAAAATTAATTGCAGAAGGATTTAAAGTAACAATTGATGATCGTAATGAAAAACTAGGCTATCGTATGAGAAATTCTCAATTAAAGAAAGTATCATACATTCTAGTTGTTGGTGATAAAGAAGTTAATGAAAATCTTGTAACATATAGAAAACATGGAGAACAAGCACAAACAACTGTTTCTTACGATGATTTTGTTAAAATGTTAAAAGGAGAGATTGCTTCTAAGAAGTAATTAAATCTAGCCCCTAACCATTAGGGGCTTTATTATATTTAGTTTGCATTATTTTATATATATATATAATTATTGCAAAGGGAGATGAGACAATGAATAATAAATCATCTAAGATTAATTCAATAATAAAAAAGATGTCTAGTATTGTAGTAGCAGGATTACTTGCTATTTCATCTATTGGAGCAGCTAAAGCACCAGTAGATAATAGTCCTAAGACATCTAATCTAACTTCACCATATACAGAACAAGAGTTAAAAACACCATTAACATTTACTGCGCTTACAGCTGACTCCAAAGTAACTTTAACAAAAGTAGGAAGCCCATCTTGGACAGGTGAATATTCAACTGATGATGGAGTTAATTGGAATACTTATGCTTTAGGCACAGAGATTTCCTTAACAGCCATTGGAGCCACTGTTTCATTTAGAGGGAATATTAGTTCCAGTTTTAGTTCCTCTGATCATTTACGATTTGTAATGAGCGGATCTATAAGTGCTAGCGGCAACATTAACAGTATGTATAGATATGACCAAACTGGAACAACACCAGCAAATGATTTTTCTACACTTAAAACATTAGATAAATCGCATTGCTATTATAAATTGTTTGATGGTTGCAGCGCATTAACTGATGTATCTAACTTGTTGCTACCAGCCACAACCTTAGCAGGTAATTGCTATAATTCTATGTTTTATGGTTGCACAAGTCTAATAGCAGCACCCGAGTTACCAGCCACAACCATAGCAATGTATTGCTATCGATATATGTTTGAAGGCTGTACAAATTTAACAACAGCACCTGAGTTACCAGCCACAGAATTGGCAAATTTTTGCTATTCAAGTATGTTTAATGGTTGCACAAGTCTAACAGCAATCCCGACTGATTTACTACCAGCTGAAACATTAGTATCAAGTTGTTATGCTCAAATGTTTTATGGCTGCACAAGTCTAACAACAGCCCCAGCATTACCAGCTACAACATTAGCACTAAATTGCTATGCGGCTATGTTCCAAGGTTGTACAAATTTAACAACAGCATCCGAGTTGCCAGCCACAGCATTAGCAAATAGTTGCTATAATTCTATGTTTAGTGGTTGTACAAATTTAGAAACAGTCCCAGCGTTACCAGCCACAAAATTGACGAGTGGTTGTTATAATTCTATGTTTAGTGGCTGTACAAATTTAGAGATACATAACGAACCTTCAGAAGGCTTTGCAAAAGAATTGACACTACCAGCAACAACAGCTACTGGTGCAGTAACTAATATGTTTAAAGGGACAAAAGAATTCTATAGCACAGGAGAGGGAACTCCAGATTTAACTATGAAATTAACACTTTATGTTGCAGGTGGAAAATATAATCCTCCAGCACCAATAATAGGAGGAATTATTATTGAATTACCTACAACATTAGATCCTAACTATGATCCTACTATTAAACCAGAAGAACCAGTAGTTATTAAGATTAAATTATTATTAACATCTGATAATCTAATCTATGATGATAGTAATCATACATTATATGTAGGAGATTTACCTGATGATGTAACTTATACAATTACAGGTGAGTTATACTATACCAATCCTGGAGATTACTTTATAAAAGCAGACTTTATATATGATGAAGATAAGTATGCACCTATCGAATCAATATCAAAGACATTTACTATAGCTTAATAACACAAAGGAGACCTAACTGGTCTCCTTTAGTTTGCTTATTTTCTTAATCCTTTAGGGTATAGGTTTTTTAAAATACCATTACTTGCTTTACCTAGACCTATACTAATACCTTTATATGTAACTAGGGTGTAACCTTTGTAATTGCAAGGTAATGTTTCACCATGTAAGTACTTAAAGATGTTTGAATCGTCTAAATCTAAAACGTTTTTAAATCCATTTGGCATTGACGATATAGCAAGTGCATGACTTGGGATAAATCTATTATTGTAGATTTCTCCTAATAGCAAGTTGTATCTTAATACCTTTAGCTTATCAGGGACAAAGTTATCTTTTAAGTAATAAACTAAATCTTTATTAATATAAATTCTATTTTCATCCAATTTATAGGTTAGATTATTATTAGCAAAATCTTTAATAAGTTTTAAAGTATCTTGTCTAATTTTAGGTTGTTTATAGTTATGAATTAAAGATTCATGATCATCGTTACATTTAATTAAACAAATAAAGTGACCTTCACCTTTAAAATGATTTGGAAGAATTCTTAATGCTTCATCAAGATTGATTCCACGATCAACTCCTTTAATATCAGGGAGTCTTATTAAAGATGCATTAGTATTTTCTAATAAATATTTAATAACATCTTCATCTTCTTGCTTAGCAAATGTGCAAGTAGAATAAATCATTAAGCCATCTTTTTTAAGTAATTTATAAGCTTTTAAAATTAAATCTTTTTGAATACTAGCACATGCTAATACTTTATTAAAAGTCCAATCTTCTTCTACAAGTTCATTTTTTCTAAACATTCCTTCACCACTACAAGGAGCATCAAGAATTATTTTGTCAAAAAAACCTTGATAAGAAATAAAATCATCGATGGTGTTACTAGTTACAAAGGCATTTCTTATTCCCATTCTTTCAATGTTTTCACTTAAGATTTTTGCTCTAGGGTAGGAAATATCATTAGATATTATTAAACCAGTGTTATTAAGTCTAGCAGCTACATGACTTGATTTACCACCAGGAGCAGCACATAAATCTAAGACTTTATCATTGCTATCTATAGGAAGTAATTCACCAACTAACATCGCACTAGCTTCTTGAATGTAATAGGCTCCAGCGTGATGATAAGGATTGTTACCCATTTTCTTGTTAGCATAATATGCATTATCTACATATATATGCTTTTCGTAGTTAGCACAAAAATCTTGATACTCTTTATTATCAAGTGTTTTTAAACTATTACTTCTAAAGGAAATATAAGGTTTCTTATCTAGAGAATCAATTAATTCATTAGCAAGTTTTTCCCCTAATGTTTCCGCTAAATGTGTTTTAAAGTCCATAATGTATCTCCTCTTTAATTATAGCATTAACAATGATATAATAAAACTGGTGATATAAGATGCTAATGAAAGATATAATTGCTAATAAAAGAGATAAAAAAGCTTTAAGTAAAGAAGAGATAAGTTTTTGGATTAAAGGGCTTGTTAATGGAGAGATTCCTGACTATCAAACAACAGCCTTATTAATGGCAATTGTTTTGAATGGAATGGATCTAGAAGAAACAAGTATTTTAACTTATGAAATGATGAAAAGCGGCGATATCTTAGATTTATCATCTATTAAAGGAATAAAAGTAGATAAACATTCATCTGGTGGCGTTGGCGATAAAGTTTCATTAGTCCTTGCTCCAATGGTAGCAGCATGTGGGGCTAAAGTTGCTAAGATGAGCGGTAGAGGATTAGGTCATACAGGTGGCACACTAGATAAACTAGAATCAATTCCAGGAACTAGTGTTACTTTAACTGATAAAGAATTCTCGACCCAAGTTAATAAAATTGGTCTTGCAATTATGGGACAAAGTGCTAATTTAGTCCCTGCTGATAAGAAAATATATGCTTTAAGAGATACAACGGCGACTACAGCATCACCAGCTCTTATTGCATCTTCAATTATGTCTAAAAAACTTGCAACAGGTAGCGATGGCATTTGCTTAGAGATTACTTTTGGTAGTGGTGCTATTTTTGCAACTCCAGAAGATGCTAAGTTAAATGCAAAAACTATGATTGGCTTAGGTAAAAAACTAAATAGAGATGTTAGGGCAGTTTTAACAAGTATGGATGAACCATTAGGTTATGCTGTTGGTAACAATCTAGAAATCAAGGAGGCCATTGATTGTTTGAAGGGCAAGGGGCCAAAAGATGTTATGGAAATTTGCTATACAATTGGTTCTATTATGTTAGTTCAAGCAAAAGTTGCTAAAAACTATAAAGAGGCTAAGAAATTATTAAAAGAAAACCTTGATAATGGTAATGCCTTTAAGAAATTTAAAGCATTAGTGAAAGCACAAGGTGGCGATGTTTCATATATTGATAATCCATCTAAGTTTAGTGTTGCTAAAAATGTTGTTCCACTATATGCAGGAAGAGATGGCTATATTACTTCAATTAATACAATGGAAGTTGGCTATACTAGCGGCGATTTAGGAGCAGGTAGAGCTAGAAAAGAAGATCCTGTTGATTTTGACGCTGGTATTATCTTTGCTAAAAAGATTGGCGATCATGTAGTTAAAGGCGATAAGATTCTTGATATTTATACAAACCACGATACATATTATCGTGAGTTATATAGACTAGGAAGTGCAATTACAATTTCTGATAACCCTTGTGAAAAACCAAAGGTTGTTTATGAGGTATTAGACTAAATGAGAGTTATTTTACAACGTGTAAGTTCAGCTTCTGTTAGCGTTAATAGCGTAAAGATTGGTGAATGCAATAAAGGATATATGATTCTAGTTGGCTTTTGCGAAAGCGATACTAAGGAAATTATTAATAAAATGATTGATAAAATCATCAAATTAAGAGTGTTTGAAGATAACAATGGCAAAATGAATTTGTCACTGCTTGATGTTAAAGGATCAATTCTAAGCATTTCTCAATTTACTTTATATGCTGATACTAATAGCGGAAGAAGGCCAAGTTTTAGCAAAGCTGCTAAAAAGGATGTAGCAATACCACTATACGATTATTTCAATAAAACCTTAAATAACTTAGACATTCATACTGAAACAGGCGAATTTGGGGCAGATATGCAAGTAAGTTTAGTAAACGATGGACCTGTAACTATTTATTTAGATAGCGAAAATATGTAGGTATTAAACCGGATTTAAACCTTTAAACTTAGTTTAAACCCGGTTTTTATAAAAAAAGATAAAAAAAATAAAAAAAGTTGTTGACACCTATATTTAATAAGTATATTATGTAAATGCACACGTTACGAATAACATGTCGATAAGACACGATAACAGTTCATAATAAAAGTGCAAAAGTTGTTGACATCATAGCATTGGCTGTGGTATCATATTTATTGCGCGGTATTTTCCGCGGTTAGATTTTTGAAAACTGAACAGAATTAAAATAACGTCAATTATTTATCTTTAAAATAATCGAGTTGGAATCAAACTAAACTAAACAGATTTCGATCTGTTAAATAATTTTAAGAGAGTTTGATCCTGGCTCAGGATGAACGCTGGCGGCGTGCTTAATACATGCAAGTGAAACGGGTGTAGCAATACACAAGTCGCGAACGGGTGAGTAATACATAAGCAACCTGCCTTTTAGTGGGGGATACCCAAGGGAAACTTTGGCTAATACCGCATAAACAATTGGAGGCATCTCCAATGAATAAAAGTTGCGTTTGCAACGCTGAAAGATGGGCTTATGGCGCATTAGCTAGTAGGTGAGGTAACGGCCCACCTAGGTTATGATGCGTAGCCGGTCTGAGAGGACGAACGGCCACATTGGGACTGAGACACGGCCCAAACTCCTACGGGAGGCAGCAGTAAGGAATTTTCGGCAATGGGGGAAACCCTGACCGAGCAACGCCGCGTGAGGGATGAAGGTCTTCGGATTGTAAACTTCTGTTATAAGGGAAGAACGTTGAGATTAGGAAATGAATTTCAAGTGACGGTACCTTATTAGAAAGCCACGGCTAACTACGTGCCAGCAGCCGCGGTAATACGTAGGTGGCGAGCGTTATCCGGAATTATTGGGCGTAAAGAGGGAGCAGGCGGTTATTCAAGTTTGGGGTTAAATCCAGTCGCTTAACGACTGTTAGCCTTGAATACTGTTTAGCTAGAGTGCGGAAGAGGTTAGTGGAACTCCATGTGTAGCGGTGAAATGCGTAGATATATGGAAGAACATCAGTGGCGAAGGCGACTAACTGGTCCGTAACTGACGCTCAGTCCCGAAAGCGTGGGGAGCAAATAGGATTAGATACCCTAGTAGTCCACGCCGTAAACCATGAGAACTAAGTGTAGGTGAAAATCTGTGCTGAAGTTAACACATTAAGTTCTCCGCCTGAGAAGTACGTTCGCAAGAATGAAACTTAAAGGAATTGACGGGGCCCCGCACAAGCGGTGGAGCATGTGGTTTAATTCGACGCAACGCGAAGAACCTTACCAGGTCTTGACATCCGATGCAAGACTCTAGAGATAGAGGGATAGTTATGGTCGAGACAGGTGGTGCATGGTTGTCGTCAGCTCGTGTCGTGAGATGTCTGGTTAAGTCCAACAACGAGCGCAACCCTCGTCCTTAGTTACCATCATTAAGTTGGGGACTCTAGGGAGACTGCCGATGTAAATCGGAGGAAGGTGGGGATGACGTCAAATCATCATGCCCTTTATGACCTGGGCTACACACGTGCTACAATGGGTGATACAAAGAGATGCAACCTCGCGAGAGTAAGCAAACCTCAAAAAGTCATCCTCAGTTCGGATTGAAGTCTGCAACTCGACCACATGAAGTCGGAATCGCTAGTAATCGCGAATCAGCTACGTCGCGGTGAATACGTTCCCGGGGCTTGTACACACCGCCCGTCAAACCATGAGAGTTGGCAATACCCAAAAACGTAGAGGTAACCGCAAGGAGCCATGCGTCTAAGGTAGGGCTAATGATTGGGGTTAAGTCGTAACAAGGTATCCCTACGGGAACGTGGGGATGGATCACCTCCTTTCTATGGAGAAAGAGAGACAACAATGTTTTGTCTCAGAATACTATTTTATTAATTCAACTCGATTGATAAACAATCGTTATGGAGATTCTGCTCAGTTTTGAACAATCTAATTGTTCAAGAGATAGATTTTTGAAAACTGGATATATTAGAATTACATGTTCTTTCTAAGTAAAGACGCGAGAAATATTGATTTCAAGCAATTTTAGATGACTTAAGTAATGACCAAAGAATAATTAAGTGTGAAGAAAAGTTAGTAAGGGCATGCAGAGGATGACTTGGCACTAATAGAAGATGAAAGACGCGATTACCTGCGATAAGCTTCGGCGAGCTGGAAATGAGCTTCGACCCGGAGATCTCTGAATGGGGAAACCTAAATGGAGTTATTTCCATTTATCCATAACTGAATACATAGGTTATGAGAAGAAAACCTAGCGGATTGAAACATCTTAGTAGCTAGAGGAAAAGAAAGATTGATCGATTCCCTTAGTAGCGGCGAGCGAAACGGGAAGAGCCTAAACCGAATTTGATTCGGGGTTGTAGGACCACGATGTGGGAGCTGAAACGTTAGTAGAATTACCTGGAAAGGTAAGCTATAGAAGGTGATAGCCCTGTATACGAAAACACATCACCCCTAGTGGTATCCTGAGTACGGCGGGGCACGTGTAACCCTGTTGGAATCTACGCAGACCACTGCGTAAGGCTAAATACTCATTAGTGACCGATAGTGAACCAGTACTGTGAAGGAAAGTTGAAAAGAACCCCGGGAGGGGAGTGAAATAGAACCTGAAACTGCATGCTTACAATCAGTCAGAGGGCGTTAAAGCCTGATGGCGTGCCTATTGAAGAATGAACCAGCGAGTTATTCAGTCGTGCAAGGTTAAGTGGGAGACACGGAGCCGTAGCGAAAGCGAGTCTTAATAGGGCGATTAAGTACGATAGAATAGACCCGAAACCAGACGATCTAGCCATGATCAGGTTGAAGTAGGAGTAAAATCCTATGGAGGACCGAACCGACGTTCGTTGAAAGGACCGCGGATGAATTGTGGCTAGGGGTGAAATTCCAATCGAGTTTGGAGATAGCTGGTTCTCCCCGAAATAGCTTTAGGGCTAGCCTTGGGAGTAAAGCGCAATGAGGGTAGAGCACTGAATGTAAGATGGTCCTCTCAGAGGATACTGATTGCAATCAAACTCCGAATATTATTGTTGCATACCCAGGAGTCAGTCTACGGGAGATAAGTTTCGTGGACAAAAGGGAAACAGCCCAGATCTACAGCTAAGGTCCCAAAATTTATACTAAGTGTTAAAGGATGTGGAGACGCCTAGACAGCTAGGATGTTAGCTCAGAAGCAGCTACCATTCAAAGAGTGCGTAACAGCTCACTAGTCGAGTATCTCTGCGCCGAAGATTTACCGGGGCTAAGTATAATACCGAAGCTTGGAACTCTAAGGAGTGGTAGGGGAGCGTTCTGTATGGATTGAAGATATACCGAAAGGAATGTTGGACTGTACAGAAGTGAGAATGCTGGTGTAAGTAACGAATGTAGGTGAGAATCCTACACACCGATTGACAAAGGTTTTCTGGGGAAGGTTCGTCCACCCAGAGTAAGTCGGGACCTAAGGCGAGGCCGAAAGGCGTAGTCGATGGACAACAGGTTGATATTCCTGTACTTATGTAAAGGCGATGGAGTGACAAAGAAGGCTAACTGATCCGGCGACTGGAAGTGCCGGTGTAAGCGAGAAGGGAGTCTGTGAGGCAAATCCCGCAGGCAATCCTAAGACGTGATGCGGAGTGAAAGTTTCGATGAGTAGCGAAGTCAGTGATGCCAGCTTTCTAGAAAAGCTTCTAGCTATACTTTATATAACCCGTACCGAGAACGAACACACGTGGTCAGGAAGAGAATTCTAAGGTGAGCGAGATAAATGTTGTTAAGGAACTCTGCAAAATCATCCCGTAAGTTCGCAAGAAGGGAAACTCTAGCGATAGAGTCGCAGTGAAGAGGCCCAGGTAACTGTTTAACAAAAACACAGCTTTATGCTAAGCCGCAAGGCGATGTATATGAGGTGACGCCTGCCCAGTGCTGGAAGGTTAAGGGGACTTGTTAGCCGCAAGGCGAAGCTCGGAACCGAAGCCCCAGTGAACGGCGGCCGTAACTATAACGGTCCTAAGGTAGCGAAATTCCTTGTCAGGTAAGTTCTGACGCGCACGAATGGCGTAATAATCTGGGCGCTGTCTCGACAACAAACTCGGTGAAATCGTATTACCTGTGAAGATGCAGGTTACCCGCGACTAGACGGAAAGACCCCATGGAGCTTTACTATAACTTAATATTGAATATCGAACCATTCTGCACAGGATAGGTGGGAGGCTATGAGACTAGGATTTCGGTTCTAGTGGAGCCGTCGTTTGGATACCACTCTGAGTGTTTTGATGTTCTAACCACTGTTGCACACGCGGCATGGGACAGTGTTAGGCGGGTAGTTTGACTGGGGCGGTCGCCTCCTAAAAAGTAACGGAGGCGCTCAAAGTTGCCCTCAGTATGGTTGGAAATCATACGTAGAGTGTAAAAGCATAAGGGCGATTGACTGCGAGACATACAGGTCGAGCAGGGACGAAAGTCGGATTTAGTGATCAGGCGGTACCGAGTGGAAGGGCCGTCGCTCAACGGACAAAAGCTACCCTGGGGATAACAGGCTGATTCCTCCCAAGAGTTCACATCGACGGGGGAGTTTGGCACCTCGATGTCGGCTCATCACATCCTGGAGGGGGAGCACCTTCCAAGGGTTGGGCTGTTCGCCCATTAAAGTGATACGTGAGCTGGGTTCAAAACGTCGTGAGACAGTTTGGTCCCTATCTGCCGTGGGCGTAGGAAATTTGAAGAGATCTGTCCTTAGTACGAGAGGACCAGGATGGACATACCTCTGGTGCACCAGTTGTCACGCCAGTGGCACAGCTGGGTAGCTATGTATGGAACGGATAAACGCTGAAAGCATCTAAGCGTGAAACCGACTCTAAGATGAGATTTCCCATTCGCAAGAAGTAAGATCCCTTGTAGGTTACGAGGTTGATAGGCTGCAAGTGTAAGTGTAGTGATACATTGAGCTGAGCAGTACTAATAGATCGAGGACTTAACTTTATTACTTATAAAGTTGTTACCCAATATCATTTAAAATTAGTTCTTTAATCAGAAGGAAATTCTTAATATATCTAGTTTTTAGAGATTTATCTCTAATAAAAAAGATTTGGTGATTATAGCGAGGTGGAAATACCTGTTCCCATCCCGAACACAGAAGTCAAGCACCTCAGCGGCGAAAATATCCGAAAGGACAAAATAGCTCGTTGCCAGGTCTTTTTTTTTGCTTTATAATAACAAGTGAGGTAAATTAAATGGCTAAAATTATTGTAGGACTAAGCGGTGGCGTTGATAGTGCAATCGCAGCTTATATTCTAAAAAAACAAGGGCATGAGGTCGTTGGTGCTTTTATGCGCAACTGGGATGAACTTGCAAATAACGATATTTTAGGGCATAAAGTAAATGAAACTAGATGTCCACAAGAAATTGATTATGCGGACGCTAAAGCAGTTGCAGATAAACTAGGTATTCCTTTACTAAGAGTAGACTTTATTAAGGAATATTGGGATGATGTTTTTAGTTACTTTATTAAAGAATATAAAGCAGGGAGAACTCCTAATCCTGATGTTCTATGTAATAAATACATCAAATTTGATGCCTTTTTAAAGTTTGCCCTTTCTCAAGGTGCCGATTATATTGCTACTGGACATTATGCAAAAATTGTTCATGATGGAAATAATCATTACTTATATAAAGCAAGTGATTTAAATAAAGATCAAAGTTATTTTCTATGTTTACTTAAAAATGAACAATTAAAATATGCCTTATTTCCACTTGAGAATATTACTAAAATAGAAGTTAGAGAAATTGCTAAAAAGCTTGAATTAGATAGCGTTGCTACTAAGAAAGATTCAACAGGAATCTGTTTTATTGGTGAACGTAATTTTAGAGAGTTCTTACAAAACTATATTCCTGCTGTTCCTGGTGACATCGTTGATATTAAAACAGGAAATGTATTAGGTAAACACATTGGAGTAATGTATTACACATTAGGTCAAAGAAAAGGATTAGGAATTGGTGGAATTTCAGGGCATACAAGTGGATCTTGGTTTGTTGTTTCTAAAGATATTGAAAAGCATATTTTATATGTTACCCAAGGAAATGACGATATTTTATATAACGATTATGTCATTGCAAGTGATGTTAACTGGATAAATGGTGAAAAACCACGTGGATTAACTAAGATGTGTGCTAAGTTTAGATATCGTCAAAAAGATACTCCAATTGAAATGAAATTTATTGATGAAAACAAAGTGGAAATTCATTGCTTAGAAAAAGTAAAAGCAATAACTCCTGGGCAGATAGTAGTTTTCTATAAAGATGATAAGTGTCTTGGTGGGGGAACAATAGACAAAGTTAAATAAAAGAAGGTGAAGTTATGGAAACAATATTAGGTTATACAAAAAGTGTTGTTTTTCATAATGAAACAAACTCTTATAGTGTAGTTAAAATAAGAATAGATCAAAAAAAAGAAGAAATAGTCACAATAACTGGCTATTTTAAGCCTCTAAATAAAGAAATACTAGGTAGATATTATGGAGAGTTTGTAGTTCACCCTCGTTTTGGTAAACAATTTAATTTAGATCATTTAGAAGAGGTTTTACCTGATGACGATATAGGAATAATTCGTTTTTTATCTAGTTCGCTATTTCCTGGGGTGGGTGTAAGTAGCGCTAAAAAAATAGTAGATAGTCTAGGAAAAGATTGTCTAGATAAAATAAAAGAAGATAGTTCTATTTTAGATAGTGTTAATATTAGTGAAAAGCAAAAAGCGTCAATAATAAATGGGCTTAAAAACACTAATAACTTAGCAGAAGCAATGACACTTTTTTTAGGCCGTGGAATTGAAATGAAAACTTTGATTAAAATGGATGCAATTTACGGGAAAGATATGGTAGACATTGTTAAAGCTAATCCATACAACCTAATTAAAGATATTGATGGCGTTAATTTTAAAATGGCAGATAAACTAGCCTTTAGTTTAGGTATTAGTGAAAATGATGAACGTCGGATTGAAGCTTTAATAAATTACTGTGCAATGCAAATATGTTATAAGAGTCAAGATAGTTATACAAATGAACATGAAATCTTTAAATTAGCCTCATCTTACATCGAAACATTGGATTATGATGGTTTTAGTGTTGCCTTATCAAAATGCGTTGAAATGCACGATTTGGTGCTAGAAAACAATAATTTGTTCCCATATAAGCTTTACCAAGCAGAAAATGGAATAGCAAGTTTGTTAACTCGTTACATTCACGAGAGTGTTTCTAACAGTGATGAACAATTAAATTATGAAATTAATGAGGCTGAAAAAAGCCTGGGCATTAAATATAGTGATGATCAAATAAGTGCGATCAAAAAGGCTCTTAACTCTAATTTGTTAATTATTAGTGGAGGGCCTGGGACTGGGAAGACTACAGTAGTAAATGCCATTATTCGAATTTATAAAAATTTATATAAGGATAAAACAATTCAAATTTGTGCTCCTACAGGTAGAGCAGCTAAAAGAATATCTGAATTATCTAATCATGAAGCAACTACAATTCATCGTTATTTAGGCTGGGATTTAGAAACTAATACTTTTGAACACGATGAATTTAATACACTTAGTGGTGATTTTTTAATAATTGATGAATTTTCAATGGTTGATGCGCAATTATTTTATCATTTACTATTAGCGACTAAATCTTTCAATAAGATTTTGCTAATTGGTGATGATAAACAATTACCACCGCTAGCACCCGGTGATGTGTTAAGAGATTTACTAGCACTAGATAAGATTAATCATGCATTGTTAGATAAGATCCATCGCCAAAGTGATACAAGTGGAATAATTCCTCTTTGCTATGATGTAAGAAACGGCATAGTTAATGAAACTAATTTAGCAAAAGATGATGTTAGCTTTGTCTCTTGTTTAAATTATGAAGTCAAAGATTATTTAATAAAAATAATTGAAGAAGCTTTTAATAATGGTTTGTCTGAAAAAGATATTCAAGTTTTAGCACCGATGTATGATGGGGTGGCAGGGATTAATAATTTAAATGAAAGTTTAAGAGAATATTTTAATCCCAAAGCAGTTAATAAGGATGAAATTATAATTAATCGAATAGTATTTAGAGTAGGAGATAAAATCTTACAATTAAAAAATCAACCAAGTGACGACGTTTATAATGGTGACATTGGAATACTTGAAGAGATTATTGCTAATGAAAATGAAGATAAAAGCAAAGTGATAATTAATTTTGATGGAAATCTAGTAGTTTATAATGAACAAACAATCAATAATTTTACCCATGCCTATTGTGTAAGTGTTCATAAATCGCAAGGTAGCGAATATAAACTTGTTATCATGGTTGTGCTAAATGAAGCTAGATTTATGCTAAGAAGAAAACTTCTTTATACTGGTATTTCTAGAGCCAAGGAAAATCTAATAATTCTAGGGGATTTAAGCACGTTTAAAAGTGGAGTGACCAAAAAAGAAATTAGCAATCGTAAAACATCTTTACAAGAAAGAATAAATAAAATTTTTAACATGAATAATAGTTCATTTAAAGGTTGAGATTAAAACTTATATTTGATAAAATATAAGCGATTTATAACGGAGGGAAATAATTATGGAAATGAAACGTTATGAGCGTAAGTATTTAGACTTAGTTAATGGTGAAAGATTAGCTTACATTGATGAAGGACATGGTGATACTGTCATTATCGGTTGCCATGGTAACTATTCATCATGTCAAGGTATGTATTATCTTCCACAAATTTTTGATGGTAACAAGTATCGTGTAATTGTTCCAGATAATAGAGGATTCGGAGAATCTACATGGAATACAAAAATTTCTTCAATGGAAGATTTTGCTCATGATATTGTTATGCTAGTTAAAGGACTAGGGGTTAAAAAAGCAATCGTTATTGGTCACTCTTATGGTGGCGGAACAGCAATGGAACTTGCTATTCAAGCTCCAGAACTTGTTGAAAAGCTTGTTTTAATTGCTCCAACATGTATGGCTGGTTATCCTTTATACAAAGGTAATGAACAATTGGGATTTAAACCATATGAGAGTATGGAAGAAATGAGAAATTATCCAACAACAAAACCAATTTTCGATATGATGGAATTCAAGCAAGTTGATGTTTGTAAAGGTTTCTTAGCAAATATATCTCCATCACGTGCATTGCAACCAGAAATCTTAGATGCATTAGTTGAAGAAACATTAAAAGAAAGATGCATTCTAGAAGTTTGTTGGGCAATGGCTACATATAACATCACTAATGTTGATAGCCCATATAGCAAAGGTAATGGTAACTATGCAAAAATTACTTGTCCAGTTATGCTATGCGTAGCGGGAAAGGATACAATGGTTTTCCCACAAATGAGTGCAATCAATAAAACATTTTTAGAAAAGAATGGGAAACTTACTTATAAGTACTATCCTGAAGCAGGACATGCTATTTATGAATCAGTTCCAACATTCTTCGATGATGTTAAAGAATTCTTAAATAAGTAGTAAACAATCAAATTAAATTAACAATCAAAAAAGTTGGGATAACAAATGTAGTGCACCCAACTTTTTGGTTTCTCTTGTATAAAATCGTAAGTTAAGCATTTACTTTTAACGATATGGTTTATACACAAACAATAAGACTGTCTACTTTATTAATAGCAGTTCAGAATAGCACTTAATAACAAAGAGGTAAAAAATGTTATTTTTGATGCATTAGTTTAATATTTTTTTGTAAAGTGTTTATATATATTTTTATTGAAAATATATAAAGATATGTTATAATAAACAAGAAATCAAACAAGGATAAATTATTTGCTTAGTTTTAGAAAGAACCTGGTTGATGAAAAGGTTTACAAGCATTTAATGGGCCACTTTGTTAATTGAGTGTCTAATAAACACCGCTAATCTGCGTTAAAGATAATTAAGGGCACATATTAATTTATGTGAACTAGGATGGTACCGCGTAATTTACGTTCCTGGAATTTGTTTCATGAACGTTTTTTTATTGCTTAGGAGGGAAAAATATGAAATACATGACAAGTGCTGAAATAAGAAGAATGTGGTTAAAATTCTTTAAAGATCATGGTCACATTGTTGAAGAAGGAGCAAGTTTAATTCCTGTTAACGATCCAACATTACTTTGGATTAATGCAGGAGTAGCGCCTTTAAAGAAATACTTTGATGGTAGTGAAAAGCCTAAGTCAAACCGCATTAGTAATGTGCAAAAAGCATTGCGTACTAATGACATTGAAAATGTTGGTTACACTTCACGTCACCATACTTTCTTTGAAATGTTAGGAAACTTCTCTATTGGTGATTATTTTAAAAAAGAAGCTATCACATGGGGATATGAACTACTAACAGGTAAAGATTGGTTTGCAATTGATCCAGATAAACTTTATATGACAGTTTATCCAGCTGATAAAGAATCTAAACAAATTTGGATGAGCTGTGGCGTTAAAGAAGATCACATTATTGAACTAGAAGGTAACTTCTGGGAAATTGGGGAAGGACCTTGTGGACCTGATACAGAGATTTTCTTTGATAGAGGAGAAAAATATGATCCAGACCACCTTGGTATCAAGTTATTAAAAGAAGATATTGATAATGATAGATACATTGAAATTTGGAATATCGTTCTATCTCAATTCAACTCAAAAGAAGGATTAAAAAGAGAAGAATATCCTGAACTTCCACAAAAGAATATTGATACAGGTGGTGGACTAGAAAGATTTGCTTGTATTATGCAAGATGGAGAAACTAACTTTGATACAGATTTATTCCTACCATTAATTGCAGAGGTAGAAAAATTAACTAAAGAAAAATATCGTAGTGATAACATTATGACTAAACGTGCATTTAGAGTTATTGCAGACCATATTAGAACATGTACATTTGCAATTGCAGATGGCGCTCAATTCTCTAATGAAGGTAGAGGATATGTTTTAAGAAGAGTTCTAAGAAGAGCTGTTAGATATGGTAAGAAACTAGGAATTAATGAATCATTCTTATATAAACTTGTCCCTACAGTTGCAAACATTATGTATGATTTCTATCCATATGTTAGTGATAAGATTGATTACATTCAAAAGATTATTAAAACAGAGGAAGAAAAATTCCAAAAGACCCTTACAAGTGGAGAATCAATGCTTGTTGACTATTTAAAAACTTGCAAAGGTGAAGTTGAAGGTAGTGTTGCATTTAAACTTTATGATACTTATGGCTTCCCATATGAATTGACAGAGGAAATTGCTAAAGAGCAAGGTTTAAATGTTGATAAAGATGGCTTTGATAAGGAAATGCAAGAACAAAAGAAGCGTGCTAAAGCAGCGAGAGAAAAAGCTCAATCAATGTCTAGTCAATCAAAAGACTTGCTTGATTTTGCTGGTAATAGTGAATTTAACTATGAGCCTACTCCAATTAATGCTAAAGCAATTGCGCTATTTAAAGATGGCAATAGAGTAAAAGAATTAAATGGTGTTGGTGCTATTGTTTTTGATAAAACTATTTTCTATGCTGAAAGTGGTGGACAAGTAGCTGATAAAGGTATCATTAAAAATGAGAATGTTGAACTAGAGGTTTATGATGTTCAAAAAGCCCCATTAAAACAACACTTACACTTTGTTGATACTAAAGGGGAGACAATTAGTGAGGGCGAAGAATTTAGCCTTTCTATTGATGTTGAAAGACGTAATAGAATTACTCGTTCACATAGTGCATGCCACTTATTACAACAAGCTTTAATTGAAGTACTTGGCGATCATATCGCTCAAGCAGGGAGCTATGTTGATGATGAAAAACTAAGATTTGACTTTACCCATTTTGAAAAGATGAGTGAAGAACAAATTAGACGTGTTGAAGAAATTGTTAATAATCACATTGATAAATCACATCCTTCAACAATTACTTATATGCCAATAGAAGAAGCAAAGAAAACAGGGGCAATAGCCTTGTTCTCTGAAAAATATGGAGATGTAGTTAGAGTTGTTAACTTTGATAACTATTCTGTTGAATTCTGTGGGGGATCTCACGTTAAAAATACTAATGATATCGGTGTCTTTGTTATTGAAAGTGAAGAAAGTATTTCAAGTGGTGTAAGAAGAATTGTGGCTTGCACTGGTATTAATGGCTACAAACTATTAAAACAAAGAGAAGAATTATTACATACAATTCAAAATAAGTTAGGCGCAATGTCATACAGCGAAACAGTTGATAGATTAAATGCATATATAGAAAGAAATGACGCTTTAATTAAAGAATTAAATGGCATTAAAGTTAATATGGTAAATACTTCTGCTGTGGGAATGTTAGCTAATGCTAAAGATCATAAAGAAGTTAAGTATCTATTAACAAAGGTTAATGATTATGATAAGGATATGCTACAAACATTAATTGATGCATTAAAGAATAAACTTGGTGAAAATTATTTCCTATTTATTGTTAATGCTTCGAAAGATAAGTGTTCACTAGCTTGTGCTGCAAGTAAAAAAGCAATTGAGTTAGGCTTACTTGCTGGTAAGATTATTGGGCCTACAGCTAAAATGCTAGGTGGTGGCGGAGGCGGAAGAGCTGACTTTGCCCAAGCTGGTGGTAAAGATACTTCTAAGATTAATGAGGTATTAAGTTACGTTGAAGATATTATAAGCAAGGCTTAAGGAGGGATTTATGCGCTATTTAGGATTAGATTTAGGAACTAGAACATTAGGAGTTGCTGTTAGTGACTTATTAGGTATTATTGCTAGTGGAGTTGAAACATATCATTTTAAAGAAGAAGATTATGAAACAGCTTTAAAACATGTAGGGGAACTTATTAAACAATATGATGTTTCTAAAATAGCCTTAGGATTACCACTTCATATGAATGGTGATTTTGGTGATAGCGCAAAACGCAGTCAAGACTTTGCAGATAAAATAAAAAATTTGTATAATGTAGAAGTAGTACTTATTGATGAAAGATGGAGCACTAAACAAGCTAATGCATCTTTATTACAAGCTGATTTATCTAGAAAAAAACGTAAGCAAGTTATTGATAAAATGGCAGCGGTAGTAATACTACAGACACTATTAGATATGAGATAAGGTGAATAGCATGGATGAAAACAAAATTATTGTAGTCGATGACCAAGGTAAAGAGTTAGAAATGACTATATTATTTACTTTTAGAGACGATAAACGAAAAAAAGATTATGTGGTTTATTATAACCCTAAAGATGAAGATGGTGACACTTATGCTTCAATCTATGATAACGATGGACATCTTTTCCCAATTGAATCTGATGATGAATGGGATATGATTGAAGAGGTTCTTGCTAGTTTTGTTGAGGAAAGTGAGAACGGCCTAGATTTACTTAAGGGAGGTAATTAAGATGAGATCTATTTTTGTTGGTATTGCTGGTGGTAGTGCTAGCGGTAAAACAGTAGTTGCTGATAAAGTATATGAAAAAGTTGCTAATTGTGAATCTTTATCACTTATTAGAATGGATGACTATTATAAGTGCTTAGATCATTTAAGCTATGAAGAAAGAGCAAAAGTAAACTTTGATCATCCTGATTCCATTGATTTTGAATTATTAAAAAAACACATTAAAGATTTAAAGTCAGGTAAATCAATCGAAAAACCACTATATGATTTTACAATTCACAATCGTAGAAAGGAAACAGAACATCTAGAACCTACTGAAGTAATTATTCTTGAAGGTATCTTAACTTTTGTTGATCCAGAAATTAGGGATTTATGTGATATTAAGATTTTTGTTGATACTCCTGATGACATTAGGTTTATTAGAAGACTTAAAAGAGATGTTAATGAAAGAGCAAGAAGTGTTGACACAACTATTAATCAATATTTAAAAACTGTTCGACCTATGCATCATCAATTTGTGGAGCCAACTAAGCAATATGCAGACATAATTGTCCCAAATGGTGGTAAAAACCCAATTGTCATTGATATTATTGCAAATAAAATTGCTAGTATCATTGGCAAGTAATATGATATAATAAGTTAGTTAAGAGGTGATATTATGGCTAAAGTATTACTTACAATTGAAGGAAAAGCTAAACTCGAAGAAGAATTAAAACAACTTAAAGAAGTTGAAAGAGTTAAAGTTATCGAGGAATTAAAGGATGCTAGAGCACAGGGAGACCTTTCAGAAAATGCTGATTATGATGCAGCAAGAAATAAACAAGGTCAAGTTGAAGCTAGAATCAATGAAATTGAAAATATCTTAAACAATGCTGAAATTATTGAAGCAGAAGGAACTAGAAGAGGTAAAGTAATTGTTCGTCTTGCATCAACAGTTACAATTCTAGATAAAGAAACAAATGAAACACTAGACTATACTATTGTTGGTAGTGTTGAAGCAAACCCAGTTGCTGGTAAGATTTCTAACGAATCTCCATTAGCACTAGCATTACTTGGGCATTGTAAAGGTGATGTAGTAACTGTTAAAGTAAAACATCCTTATGATGTAGAAATCATCAATATTAAGTAATAAAGTAAGTATCTACTTGGCGTAGATACTTTTTTTATTGCTTTAATAGTGTTGAAAAACTACTTCTATAGAAGTATAATAAAGACATCAACATCCTTAGAAGTATAAAGGAGAAATATGAGTAAATTAATTATATATCACGGTTCAACTAAAATTATTAAACAACCAATTTTTAAAAAAGGGAAAACTTACAATGACTATGGGCAAGGGTTTTATTGCACAAAAAAATTAGAACTTGCCAAAGAATGGGCTTGTAATGAAGGTGAAGATGGCTATGCAAATAAATACGAAATTGAAACTAAAAATTTAAGAGTTTTAAATCTTTTATCTAATGAATATAACATTCTAAATTGGTTAGCAATTTTAATGCAAAATAGAAAAGTAAGTCTTTATTCTGCAATTGCAAAGCAAGGTAGAGATTATTTGATTAACAATTTCTTACCTAATTATCAAGATTACGATATTATAATCGGTTATCGTGCTGATGATTCCTATTTTTTATTCGCTCGTGCTTTTGTTTCCAATGAGATTTCACTAAAACAATTGAATTATGCAATGAAACTTGGTAAGTTAGGGGAACAAGTTGTTTTAAAATCTAAAAAAGCTTTTGAAACGATTAAGTTTATTGACTATACGCTTGCTGATAGTAGTAATTATTATGTAAAACGTAAAATCAGAGATAACAAAGCTAGACTCGATTATCAAAAGCATCTTGAAAAAGATGATATCGAAGGAATTTATATAAGAGATATTATAAAGGAGAAAATAAAACAAAATGATCCACGCTTACGCTAAAGAATATTTAAATGACGCAATGAAAAACCTAGGGGAAGCTTTTGATTATGCAGCAAATGTATGTAATTTAGATTTAGATGATTTTATGAATCTTTTTATAACAACGCAGTTCGCTTCTTATTTTGAAAATGGAAATCCTAAAGTTATCGCTGGATTATCAGGAACTGAACTTGTTATGGAAGTGATTGAAAAATCAAATAACAATTTATCATTTAAAGAGCCATTAGATAGATATGATCTATCAAGAGAATATTGGTGTGGTTGGATTCTTGCTTATTACCAATGGGAAACAAGAAGATCTTTTAAAGATATTCATAGAAACATTTCAATGGATGAAATATTGAGTCTTTACTCTACATTACACGAAGCTTCTGAAGATAAGTTTGTCGAAGTCTTAGACACAATCATCAAAAGAAAAAATACGACATCTAGGCTTCAAAAACAAAGGAAAAAATGCGGATATTCCCAAAATGAATTATCTATTATATCGGGTGTCAATTTAAGAACATTGCAACAATATGAATTAAAAACAAAAAACATTAATAAGGCTTCCGTTGAAGCAGTTATTTCTCTTGCTAATGCATTAGGATGTAAGATAAATGACATAATAGAGTATTCATCTAAAAAAACTCTAGCAGATTAAATTGTTCTAAAATAATAATGTAACTATTATTTCTTGTATTTTAGAGGAGTTTTCTAGTTTTTCAAGGTAAGTTCATGTAGCATGAAATCACATAAATAACAAGTTAAGTGTCTACTTGTTACGAGTTTGTGTATACACCGATGCGCATTAGTGTATACACAAACAATAAGACTGTCTACTTTATTAATAGCAGTTCAAATAGCAATGTATATGAACCAATTGAAAAATATGTCGATTTCTTTAACAACGAAAGACCTGCTTATTCCTTGAATTACCTGACTCCAAACGAATATAAATTAAAATTTTCAAAATAATGTCTACTTTTTATTGACTAGTGCAATATATTTATATAAACCTTTACTTTTTTTCAGAAATTCCTCATGGTACCTTTACTTTTGTGCAATGTTGCGGTATAATAAGTAAAGGTTAAAGGAGGCGCTCATATGATTTCGTATAGCGGATTGGAGCAACAATTAAATAAAAAAGGAATAACCAAAACAGATCTTACTATTGTACTCGGTATTTCCTCAAGGACAATAGCTAAAATCGGAAAAGGCGAAAAGTTATCAAGAGTTGTGATTAAAAAACTTTGTAATTATTTTAATTGCAGCCCTGATGAGATTTTCAATGAGGTATCTGATAATCGCATTTTGCAAATTCTGCGTGATGAAAAAGGCGCTAAGATATCCGGAGGGCTTTATCACGAGCTTCAAGTAAGGATGACTTATAACTCTAACCACATAGAAGGAAGTAAGCTTTCGGAAGATCAAACGAGATTAATCTTTGAAACAAACACACTTGATGTCGGTGACGGTATCTCTGTTGATGATGTGCTTGAAACCGTACATCACTTCCGTGCCATTGATTACGTGATTGACTGCGCCGAAGAAACATTGTCCGAGGAAATCATAAAACAGTTGCATTATATCTTAAAGCACGACACAAAAGACTCGACTTTAGAGTGGTTTGCGGTTGGTGATTATAAGAAAAGAGCAAATGTGGTGGGTGGCCGAGAAACCACAAAGCCAAAGGACGTGCCGGCAAAAATGAAAGCTCTTCTTGATGAGTATAACGCAAAAACAAATGTTACGATTTATGACATTATCGAACTTCACTCGGACTTTGAGCATATTCACCCATTCCAAGACGGTAATGGGAGAGTTGGTAGGCTTGTGGCTTTGAAAGAATGTCTAAGGCATCATATTATTCCGTTTATTATTGAGGATTCAAAGAAAGCTTTTTATTACAGAGGCCTTTCTGAGTGGAACAACGAGAAGGGCTATTTAACAGACACTTGTCTTGATGGTCAGGATACTTTCAAGAGGCTTCTCGATATGTTTGATATTTCGTATGAATAAAAAAGGAACTATGTAATATAATAGCGAATAATTATTTTGATACTCTACTTTTCAAGATATAGGCAAATCTGAAACCTGACTTTTCGACTATTGAAAACATACTTTTCAAAAATACCTGAAAAACTAAAAGCAATTATTTAGATTTGTAGTTGCGTTAAGAATTACAATTCGCGTATTAATAAAACGTGAAGTTCATTTTATAATTAACAGCAGTTCATTGCTTTACAAAAGCATCGGGGGGGGGGGTATTATTTAGATAATAAAAGAAAAGACTATGTCTTTACTTTTGGGTATGTAAAAAAAGGAGTTGTCAGCATGAAAGATAACAAACAAAAAGGAATAGGTAAGTCAATACTAACAGTTGTCATATCAGTTGTTTTATCAATTGCATGTGCTTTTGGTAGTGTAAAATTATTCCCAGATTACTTTAC
>JAZRXY010000022.1:0-6120 GCA_045600465.1 Bacilli bacterium
TCTGATAAGAAAATATATCAATTATTACAATCATGAACGACCTATGTATTGTTTACAATATAAAACCCCACACCAGTATAAAACTGACATGGGGTTTTAGGGTCTCTTTTTAAACTGTCTACTTTTTATTGACTAGTGCAACCGGCTCTTTTTTTTAGTTGTGTCTGACACACCTTGTAAAAATAGGCAATGTGCTAGACTTACAGTGCGCTCAGGTAAGTTGGCCAGCGCAGAAACGAGGTAAATAAAATGAAAACAACAAAAATCGATAACAAAATTTCTAGCGAAATGCTAGAACAAGCATTAGTGTACATTAAATACATTAATGACAATGTGGACGCAGGTTGCGAAGAGCATAAGATACTCGATGACGGCAGAATTGAAGAAGGCTATACAGATTTTGAAACAGGTAAATGGTACCACCTATCTTACAAGTCTAGAGCAGATATTATTAAACAAGCTCAATCATACGCAACCTACTACACTAAATTATTTTGCGAAGGAGGTGAAGAATAATGGCAAGCATAGTTGATTATTGCAAAGGCATGACATCAGACTGGAAAACAGCTGTTCCAGGTAGCGACGGGGAACTTTTACCCCCACCTACAATCTGTTGGGAATTAGTTAATGACGTTGAAATTCCAGACCTTCTAGAGGGCTTTTATACTGATAGTTTAAAAATTAAATATGGTAGTATTCCTGTTGTTGTAGACCTTGTTAGAACTGAACGCAAAAATGTTAAGTATGAACTAACTGAATATGACTTTCTAAGAAAAATTAAAAAGACTTATACTGTACAACTAGAAAAGAAGGAACCAATAACTGAAAAAGATAAAACTGACAAGTGGTTCCCAGAGTTATTAAAAGCAGAAAAAGAAATTAAAATTTCCTAACCTTATAGTTATTTTGCATTCTATCTAGCGGACTATATAGTTCTAGATTATTATGTAAATCGCTACCAAAAATATTCGCATATCGCTTTGTCATAGTTAGATCTCTGTGGCAAAGCATTTTCTGTAGCGCAAATAAATTGCCATTATTGAGGCACCATAGTCTTGCAAAAGTATGTCTAAAAGCATGAACACCTTTAGATTTAATGCCACGCTTTTTGCAATATCTTTCTAATGCTAATCTTACCGAGTTAGTCGTCATTTGTCCGCCACTATCAGAACAAAATAGATATTCTTTTACATCCCAGATATTTAAATATCTATTTATACTTTCAATTACAGCATTAGATAATGGTAATATAGCCATATCTTTATTTTTAAGATGCCTGTAATAAACTTCTTTATTTTTAAAATCTATATCTTCTAACTTAATATTTATTAAAGTTCCAACTCTACAACCTGTTGCTAAGAAGAAGCATATTATAGTATAAGTTCGCCATTCACTAAAGCTAGCTTTTATATCTGGTTTTTCTAATAATACATTTAATTCTTCGTCAGCATAATAAACTATTCTTTCTTGTTGCATTTTAAGCATTTCAACTTGATCAGGTTTCAAATCTGAATTTTTTAAGCAGTAATTAATAAATATCTTTAACTGACCTAGATAATGATTAACTGATCTAATAGACCCTCTTTTCTTAAATTGGTCTATCCAGTGATAATATGATTTCTTAGTAAAGTCGCCACTTGTCTCACTAGTATATCTTTTGAAACTTTCAACATAAGATTTAATTGAAGCTTCCGCTAAGCCTTGATGCTGCTTTTCATTTATGAATTCTTGAAAAAGTAATTCATACTCATTGTTAGTTTTTCTTAACATAAATAGACCACCTGATTTCTATTAAAAAAACAGGTGGTCTAATTTCCAAAAAGATGCAAATATTTATATTATTTTTTGTAAAAAAATATATATAAATATAAAAAAATGGTGGACACTGACGGGATCGAACCGCCGACCTTCTGTACGTCAAACAGATGCTCTCCCAGCTGAGCTAAGTGTCCGCTGCATTGTTAATTTTATATGTTTTTACTAAAAAAAGCAAGTGAATACTACAAATATTTAAAGAAAAGTCTTATTATATAATTGAAAAGATGGTAAAAGGAGGGAGTTTAAATGAGAGCAAGTAAAGAATATGCTATAAAGCTTTTAAATGAAGAAGAAGTAACAATTGAAGAAATGGCTAAAGTTGCTCATGATATTCAAGCTAAATACACTCCTAAAATTACTATTGAAGAAACTATTAATGCTGTTAATAAAGTATTAGAAAAAACAGAAGTGATTAATACAATTATATTTGCAATTGAACAAGATAGAATGACTAGAGAAAAGAAACACATTGACCCTTATATTCAAGAAGTTTTAGAACAAGATGATGGGCTTTTTGGACTAGATGAAGTAATGGCGCTTAATATTTGTAACTTATTTGGATCTATTGCTCTAACAGTTTATGGCTGGGTTGATAAAGAAAAATGGGGAATCATTAAAAAATTAGATGAAAAGCCTCGACATAATGTTTTTTTAGATGATGTTGTTGGTGCAATTATTGCTAGCAGTGTGGCATTGCTTGCTCACGCTCAAAATGGTAAGATATATAGAAGAGAATTATAAAGAAGGGGAAGATAACGATGCCTATTACATTTAATCCAGATTTAATTTGGTGGATAGATTTTATTATTACAATTGTTCTTTACGTTGTAGCTATTTTCATCTTTGGGAAAATCCTTAATAAGAAAAAAGTAGCTTTATTTTGTGGCGCTTTATTAGTTCTTAATACAGTGGCAAACATTTTAAACCTTTCTTTAACAACAGAATTAGTAAATATTATTGCGGTTGCAGTAGTAGTAATCTATGGTTCAATTTATTCTCAAGAAATCAGAAGAAGGTTCATTGCAACAAGACAAGGTGGATCTAAAAACAATAAAGTAAAACTTACTGACGAAGATACAGTTAATAAAATTGGGGAAGCAGTCCTTGCTTTATCATCTTCTAGAACTGGTGCTTTGATTACATTTGAAAAGAATGATAACTTAAATCACTACATTGAATCAGGTAGTCAAATAGGTGCTCCTATTAGTGTTGATTTAATTAAGACAATTTTCTATGAAGGAACAGCACTTCATGATGGTGCAATCATTATTAGAGGTAACACAATTGTCGCAGCAAGTGTTTATTTCACACCAAGTGTTAAACCTTTAGTTGGTAAATATGGATCTCGACATAGAGCAGCTTTAGGCATCAGTGAAGTGTGTGATGCTGTAACAGTTGTAGTTAGCGAAGAAACAGGTAGAATTTCGTTCTCTAAAAATGGTGAGTTACTACCTTGTTCAAGAGATAACTTTGTTGCTCAATTAAAAGAGTATTTATCAGAATAATTAATTAATCCCACATGAGTGGGATTTTTTATGTTAAAATATAATTTATAAGAGGTAATAAAAACTATGACAAGTATTAATGATTTTACATTAGAAGAAAAAGTAGGGTTGTTATCCGGTAAAAATACTTGGGAAACACTTGATTTTAGTGAGCGTAATTTAAATTCTATTAAGTTTGCTGATGTTTCATCTGGCTTAAGGGTTTTAGTAGAAGATAATGGATTTGCCTATCAAGGGGAAATATTAAAAGCTACATGTTATCCTGCACTATCGTCACTTGCTTGTAGTTTTGATAGAGAATTATTCTATGAAGTTGGAAAAGCACTGGGAAATGAAGCTTATAAACTTGGTATCAGTATTTTGCTTTCTCCAAGCCTAAATATTAAAAGACATCCACTTGGCGGTAGAAACTCTCAATATATGAGTGAAGATCCTTTCTTAAATGGAGAACTAGGGCTTAATTATGTTCAAGGAATTCAAAGTGTTGGAGTTGGAGCATGTGTTAAGCACTTTGCTTTAAGTAACCAAGAAACTTGTAAATATACTTACAATGCCTTAGTAGATGAAAGAGCATTAAGGGAAATCTATCTTGAGCCATTTAGAAAAGTAATAGAAAAAGCCAATCCATTTGCTTTAATGAGTTCACATAATAAAGTGAATGGTGAATATTGTAGCGAAAACAAAGTGTTGCTAAATAAGATTTTAAGAGAAGAATGGCAATATGATGGCTTAGTTGTTAGTGATTGGGGTGCAACTAATGATAGAATTAAAGCTCTAAAACAAGGGCTAGATTTAGAGATGCCAACCTCATCATCTTATAATGACTATAAGGTCTTACAGGCTGTTCAAAATAAAGAACTAGATGAAAAGTTTGTTGATGATAGTGTAAGAAGATTGTTTGTCACTATTTCTAAACTTGACCATCCAAATCCTGAAAATTATAGTTTGCTTGATTTTAATAACATAGCAGAAAAAGCAGCGAGAGAATCTTTTGTTTTACTTAAAAATAACAATAATTTCTTACCATTAGATAAAGAAGATAGTTTTATGGTTGTGGGTAAACTTGCTGATAAGTTTGTTTATCAAAACAGTGGTCTAAGTAAAATAGATGCAAGTAATGAAGTATCACCTTTATTTGCTTTTAATAAAGAGTTTGGTGAAATTAGATATTTTGCTTGCTACGATGATGATGAAATAAGCGATGCTTCTAACTTAAGAAAAGCTATTGAAATGGCAGAGAGGGTTAAAAATGTAATTATCTTTGTTGGCAATAACCAAAAAGATCTTTGTGTAGAGTTAGATAAAGAAAGTTTTAGTCTACCTAAAAAACAATTAGAAGTAATTGAAGCGCTTGCTAAAGTTAATAAAAACATTGTTATAGTGTTAGAAGGAAATTATGCACTAGATTACAGCTTTGATGATAAGGCTCAAGCTATCCTTCACACAGGTCTTATGGGACAAATGGGGGGGAAAGTTGTTGTTGATATGCTGTTTGGTAAAGTTTCACCTTGTGGAAAATTAACTGAAACCATTCCTTTAAAGATTAGTGATATAGGTTATGATAATTACTTTGCTAAAGAATATGACAATGTATATTACGGTGAATCACTTTATGTAGGTTATCGTTATTTTGATACTTACAAGATTCCGGTTAAATATCCATTTGGGTATGGTCTAAACTATGGCAGAACAATAATTAAATGCGATAGGGTAATTGCGAAAGATGATGATTTAGTTGTTAATTGCAATGTCACTAATATGTCAAAACATGCAATTAAAGAAGTAATTCAAGTTTATCTAAGAAATAAGTCAAAAAGAGATTATTATGCTTATCAAGAATTAAAAGGTTTCGAAAAGGTTAGCCTTCAGCCTTTTGAAAGCAAGAATATAGTAATTACAATTCCAATTAATGAAATTAATTACTATGATGTGCTTAAAGGTAGATTTGAAGTTGAAAGTGGCGATTATGAGGTCGCAATTGGTGTTTCATCAAGAGATATCGCTAAAGTCTATCCTATTAGGATTAAGGGAAGTAATGATGCCAAATCAACTAGAAATGAATCAAGTTGTTATTATAAAAAGATTGCTTTTAATGAAGAAGATTTTAGAAAGTTATTAGGATTAAGGGTCTTACCACCATTAAATGAAAAGTCTAGATCATATTCATTAAATTCAACACTAGGTGATGTTAAAGATAGCGTAGCAGGACTAGCTGTCTATAAATTAGTTAAACAAGGAATTAATAAAGAAATGATGGCAATGGATGAAGACAGTATTACTAAGATGCTAAATTATTTACCATTAAGAATACTTGCTATTGCCTCATTAGATAGATTTAACTTTGATCAAGCCCAAGGCTTAGTTGATGTCTTGAATAATAAATTAATAAGAGGCGTTAAAGGATTAAAGAAAACCGAAAGAATTATTTTAAATGGGAAGAAGTGATTATAAATGTTAGCAATTTTTAAGGATTTGCAACTAGAGATCATTAGATTTATTGAACACTCTCATGACTAAAGTCACAAGATTCTAGGTTCACTGATCACAGGGCAATAAATGTCTCTTACACGATCTCCCCTAGCGTAACTTTCGATAGTTCCTACCGTAGTTTGTTATTATTTATGTTGATGAAGACATTTTACCTTGATTAAAGATATTAATAGCGGCATTAATATCTCTATCAATAGTTAGTCCACAATATGGGCAATGATATTTTTCGTTATCTCCAACCTTATAGCTATTTTTACAGCATGAGCAAGTTTGGCTAGAGGCATAATATCTATCAACCTTATGTACT
>JAZRXY010000023.1:0-9175 GCA_045600465.1 Bacilli bacterium
TGAAGATATATTTCTTTGTAAAGTCCTAACGCTCCACGCTTCTTTTGAAGCTTCATTTTCATACCATTTTCTCGCTTCTTTATTTTCTACTTGTAACAAAATTTTATAGTGCGACCATGATAATAAAGAATTTGCATACGCTGTGTGCAAAATGTTTGGGAAAGAATTATAAAAATCAATAAAATAATAAATATTTCTTAACTCATATCCGCCACCATATTTTTGCGTCAATTTTCTTGATAATTCTTTAATTATGTTTTTACCATAGTCATCTTTTCTGTTTGTTAATTCGGTTTCAACAATACGTTTTCCAATTAACCAATTTCTTTGAAGCAATAGATAATTTATAGTTTTATTTGCTACTAGATAAGAAGAATCGATTACATTAACAATATCAGCGTACTGATCATCTGAATTAACAATTTCTACACTTAATAAAGAGGTTTTGTCTTCAATATTAATATTATATTTTTTACAAACTTTTTTTAGATTTTCCATAAACTTGTAACTAGGTTTAAAGATTCCTCGTTCTATTCTACTTAGAGTTGTGTAATCGACATTTAGTTCTTCAGCAAAAGATGTCTGACTCATCTTTAACTGTTTTCTAATTGCCTTTACTTTATCATGTATTTCCATAATAACTAATCACCTCAATAATGTTATGGCATAAACGCCATACATTTCCAATATATAAAACAACATTTTCAAAAAAACCCTTGTTAAGAGGACTTAATAGTGCCTTTTTATTTGGTTGTTATTTTGTTATAATAAATTAGGTGAACAAAATGAAACAAGTAACACTAGGTAAGATTATTAATGTAAGAGGATTAAAGGGAGAAGTAAAAGTTAAATCTTTTACTGATTTTGCATCTCTACGTTATAAAAAAGGTAACGAGTTATTGCTTGTTAACGAAGAAACAAGTGATGAATTACTAGTGCATGTTAAACATTATTCTAATAGTGGAGAAATGGATTATTTAATCTTTGATGAAATTAGTGATGTCGATAGCGCAAATAAATATCGTAATTATTTTGTAAGAATGAGTATTGATAATCTTCCTAAATTAAAAGATAGTTACTACTACCATGAACTTATAGGAATGGATGTTTACATGAATGATAAATGCTATGGTAAAGTAGAATATATTAGAGAAGACACTGCTCAAAGAAGTTTAGTAGTAGCAATGAGCAATGGTAAAAAAGAAATAGTTCCATTTGTTAAGGCATTTATTGATGATGTCGATGTTGATAGTAAAAAGATTGTAATTAAGTATTGGGAGGGTTTATTTAATGAAAATTGATATTTTAACTCTTTTCCCAGAAATGTATGAAGGTTTCTTAAATACCTCAATTATTAAAAGAGCAATTGCTAAAGGAGCAATAGAGATAGAAACTCATAACATTAGAAATTTTACTAAAGATAAAAACTTTAGAGTAGATGATCCTAGTGTGGGTGGTGGTGCAGGACTAATTATGCAATGCCAACCACTACTAGATTGTTTAAATAGCGTTAAAAATAATGACACATATGTTGTTTTAATGTCACCTAGAGGAGAAAAGTTTAGCCAAAAGAAAGCTCATGAACTTGCAAGCCATAAGCATGTGGCCATTATTTGTGGGCACTATGAAGGTGTTGATCAAAGAATCATTGAAAGTGTTGATGAAGAAATTTCAATTGGTGATTATATTCTTACTGGTGGAGAGTTAGCTTCAATGGTAATAAGTGATGCCATTATTAGATTAATTGATGGAGCCATTAGTGAGGAAAGCATTGTAGAAGAATCATTTGAAAATGGTTTGTTAGAATATCCTCAATACAGTTTACCTAGAGTTTATGAAGGCAAAGAAATACCACCAATACTATTTAGTGGTAATCATGAAGCAATTGCTAAATGGAGATTAAAAGAATCCTTAAGAATAACCAAAGAAAAAAGACCTGACTTATTGGAAAATAGAGAGTTTTCTAAGTTAGAGTTAAAACTTCTTAAAGAATTAGAAGAGGGAGAAGAAAATCCTAAGTGGTTAGTAACTGCTTTGGAAAAAGGTAAGAAATTTACAAAATAAAATGCATGGTTTAATCCATGCATTTGTTTGTTTATAAACTTAATTAAATTCTTTTAATCATGTCTTTAAGTTGATTTACATCATTCAAAGATGTGTTAAATGATGTTACAAGTCTAATGACAATCTTATCTTTGGAAATCTTGTCCCAAATTTCAAAATCAAAATACTTAGAAAGAGTTTCTACTTGTTTTGCATTAAGAATTGGAAAAATTTGGTTTGTTGTATTTTCAACAAAGAATTTGATTCCTTTATTAACTAGTGCATCTCTAATAATATCTGCCATTTCATTTTCATGCATTCCAATCTTGTAGAATAAACCATCTTTGAATAGTTCCTCAAATTGGATTCCAACTAGATATCCTTTAGCAAGCATTGCTCCTCTATTTTTAATTATATAGCGGAAATTCTTTGATAAATCTTTGTTATTGATTACAAGAGCTTCTCCCAAGCATGCTCCGTTTTTAGTTCCTCCAATATAGAAGGCATCACTAAGCCTAGCTAAGTCATCCATATTTACATCGTTAGCTGAACAAGTTAGGGCACTGCCTAGTCTTGCACCATCAACAAATAGATATAGACCATATTTATCACAAACTTGTCTTAAATCTTTTAATTCTCTTAAGGTGTAAACTGTTCCAATCTCAGTAGATTGAGAGATATAAACTATTCTAGGCATAACCATATGCTCATCGCAATGTTTAAGCACACATTTTTCAACTTCTTTAGCACTTACTTTGCCTTCACTTCCTTTAACAACAGAAATTTTATGTCCTGTTGCTTCAACAGCACCTGTTTCGTGCACATTGATATGTCCTGTTTCACAAGCAATAACAGATTCATATTGCTTTAAAGCACTTTGAATGAAGACCATATTAGTTTGAGTTCCTCCAGCTAGGAAGAATACTTCAGCATCATTGTCACATTCTTTATTAATTAGTTTTTTTGCATTTAAGCTATATTCATCTAGACCATAGGCTACTTGAGGGACTTGGGCTATTTCAACAAGCCTTTTTAGTAGTGTTGGGTGAATAAGTTCACTATAGTCATTTTTAAAATTGATTTTCATAATACCACCACCGTAATTATATTATAATATAATCATTGAAAATGTTAAGACAAAAATATAGAATAATAAAGTAAGAAAATAAGGTGATTGCTATGGAAGAAATGTCAAACTTTATTAAAACTATTATTGAAAACGATTTAAAAGAGGGAAGAGTAAATAAAATTGTTACTCGTTTCCCACCTGAACCAAATGCCTTTTTACATATTGGACACGTTCGAGCAATTATGACTGATTTTGGTTTAGCTGATATGTTTAACGGAACAACAAATCTTCGTTATGATGATACAAACCCTACTAAAGAAGGAGCAGAGTTTGCTGATGGAATATTAGAAGATGTTAGATGGCTTGGCTATGAACCAGAACATATTTGTTATGGCTCAGATTATTTTGAAGAAACTTACAAAAGAGCAGTTTTACTCATCAAAAAAGGACTTGCATATGTCGATGATCAAAGTGCTGAAGAAATTTCTGCTACTAGAGGGACATTAACTGAAGGCGGAAAAGAATCACCTTATAGAAATAGAAGTATAGAAGAAAACCTTGATTTATTTACAAGAATGAGAAATGGTGAATTCAAAGAAGGTGAAAAAGTATTACGTGCTAAGATTGATATGAATAGTCCAAATATTAACATGAGAGATCCAGTTATCTATCGAATTTTACACGTTTCTCACCACCATACAGGAGACAAGTGGTGTATCTATCCAATGTATGATATGGCTCATCCATTACAAGATAGTATTGAAGGAGTCACTCACTCACTATGCACAATCGAATTTGAAAACCACCGTCCATTATATGATTGGTTTATTAAGGAATGTGAAATGCCACATGTTTCTCATCAAATTGAATTTGGTAAATTAAAGATTACGAATGTTATTATGTCAAAACGTTACTTCATTTCAATGATTAATGATGGCATCGCTGTTGGCTTTGATGATCCTAGACTTCCTACATTAAGAGGTCTAAGAAGAAGAGGTTATACTCCTGAAGCTATTAAGACATTTGTAGCAGATACAGGATTATCAAGAATTAACTCAGTTGTTCCATATGAAAAACTAGATTATTTCTTAAGAGAAGATTTAAAACTGAAAACAAATAGATATAATGCAATTATTAATCCTTTAAAAGTAGTTATCACTAACTATCCAGAAGGAAAGATTGAATATTTAGATGCTCCTAATAACCAAGAAAATGAAGCATTAGGAACTAGAAAGATTGCTTTCTCTAGAGTTGTTTATATTGATAGAAATGACTTTATTGAAGAAATGCCTAATCGTAAATGGAAAAGACTTGCTAAAGATGTAGAAGTTAGATTAATGCATGCTTACTTTATTAAATGTAATGAAGTAATTAAAGATGATAAGGGTGAGATTGTTGAAATCCATTGTACTTATGACCCAGAAACTAAATCGGGTAGTGGATTTGATAAACGTAAGCCAAATGGAAACATTCACTTTGTTGAAGCTTCGACAGCATTAAAAGCAGACTTTAACTTATTTGAACCTTTACTAGTTGAAGAAACAGAAGAAAATAAGGATTTACCATTTAAGGATAGAGTTAATCCTTCTTCTTGGACAGTAAAGCATGGCTTTGTTGAAGAAGCATTTAAAGATACTAAACCAGAAGATAAATATCAATTTGTAAGAGAAGGATATTATTCAACAGATTATGATTCTACAAGTGATCATTTAATCTTTAATAGAATTTGTGATTTGAAGTCATCGTTTAAGTTCTAATGTCTTGCAATTTTACAAAATTTGATATATAATACAAACGAAGCTTAGAATAAAGGAAAAGGAGATGCTGGTACATCTCCTTTTCGTTGTAAAGGAAGCTTAGAATTCTAAAAGGTTATTTTCTAGAATTGTTTGAAACTACTATTACTAACATTAATAAGAAAATAGAAATAAGATAAGTGTTTTTACTTCCTAAACGAAAAAAACTTCCTTTCTCCTATAAGTTCTAATATCCTGCAATTTTACAAAATTTGATATATAATACAAACGAAGCTTAGAATAAAGGAAAAGGAGATGGTGGTACATCTCCTTTTCGTTGTAAAGGAAGCTTAGAATTCTAAAAGGTTATTTTCTAGAATTGTTTGAAACTACTATTACTAGTAGTAACAAAACAATTAGAAATAGAATAAGTGTTTCCACTTTTCTTCCTTTTTAAACGCAAAAAAGCTTCCTTGCGTTTCTTTGACATAAAAATGCCTCCTTACAACGGCTATTACGCCCATATATATTATACCAAAAATAAAGGGTTTTGGGGTTCCAAGTTTTACTCACGAAAGTGCCATGTTTTTGCGGTTTTTATTCAATAAAAAACTGATTTATGCTAATATATTTAATATGAAAAAGATACTTTATATTATACCAGTGCTTAGTTTAATTCTTACATCTTGCAGTGGCTCAAAAAATACTTACAATGCATTAACAAGTTATGCTAGTGATGTTAAAAATAGTGATAACGAGTTAATCACTCTTTTTGATTCCTCAATTTCATTAACAACATATAACAAACTAGATTATAAAAAATTAGAAAGTTTATTTAATGATACCATTCAATATGAGCATAAGTTATTTGATCGTTACAATTATTACAAAGATGGAGAAGAGTTAATTAATAATTTAAAGGTAATAAATGATAATTACGCAACTGGAAAGAAAATAAGTGTTGATGATGACTTGTTTGAATTACTTAGTGATTCAATTAAAATAACTAAATTAAGTGATGGCTATTTTAATCCTAGTCTAGGCGCATTAATTGATTTGTATAGTTCTAAGTTATCTCCATTAGGACTAACAAGTAGCAATCCTAGTGATGAAGAAATAAATAGAGCATTAACTTGTTCTACTAGCCTAAATAATATCGAAGAAATAATTGTTTTAGATAGTAATGATAAAACAGTTACTTTTAATAGACTTGATGGTTGTAATGATAAGGTGATTATTTCATTAGGAGGAATTGCTAAAGGCTATGCTATTGAAAAAATGGCTAGTATGATAAGTGAAACCCCTAGTATTGTAGATGGGGGGAGAAGTAGTATGGTAGCAACTTCAATAAATCCAAACCCTTCTAGAGATACTTGGAATATTGCTATTCTTGAACCTAATAACAAAGAGATTTTAGGAGCTATAAGTGTTAAAGGAATGGTAAGTTTTTCTACTTCTGGAGACTATGAATCATATTATTTTGATAACGATGGAGTTAGACATCACCATATTTTAAATCCTTATAGTGGTAAGAGTGAAAACTATTATCGTTCGATATCACTAATTAGTACGTCAAATAATGCGATGATGCTAGATGCTTTATCTACAAGCGTATTTAATCTTGATAGTTTAGATAAGATAGAAGATATGATTAATAGATTTGAAGAAGCTTTTGATAGTAAAATAGAATATTTAATTGAAGTAGATGAAGGTAATAAAGTTAATTTAATTGTTAGTGAATATTTTAATGATCATCTATTAAAAGATACAATTAATTACGATTATGTTAATAAGATTATTGTGAGGTAAGTAATGGAACTTAAAAAAAATAAGGTTGATTATATTATTGTTGGGATAGTAATTTTATTCATCCTTATTTTTGTTGCGCTTTATTGGATTAATGCAGATAGCAATGGAAGTGATGTTAATGTTTATTACAACAATAAACTTGTTTATACAATGAATACTTCTAAAGATGAAATAATAACATTACCTAAAACTAAATATTCTGACTTATTAGCGGATGTTGTTATTGAAGTTAATGATGGCAAAGTTAGAATTAAAGATGAAGAATCACCATACCATTATTGTTCTACTCTTGGTTATCAAAGTGGTAAAGGTAGTAGTCTAATTTGCGCACCAAATCACGTAAGAGTCACAATCATGTCTAGTGAGGATAGTGGTTATGATTATGTTCCAGGGGGTGCAAAATAATGTCTAGTAAAAAACTTGTTCAATTAGCATTATTTCTTGCAATTGGAATAATTCTAAGTTATGTTGAATCATTAATCCCACTAACATTTTTGTTTCCTGGAGCAAAACTAGGTTTAGCTAATGTTGTAGGATTAATTGTTTTAGCAAAAATGAATGAAAGATATTATATTGGTTACAATATTTTAAGAGTAGTATTAGTAGCTTTATTATTTAGTGGATTTGGTGTTAACTTTTTTATTTCTTTAGGGGGAGCAACATTAGCCACCTTAACATCACTTTTTATTCATAAGTTTAGCAAAGCCTCAATTTTTGGTATTAGTATTGGTGGGGCAACAATGCATGGACTAGGGCAATGCATTGTAGTAGCAATTATTTATCAATCTGGAATAATGATTAATTATGTTTTGTTTATGTCGATTGCTAGTTTTATAACCGGTATAATTGTAGCAACGTTAGCAGCCTTAATTATTCCAAAAATTAAATTGTTAGGATAGTTTTACATGAAGGAGTGTTCACTCCTTTTTTGTTGTATGATTTTATATTTTCATATAAAATATAGGTAGAAATAATAATATGTCGAGTATTTATAATTAATGGTTACAAACCATATAATATATAGAAAGATGAGGGCAAAATATGAAGTATCAAGTTATTGGAAGAAACATTAAGGTGACACAGTTTTTGAAAGAAAGTGTCGAATTAAGTTTGAAGAGATTGGAGAAGTATCTTGTCTTGGATGGGGTAGAGGCAAGGGTTGTATTATCCCTTGTACCAGATGGCCAAAAAGTCGAAGTGACTATTCCTAGTAAAGTTGGTAACTTAAGAAGCGAAGTTACAGAAAGAAATGTTTATGATGCTATCGAAGCAGTTGGTGATTCTTTAGAAGAACAATTAAAAAGAGCAAAATCAAGATTAACTGATAAACATCATGGAGCAATGAAGAATGCTTATGTTTTAGATGAAATCGAAGATATTGATCCAACTAGTTTAGAACATGTTAGAACTAAAGTCATTCATCCTCGCATTATGGATGTTGATACAGCAATCGCAAATCTTGAATTACTAGGATTAAATTTCTATATTTATGAAGATGAATACGAAAACAAAAAATGTGTAGTCTATAAAAAGGATAAAGAAACTTATGGGCTATTCGTGATTAAAGATTAAAAAGGGGCAAGCTAGAATGAAAAGAAAATTATTATTAACAACATTAGCAGCCTTGTCGCTAGGACTTAGTGGTTGCGCTAAAACGCTTACATGTAAAACATATGATACCATAACAATTGGTGGCAAAGATTATTCATATCATGTAGAAACTAAATATTATTATGAAAGTGATAAAGCAGAAGGCGCTAATAAATTTGATAGAGTAGCATATTATCAATTTGGAACAGAAGAAGTAGCTAACATTGCTAAAGCAGTTTTAGCACTTACTGTTAAAGATGGGCAAGAATTACAACAAGAAGGAGCAGTTATCAAAATTGTTTCTAAAGGAATGGAATTAGCAAGTGATAATATGTCTATTGAAGAAAGAAGAAAATACTTTGAAGCACTTAATGGAGAATGCAAATAATTTGCATCTCCTTTTTTTAATTTGTATAATAATTAAGTAATGAGGTGACTATAATGAAACACGTATATCAAACAAATGGAACTTGCTCAAGACAAATGGAATTTGAACTAGATGAAAATAATATTATTCATAATTTAAGAGTTATTGGGGGATGTAATGGTAACTTACAAGGCTTATCTAGACTAGTAGAAGGAAGAAAAGCTGAAGAAATCATTCCTTTAATTGAGGGGATTAAGTGCGGCTTTAAACAAACATCATGCCCTGATCAATTCGCTCAAGCACTTAAAAGTGCAATTAATAAATAGAAATTAAACTTGTTGCTAACCACAACAAGTTTTTTTATGTAAGTTTATTTGCATTATTTTATATATATATATATATAATTATTGCAAGAGGGGTGAGACAATGTATAATAAATCATCTAAGATTAATTCAATAATAAAAAAGATGTCTAGTATTGTAGTAGTAGGATTACTTGCTATTTCATCTATTGGAGCAGATAAAGCACCAATAGATAATAGTCCTAAGACATCTAATCTA
>JAZRXY010000024.1:0-11639 GCA_045600465.1 Bacilli bacterium
TATTAATAAGGACATTGGTTCCTTCATAAACATAAATGTCTTCCATATTTAAAACCTAGAAACATCTATTAATTGCAAAACAAGCTGTTTCATAATCAATATCACCATTTGCATATAAATGAATAATACGTTTTAGTTTAGGTGATATCTCTTTGCCACCTGTATCGTTGATGGCAAAAGCTAATTCCTCTTCTTTTTTAATTGCATCGTCAGATTTTAGTTCAATATCAAATCGTGTAAAAATATGTATATACTTCTCTATAACTCACGTAACATTATCCTTATATAAATTTTAAAAATCCGAACATCTCAGTTTAAACCCCACCGTTATGAAAAAAGGCCCGATACTTTTTGAAGTGATACCTTAAAAGTAGACAGTATTAATAGATTGATACTTCTACTTTTTTTGTTATTCTACATATAGGAGGTATTACAATGGATAATAAAACATATCATTTGTATACAGATGAAGAAAAGCTCGAAATTGTCAAAGATCATATTGATAATCAAATTCCAATAAGAGCATGTGCAACAAAATATAATATATCAGCAACTTCATTAGTTTATTGGTTACGAAGATATCGAGAGAAAGGCGTTGAAGGTTTAAAAAGCAATATTGGTAAATATCGTGGCCCAAAAAAAGGAAGACCCAAAGGATCTTTCAAGCCAAAAACAACAATAGAAGAATTACAAAAAGAAAACCTTAAATTACAAGTGGAGATTGAACGATTAAAAAAAGGTTATCTTACGAAAGGAGTTGGTGTCAAAAAGAAGTTCATTTCTATAAACAACAAGAATTTCAAATCATTGAAAGATTAAGCAAAAATCATCCAATAAAACAACTTTGTGAGATTATGGATGTAAATAAATCAAGTTATTACAAATGGTTAAAAAGAAAAGATAATCCTTCTCTAAGGATGATTCAAAGAGAAAAAGATATTGAACTAATCAAGAAAATTCATCATAAACATCCATCTCACGGATATAGATGGGTAAATGCTTATGCACATTCACATTATAATGTGAATTGGAGTGATAAACACGTCCATTTATGTTGTAAATATGCAGGAATTATCTCAAGTGGTAAGCACTATAAATATGTTAAACCGGGCGAAGAGCGAGTTAAATACAAGAACCTAGTAAATTGTTCATGGAAGTATTTATCGCGTCCGTTAGAGGTTGTAGTATCAGATATGACTGCATTTTATGTCAAGGGAAAATATTATGAACTAACTTCCTATTTTGACGCATTTACGATGATATTAAGTTACAAATTATCAGGTCGGAGAGGCGATGCAAAGCCATATTTTGATGGCCTTAATGAGGTATTGGAAATCATAAAAAAAGAAGGCACACAAGAACCAACAGTTTTACACACCGATCAAGGTTCTGTATACGCTTCTATAAGCTATAACGAGCTCATTAAAGATTATAACATTAAGCGTTCTATGAGTCGAGCAGGAACACCAACAGATAATCCAGTTGATGAATCATTGATTGGTTGGATTAAAGAAGAATTATTTTTAGATTTTGATTTAGGTCATTCTAACGATGTTGAATCCTTAATAAAGAAATATGTCTATTATTACAATAACGAACGACCAGCTTACTCTTTAAAATATAAAACCCCAGCTCAGTTTATATCTGAACTAGGGTTTAATTAAGCTTGATACATGTCTACTTTCTCTTGACAAGTGCATTTATATATCAAACCTATTCTATTTATATGGTGGACGCTAGGGGGTTCGAACCCCTGACCTTTTCCGTGTGAAGGAAATGCTCTCCCAGCTGAGCTAAGCTTCCATTGCATTTTCATTTTACTAGTTTTAAATTTAAATAACAAGGTTTATAAGCAATGAAAAGGAAGGGATAATCCTTCCTTTTAGTCTATTCTAATTCGCTTGCGCCCGTATATAATTCGTAGTACTTTCCTTTTAGGTCGATAAGTTCATTATGTGAACCTCTTTCAATAATCTTACCCTTTTCCATAACTAAGATTGCCTTAGCATTTCTAACGGTAGATAATCTATGAGCGATAACAAAGACTGTTCGATTTTCCATTAGTTTATCCATCCCTTCTTGAATAATCTTTTCAGTACGGGTATCAACACTACTTGTTGCTTCATCTAAAACTAAAACGGGATCATTTGAAATGGCTGCCCTAGCAATCGATAATAGTTGTCTTTGTCCTTGAGATAAGTTCGCACCATTATTAGTTAACATTGTGTCATAACCATCTGGTAGTTTTGAAATAAAGTAATCGGCATTAGCAAGTTTTGCTGCTGCCACTACTTCTTCATCACTAGCATCTAATCTACCAAATCTAATGTTTTCTTTAATTGTGCCACTAAATAAACTTGTATCTTGTAAAACAATACCCATTGAATGTCTTAAATCACTCTTTTTAATATTCTTTAATGGAATACCATCAAAAGTAATTTCACCATCTTGAACATCATAGAATCTATTGATTAAGTTTGTCATAGTTGTTTTACCTGCTCCTGTATGACCTACAAAAGCAATTTTTTGGCCAGGTTTAGCAAATAAAGAAACATCATGTAACACATAATGCTTATCATCATAAGCAAAGTTAACATTATAGAATCTTACATCGCCTTTAACTTCCACAAATCTAAAGTCATTATTTTCAGGAATCTTCCAAGCAAAGTTACGAGTTTGTTCTTTGGTTTCAACTAACTTGTCCCCAACTTTTTTAACATGGACTAAGCTAACAAAGCCTGAATCTTTTTCTACTTCTTCATCAAGAAGTGCAAAGATACGTTTAGATCCTGCTAAAGAAGCAATGATATAAGTAAATTGTTGAGAAACTTCACTTAGAGGCATCGAGAATCCTCTTGATAATTGTAAGAAGGCTGCAATTGTTCCTAAATCAAGATCAGAGATATGACTAATTGCAAGGATTGATCCTACAATAGCCAATATTGCATAAGTAACGTGTCCTAGGTTATTCATTAATGGCATGATAACTCCACTATTTTTAGCGGCTTCATTAGCAACCTTACATAGTTGTTCATTTCTTTCATCAAAGCCTTTAACGCTAGCTTCTTCATGACAGAATACTTTAACAACCTTTTGCCCATCAATCATTTCTGAAATGTAGCCATTTAATGCTCCAAGAGCTTTTTGTTGTTCTGCAAAGTATTTAGAAGCTTTCCCACCAATGTTTTTAATTAATACCATTACACCTGTATATAATAGGATTACTATTAATGTTAAATAGACGTTTAAGATAAACATGGATACTAGTACACTCCCCACTGTAACAATTGAGTTAATTAATGAAGGAAGTGATTGTTGAACCATTTGTCTTAGCGTATCAATATCATTAGTGTATCTAGACATAATGTCACCATGTGCATGAGTGTCAAAATATTTGATTGGAAGTTTTTCCATATGTTCAAACATTCTAATTCTAATGTTTCTTAAAGTACCATTAGATACTTTAGTCATAATAAGTCCTCTAGCACCACTTGCAATGACACCAGCTAGATAAATAACTATTAGTTTTACTATTTGCGCAGCTAATTCACTAAAGTCAGGATTAGCTACACCCTTTAAAGGATTAATGTAATCATTAATTAATGTTTTTAGAAAAAGTGTTCCATAAACACTAGATAAAACAGTAACAATAATACAAACTAACATTCCAATGAAATGGATTGTATAATGTCCTAATACTTCTTTAAATAAACGTTTGAATAGTTTTAATGCTTCACCTTTTTCAAACTTAGGCTTCATAACTGGACCTCTTCTTGCCATGTTACTCCCCCTCCTTAATCTTCATTTGAGTTTGGGTGTTATAAACATCTTGATAAATCTTATTTGTTTTTAATAAGTTTTCATGACTATCAAACCCACTGATCTTACCATTATCTAAAACTAGAATTCTATCTGCAGTTTCAATAGAATTGATTCTTTGACAGACAATTAGTTTTGTAACATTAGGTAAATCATTTTTGAAGGTATCTCTGATTTCAGCATCTGTTTTCATATCAACCGCACTAGTTGAATCATCTAGGATTAAAATCTTAGGTGATTTTAGTAATGCTCGCGCAATACATAGTCTTTGTTTTTGACCACCACTAACGTTAACGCCACCTTGTTCAATATAGGTGTCATAACCATCAGGGAATGACATAATAAAGTCATGTGCTCTAGCTTTCTTACAAGCTTCAATCATTTCTTTGTCACTTGCCTTAGGATTTCCCCATCTTAAATTATCTTTAATAGTGCCACTAAATAAGACATTTTTTTGTAAAACAACTGCGACATTGTCTCTTAATGCTTCTAGATCATATTCTTTAACATTATGACCACTAACTTTAACTTCTCCACCATTAACATCATAAATTCTTGAAATCAATTGAATTAAAGAAGTTTTAGATGATCCAGTTGCGCCGATAATTCCAATAGTTTCACCGGATTTAATGTGTAGATTAATATCTTCTAATACCTCTTGTCCTTTATTGTAATAGAAACTTACATTATCAAAATCAATGCTACCATCTTTAATTTTTTTAATAGCATTACTAGGATTTTTAATTGTAGGTTCTTCATTCATAACTTCAACAATTCTTTCAACGCTAGGTTTAGACATTACAACCATGATAATAATCATTGCAAACATAATTAATGCGGAAAGAATTTGGGTAACATAACTAATAACAGACATTAATGATCCCGTTGTCATACCAGGGAATTCATTAATGATTAATTTAGCGCCAAACCATGAGATTAAAACAATACATGCATACATTGCAAATTGAACTACTGGCATTGCTAGAGCCAAATATCTTTCTGCAATCATAGAGTTTTGATATAACTCTTCAACATTCTTAGCAAATGTCTTCTTTTGATGTTCTTCTCTAACAAATGATTTAACTGTTCTAATACCACCAACGTTTTCCTTAACAGTATTATTTAAATCATCGTATTTTTTAATTGTTCTTCTAAAATAAGGCATTGATTTCTTAATAAAGATTAAAAATACCAAAACTAAGAAAGGAACTGCTCCTACTAAAACAAGTGATAGACTTGCATTAATTGTTAAAACACTAATAATACCAAAAATAAATAGACATGGTGATCTAAAGCAACCAATAACAACCATATTGAAAGCGTTTTGGACGTTTGTAACGTCAGTAGTAAGTCTAGTTACAAGTCCACCAGTTGAAAATTTATCAATATTAGCAAATGAGAACTTTTGAATCTTCTTATACATATCGCTTCTAGTAGTCTTTGAGAATATTGCACATGCTTTAGCAACAAAGATGTGAGAAACAACCCCACACGTTAAAGAAGCAAGAACTACCACAATCATGATACTTCCATACTTATAAACATTGCTCATGTTTCCTATTTCTATTCCTTCATCTACTAGTAAGGCCATAATACGAGGAATAATGATTTCAAATAAGGCTTCACATGCTACTAATGCGATAGAAAGAATTGTTTCTTTTTTACAATTTCTAATCTCATTAATTAGCATTTTGAAATTACTCATTTTATTACCTCCTTTAAGTCACTACCCTTCAATTTTAACACCTTTTTTATTATAGTCAACCCAATAAAATATTAATATATTGTTTACTTTTATAATTATATTGTTATATAATTAAGACAACGAAATTTTAACAAACACATAATAGGTATATATTTTACAAGGGGTGGCATAGTTTATGGCTAAAATAAATAATATTGATACTGCTATTTTTGCCTTAGGAGGACTAGGTGAAATTGGTAAGAACATGTATTGTGTTGAACATGGTAATTCTATCATCATTATCGATTCTGGAGTAATGTTCCCAGAAGCTGATTATCCTGGTATTGACTATGTTATTCCTGATTACACTTATTTAATCCAAAATGGCTCAAAAGTAAAAGCATTACTAATAACTCACGGTCATGAAGACCATATCGGTGGCATTCCTTTCTTACTACAAAAAGTTAACATCCCTGTAATTTATGCTCCAAGACTTGCTGCTGCCCTTATTAGATTTAAAATAGAAGAATTTAAAATAAAAACTAAAGTTAATATTATTGAAATAGATGGTGATTCATCAATTAGTATTGGTGATTTAAACATTGATTTCTTTGCAACTACTCACTCAATCCCTGATTCAGTCGGTATTTGTATTACTACTCCAAATGGTAGAATTTTATCCACTGGAGATTTTAAGGTTGACTTAACTCCTGTTGGCCAAAGAATTGATTTGCATAAAATTGCCGCTATTGGTGCTAGTGGAGTAACACTATTAATGTCAGACTCAACTAACGCTGAAGTCCCTGGTATCAGTTTAAGTGAAACTAATGTTGTTAAATCAATTCAAGATGTTATTGATAGTGCTCCCGGAAGATTAATTGTTGCAACATTTGCATCTAACATTCATAGAATCCAACAAATCGTTGAAGCAAGCGTTAAGTTTAAACGCCGAATTGTTGTCTTTGGTAGAAGTATGGAAAGAACAGTTTCTATTGGTCGTAAATATGGTTATATTAAATGCCCTGATGAATATTTAATTGATCCTTCAACTTTAAATGCTTATCGTCCAGAAGAATTACTAATTCTTTGCACAGGTTCACAAGGGGAACCATTAGCAGCATTATCACGTATTTCTAATGACTCCCATAAGTATTTAAGAGTTGCGCCTGGTGATACAGTTGTCTTCTCCTCCTCTCCAATTCCTGGCAATGCTCAAAGTATTAATAGAGTTGTTAATGCTTTGTGTAGAAGAGGCGCTAATGTCTTAACAAATTCAATTCTTACTGATATTCACGCTTCAGGTCATGCTAACCAAGAAGAATTAAAATACATGTTAAGTTTAGTTCAACCAAAATACTTCATGCCAATGCATGGTGAATATAGAATGCTTAAGATCCATAGTGATTTAGCTAAATCATTAGGAATTCCTAAAGACCACACATTTGTTTTATCAAATGGTGATGTTGTCTTAATGAACAATGGTGAATGTAGACTTGGTAGACGTGTAGAAACCGATGATATCTACGTCGATGGTAAAGATTCATCTGGTCTATCTACTGCCGTTATTAGAGATAGAAAGATTCTATCAACAGATGGTGTTATTTCTTGTTTAGTAACTATGGATTCTAGAACAAATACATTACTTGCTAAACCTACAATTGTCTCTCGTGGATTTATGCACTTAGCAGATAGTCAAGAATTCATTAATGAAGCTTCAAAACAAGTTAATGATGCCCTAGATGATTTGTTTAAAGGAAAAGTAACATTCTCTGGAATTAAAAATACAATTAGAAATACTTTATCTACTTATGTTTACGATAAAACTAATCGTAATCCAATGATTATTCCAGTTATTATGAATAAAATTGAAACCGATGTTGACTCTTCTGCAAGACATAGAGCAGCAAGAAGTCATCTAACAAGTAAGGAGCGATAATTATGATTATTCTTGCGAGTGGATCCCCTAGAAGACAAGAACTTCTAACAATGGTTGGCATTAACTTTAAAGTTGTTAAATCTAATTTCGATGAAACTAGTGTTTTAGCTAATAAGGTAGAAGAACTACCTTTATTAGAAGCTATTGAAAAAGCTAGCCTAGTTGCCAAAGATTTTCCTAATGACACCATTATAGGTAGTGACACTGGCGTTATTATTGATGATATAATGCTAGGAAAACCAAAAGATAAAGATGATGCTAGAAGAATGATTAAGTTATTATCAAATAGAAGCCATAAAGTAGTAACAGGTGTCTGCATTATTAAAAATGGTGAAAAGCATTTAATTAGTAGTGTTAGTGAAGTAACTTTCTTTGACTTAGATGAAAAGACAATTGAAGACTATATTAACACTAGTGAACCTTACGATAAGGCGGGAGCTTATGCAATCCAAGGTAAAGGTGCAATACTAATTAAAAACATTAAAGGTGATTACTACACTATCATGGGTCTTCCTTTAGCTAGTGTTTATTACAAATTAAAGGAATTAAAAGAAATATAAAAGCAGGGTTACTTCCCTGCTTTTTCATTTTCTTCCTCTTCTGGACAAATAGGACAAGTATCACAAATAAGATCTCTTAATTCACGAGGAATAAATGTTCTTATTTCTTCACTATTGTAGCCTACTTGTATTAAGGAATCATTGACGATAATTGGTCTTTTAAGTACTGTAGGATTTTCTCTAATGAAACTAATGAGTTGTTTGATAGTCATCGAATCAACATCAACTTTTTTATCTTTCATTATTTTGCAACGTTTAGAGATGATATCTTCAGTGCCATTTTCTGATTTAGATAAAATATCCTTTAGTTCTTCTTCATTTAAAACGCCGGTTAAAATATTTCTTTCCACAAAAGGAATGTTTTTATCTTTTAACCAGGCTTTAACTTTTCGACATGATGAACAAGATGCAGATGTGTAAACCTTCAACATGTTTTCTCACCTCTTCGCTATCTTTATTTTACCATAGCTAGCCTTGACTTTTAAAGTATCCTTTTGTTAATATTTAGGCATAAACAATGAATTTAGAGAAAGTATTAATGTAAGTAATAGAGAGTTAGACAAGGTGAAAACTAACACACATTAAGAAATGGGCTAAAGGAGTTTATCGTAAAGTTTATCGTAAAACTATTAATAAGGCATAAAGATTTTTTATGTAAATTAGGGTGGCACCACGATATTAATCGTCCCTATAATAGGTGTTTTTTTATTTATTAAAAAAGGAGAACGATATTATGGATAGAATGTTAAGTGGAATTAAACCATCCGGTAAATTAACCCTAGGAAACTATATTGGCGCAATCAGAAACTTTGTAAAGTATCAAGATGAATATGAACTATTTATCTTTGCCGCTAATTTACATGCAATTACTGTGCCAATTGATAAAAAAGAATTATTAAATAACACTCGTGATTTAATGGCTCTATACATCGCTTGTGGACTAGATCCTAACAAAGTTACTTTCTTTGTCCAAACAGATGTTATGGAACATGCTAATCTAAGCTTTGTTTTGAATTGCTTTACTTATATGGGTGAGTTATCTCGTATGACTCAATTCAAAGATAAGTCCAAGAAATTAAAAGATGATAGTATTGGTGTGGGACTTTTTACTTATCCTGATTTAATGGCAGCTGATATTTTAATTTATGATCCAAAGTATGTACCAGTCGGTGATGACCAAAAACAACACGTTGAATTAACTAGGGATTTAGCTAATAGATTTAACAATAGATTCGGTGATGTCTTCACTGTTCCTGAACCACTAGTTGCTAAAGAAGGCGCAAGAATTATGTCACTATCTCATCCAGAGAAAAAGATGTCTAAATCAGATGATGAAAATGATAAGGGTTGCATTTACTTATTAGATGATCCAAAAGTGGCTTATAAAAAAATCATGTCTGCTGTTACTGACTCTGATATGAAAGTAATTTACGATAAAGAAAATAAGCCTGGTATTTCAAATCTTCTTGATATCTATTGTGCTTTAAGTAAAAAAAGTATTGAAGAAGCAGAAAAAGAATTTGCAAATGCTAACTATGGCGAATTTAAAAAAGCTGTTGCTGAAGTTGTATCTAATGAGTTAACTTTAATTCAAGCCAAATACAAAGAAGTAATTGAATCAGGAAAACTAGAGCAAATACTAGAAGATGGCGCTAATAAAGCAAGAGCTATCGCTAGAAAGAAATTATATAAAGTCTATAGAAAATTAGGATTAGCCAAATAGCTGATCCTTTTTTGTAATCGAAAGTTTTGTAAGCGCCACTTTCAAAAGTCATGAAAAACACAAAGTTTGAAATATAATCCAATTAACTAGTCCAGTTTATTGAGTTACACATCATGTCGACTTTTACTTGAGCATTACATGCAACTCTCCTTGAGCATTACAGTATTTGCCCATTAAACATGCGTAATTGCAATTTTTGATATATAATTAAATTGCGTAATTGCAATGCGATATTTAAGGAGAGTTATTTATGTTTTTTAAAAGAAAAATATATGACAAGTTATTGGAATGGAAAAATAAATCAAATGGTTCTAAAGCAATACTTATAGAAGGAGCAAGACGTATAGGCAAATCTACTATTGCTGAAGAATTTGGAAAGCAAAATTATAAAAGCTATGTAGTTATCGATTTTTCCAAAGCATCGCCATCAATAAAGGATGGATTTAATAATTTTTTAAATGACTTGGATTCATTATTTATGATGATTTCGCTAGAATATGATGTTACCCTTTATCATAGAGATTCTTTGATTATTTTTGATGAGGTGCAAAGTTTTCCAAGAGCAAGAGAAGCAATTAAACACTTAGTAAAAGATGGAAGATATGATTATATTGAAACTGGATTTCTAATATCTATAAAAGAAAATACAAAGGATATTTTAATTCCATCTGAAGAACGATCACTTCTTATGTATCCAATGGATTTTGAAGAGTTTTGTTGGGCATTAGGAGAAGAAAGAATGATAGATTATATAAAACAATGTTTTATTAATAAAAAGCCACTCTTAGAACCCTTACATAAAAAATCTATGTTTTTGTTTAAACAATATCTACTTGTTGGTGGGATGCCAAAAGTAGTCAGCGCTTATCTTGAAGACAACAAACAATTCGAAAACGTTGATGAGGAAAAAAGAGAAATATTAAAAACTTATAGAAACGATATCATGAAAATTGATCAAAACTATCAGTCAAAAGTATTATCAATTTATGATAGAATTCCAAGTTTCTTATCTAGTCATGAGAAAAGAGTAAAAATAAATTCATTAGATACTACAAATAGGGCAATTGCATACGAAGAAACATTTTTCTGGTTAGCTGATTCTATGATTTGTAATGAATGTTTTTCTAGTAATAATCCAAATGTAGGACTATCATTAAATGAAGATAGAACATATATAAAGTGCTATATGAACGATACAGGATTATTGTTTTCACATGCTTTTGATGAATTCCCAGATGTTGCAAAAAACATATATGCTTCCATATTGCAAGATAAATTATCTGTCAATAAAGGTATGCTTTATGAAAATGTGATTGCTCAAATGCTTGTCGCATCAGGTCATAAATTATATTTTTATAATCACTACAATGAAGATAAACATAGAAACGATATGGAAATAGACTTTATCATTATTAGTGGAGACAAAACTAATGTGAAGATATCTCCAATTGAAGTTAAATCATCAAAAAAATACACAATAACTTCTTTAGAAAGTTTTAATGAAAAGTTTAAAAAAAGGATTAGAAGTTCTTATATTATTCATCCTAAGAATTTATCCATTAGAGAAGACGGAATTATTTGTATTCCTGCATATATGACATTTTGTCTATAAAAACAAGGCTAGTCACATTCGAAGTGATTAGCCTTTTATAAATCCCTAATATAAACGCCCATTAGGACACTAGTGATAGCGAGGGTATATTCGCAAAAATTAATACTTCATGAGTTCTAAAATACTTTCTTTTCACTTTGTTAACAACAATAAACGAACAATTTAAATAGGTTCTGTGAAATTAAATGTGTATGGAAAATAATGAATACACAATATATTTCACAGTTTTAATGCGTTGTGAATATAAAATAGCAACGATAACAAAATGGGTTGTTACTCATAAACAAGAAGATCTTTCCTTATAA
>JAZRXY010000025.1:0-10722 GCA_045600465.1 Bacilli bacterium
GTCTTCCTCAATATAAATAATAACAATATACTACGGTAGGAACTATCGAAAGTTACGCTAGGGGAGATCGTGTAAGAGACATTTATTGCCCTGTGATCAGTGAACCTAGAATCTTGTGACTTTAGTCATGAGAGTGTTCAAAAATATAAAATAAGAAATGAAAATGAAATAAAAAATTTATCTGAATATATGATGGATAATATCGGTAATATTTTATCCCCAAATAATATTTGTAATTGTTTAAATCATGATAAGGTGCAAATAACGAGAAAAACAATTTCTAAATATCTTAATTATTTTGAGAATTCATTTATGTTTTATAGAGCCAAAAGATATGACCTTGTAGGGAAAAAATATTTGTCTAGCAATGATAAATATTATTTATCTGATATTGGCTTTAGATATGCTATAAACGCACAAGAAATTTAGATTTTGGAAGATGCTTAGAAAATATTGCTTATCTAGAATTACTAAGAAGAGGCTATGAAGTATATATGAGGAAATTATATAAAAAAGAAATAGACTTTGTAGCTATTAGAGGAAGTGAAAAAATATATATTCAAGTTAGTGGTTATATAGATAATGAAAAAACGTTTGAAAGAGAATATTCTTCATTACTATCTATTAAAGACGCATATCCAAAAATGATTATATCAAGAACAAGAAATGAAAGGTATGATTATAACGGAATAGATGTTGTGGATATTGCTAGATGGTTATTAGAATTGTAAAGGCATTCTCATATAATAAAATTCACTCTCATTGTAACTATAATTAATACAAAGGTGAACGTTTGTTCGATATTTTATGAGGCATAAGAAAGACAAAGACGATACGATTAAAATTTGAACTAGAAAGATAAAAGTGGACACATTAAAAAAAGTGTGCGTCCACTTTTTTCTGTATAATGTAATTATAAAGAGGGGAAGACCAAAAGGTGGGAAGAATAAAGTATACACGCCTGAAATAAAAGAGAAGATTGCAAAAGAAGTTATAGATGGCATTTTGAGTATTCGTGAGGCTGCTAAAAAATATGGGATCTATCATTCAAATATAGATAGATGGTAAAAACAGTATATGAAAGGTGGACTAGAAGAGGTCAAAAGGTATAAATATAGAGGAAATCCTTTTACAGCCCTTTACACATCAAAAAGTTTGACTACAGAAGAGCAACTAAAATTAGAGAATATGAAATTAAAAATTGAGAATGAACGATTAAAAAAAGGATACACTGTGAAAGGAGTTTGTGGTTAACCCCAAAAGTTGGACCGAGTAACATCGGAAAGACTAATGGGGTTTTAGGGCCTCTTTTTAAGCTGTCTACTTTTTGTTGACTAGTGCAAAAGATTACGTTTCTTACCGCTAATTTTTAATAGTTTATTAATTAAAGTAAATAAACTTATTAGAATTGGTATCACTATATTAGTTTTAGAAATAACAAAAAGAAGAAGTTTAAAATAGATAAATAACTAAATAAGGATTGATTTATCAATCCTTTATTTTTTATAATATTTATTGTGTAAAGGTAGGTAGAAATTATGAAAAATTATGTTAAGAAGTATGTCGATTTAGGTAATGGCGAAACTTATGCTTACTTAGAAGAAGGAGACGGAGATAAGGTTCTTGTTTTAATTCATGGGAATTTATCAAGTTCAATTCACTATGATCCATTAATAGAAAAGATTAAACATAAATATCATATTTATGCACCTGATCTAAGAGGATATGGAGAATCAACCTATAATGCTAGATTTGATCATTTAGATACATTAGCAGATGATGTTAAACTATTTTGCGATAAATTGGGGCTAAAGGATTTTGCTATTGGAGGTTGGTCAACAGGTGGCGATATCGCTTTAAGTATAGCGGCAAGATATGAAGGATATATCAATCATATTTTCTTAATTGATTCTATTAGTGATAGAGGACATTTACTATTTGATAGCGAAGGAAAACCCTACAAAAATAAAGAGGATATGGCAGCTAGACAAGCTAGTGTTTATTTAACAAAGAATGCTATTGATAAACATGATGTAGCTTATATGGACATGGTTTGGAAAAAATTAATCTATACTGGAAGTGTTAAACCTAATGAAGAAGATAATAAAATCTTCCTTGAAGAAAGTTTAAAACAAAAAAGTTTAATAGATACTGAGTGGGGTTGGTGTACATTTAATATTTCTCATCATGATAGTGCTTATGCTAAAGGGAATGGACTAGCAGATAAGATTAATGTTCCAGTTGAAGTAATTCATTGTGATAAAGATATGTGTGTTCCTTTAAAATCTGCTCATGAGATTTGTGAAGATGTTAAAAACACAACACTTCATATGGTTAGTGATTCAGGACACTCACCATTAGTTAATAACATTGAAGAACTATCTGCAGTATTTCTAAAATAATATGAAAGTTATTGAAGATAAATTAAAAGCATTAGCGGATAAAGACTATGCCTTATTTCAAGCCAAATTAACTCCTGGCGTTGATGAAAATAGTTTTATTGGAGTTAGAGTTCCAAATGTAAGAAAACTTGCTAAAGAGATTAAAAATGAGGATTACATTGAAGATTTCTTTAATGAGTTACCTCATAAGTTTTATGATGAAAACATGCTTCATGGATTGCTGAACTCTGAAATAAAAGATTATGATAAATGTATCGAAGAATTGGATAAATTTCTACCTTATGTTGATAACTGGGCGGTGTGTGATATTATGTCACCTAAAGTCTTAAAAAAATATAAAGAAAATTTATTAAAAGAAATCAAAAGATGGTGTAAGTCTAAACATACTTATACTATTAGATTTGGAATTGAAATGTTGATGAGTTTTTATCTAGATGAAGATTTTAAAAAAGATTATCTAGATATTGTTGCTAAAATAAAAAGTGAAGAATATTACGTTAATATGATGATTGCTTGGTTTTTTGCTACTTCACTTGCTAAACAATATGAATCGACAATTAGTTATCTAGAAAATAAAATGTTAGGAACTTGGGTTCACAATAAAACTATTCAAAAAGCAATTGAAAGTTACCGTATAAGTAATGAAACAAAAGACTATCTAAAAAGTTTAAAAGTAAAGGCATCTATTTAATAGATGCTTTTTTGTATTTTGGGTTGAATTTTATTACAAAAAAAGATATACTATGGATATACGAGGTGATAACATGGTTTCAACTATATTTAAGTTAGGGAACAGCAATGCGATAAGACTTCCAAAAGCAATTATGAAAGCACTTAATTTTTCAACAAATGATGAAATTTCTATGGAAACTAAAGACAATATGTTAATTATTTCAAAGCACAATGGCAAGAAAAGCATCAAAGAACTATTTGTAAATTATGATAAAGAATATTTTGCTGATGAAACTTTTGATGATGGACCAAAAGGAAGGGAAATGCTCTAATGAAATACAAACCAAAACAAGGAGACATAATTTGGATTGATTTAAATCCACAAAAAGGGCACGAACAACAAGGTAAGCGTCCAGCGTTAGTTGTGTGGAACAATGAAATGATAAAAAGGATTCCTGGTATGAGTATGGTATGCGCCATATCTAATAGTGACAACGGATACCCGCTTCATGTAAAGCTAGAAACAAAAACTGGGAATACAAAAGGATTTGTTTTTTGCGAGCAGGCACGAGTAGTTGATCTTGATGCTAGAAATGCAGAATATAAAGATAAAGTTACTAAAGATACATTAGAAAAAGTAATTAATATTTTAATGGCAACTATAGAAATGATATAAAGGCATCTATTTAATAGATGCTTTTTTGTGCTATAATCTTTTAGGTGTAAAAGGGGAAAGTAAAATGAACAAAATTGAAATACTTGCTCCAAGTGGAGATAAAGAATCGTTAATAGCAGCATTAAATGCCAATGCAGATGCAATCTATCTAGGACTTGCAAATTTTAATGCTAGAGCAAAAGCTGCTAACTTTTCTAGTGAAAATTTATTAGATACTGTAAGACTTATTCATTTATATGGCTCTAAAGTTTATGTCACAGTTAATACAATACTAAAAGATGAAGAATATGGTGAATTAATAAATCTAGTTAAAGAAGCAGTTAAAGCTAAAGTGGATGCTTTTATTATCCAAGATTTAGGAGTGGCTAGAATATTAAGTAAATGTTTCCCTGGAATTATTTTGCATGCTTCAACCCAAATGGGAATAAATAACTTAAATGGAGCGTTATTTGCAGAATCGCTAGGTATTAAAAGAGTAATACTAGCTAGAGAAACTAGACTAGATGATATTAAAGAAATAAAAGAAAACACTTCACTTGAAATTGAATATTTTATTCAAGGAGCATTATGTGTCAGTTATTCTGGTAATTGTTATATGTCAAGTTTACTAAGTGGAAATTCAGGAAATAGAGGTAAATGCTTACAATTATGTAGACTTTCTTATAACTATAAAGGTGATGAAAAATATTATTTGTCTGCTAGAGATTTATGCTTAATAAAAGAATTAAAAACATTAATTGATGCAGGTGTTACTTCTTTTAAAATTGAAGGAAGATTAAGACATCCAGGATATGTAGCAACTAGTGTTAAAACATATAAAAAAGCATTAGATGCTTTAGCAAACAATAAAAAGTTTAATTATAATCTAGCAATTAATGAATTAAAAGAATCGTTTAATAGAGGAGAATATCTTTATAATGCTTATTTAGAAAATGACACACCAGATTATGCTATTTCTAAAGACTACAATAATCATATAGGAGTAAAGATAGGTAAACTTATTTCTTGTTCTATTTTTAAAGATATTCATGAATTAACACTTTTTAGTGAGCATAAACTTGTAAGTGGAGATGGCTTAAAGTTTTTCTTAAATAATAAAGAAGTGGGTTCTATTGGAGTAGGAAACGTTATTGAGTTAGGTAACAATATTTATAAGATTTATTCAAAAAGAAAAATCCCTAATGGAAGTAATGTTAATTTAATCTTAAACAAAGCAAGAGAAGATAGTGTCTTAAATAATCATAAATTAATGAGCTTAGATGTTTTTATTGAAGCAAAGATTAATAAACCATTATTAATTGAATTTAATTATCAAGGAATTAAAGCAAGAATTACATCAGAGTTTATTTTACCTAGAGCTAAAAATGCTCCAATAACAGAAGCTAATTTATTGGATCAAGTTAATAAATTTGATACAAATCCATTTAAATTAGGAAAATCTAAAGTCTTATTAGATAATGTTTTTATTCCTAAAAGCATTATTAATGAAACTAGACGTAAAGCAATTGAATTAATTAAACAAGAAATTATTGATAGCAATGAAATAGATAATAAAGTAAGTATTGATGAAGATGCTATTGCAAGTTTATACAATGAAACCAAAGCAAGCTTTAAATACAATAAAAAAATTATCATTGTAGAAGATAGCAAAGATATTGTTAATTTAGAAAATAAAGATGATTATTTATTTGTAATATATAAATCGATATTAAATTATGAAAGTATAGTTAATGCGATAGAAGATTTATTATCATTAGGGATTAAAAATATTGGATTATATCAATATTTGATTATGCAACATAAAGATCAATTAATATTAGAATCGTTACTTGCTAAATATCCTTTTGTTATTTTATATGGTAATAATGTTTCTTGTTTAAGTTTTATCAATAAAGGTTATAAAGTAATCGCATCTAATAATTTAAACATCTATTCTAGTTTTGCTATTAACACATTTAAAGAACTAGGAGTAACTAATGTAGTAGCATCATTAGAATTTAATAAGGAATTTTTAGATAAACATAGTGACATTTATGCATATAGTGTAGGAATACCAACACTGATGAATTTTGCCCATTGTCCATATAAGACAACAGCTAAAACAATTGGAAGTAAATGCTTATGTACTAACGATTTAAAATATAACGATTACAAAGTAAGAAGATATAAAGCATCGGCATGTTATTTTGAATTATTACATGATAAAACAATCAATACTTATAATGATTTAATAAATAATAAAGTGATTGATTTAAGAAGTTTTGACAATCAAGAAAAGAATAATATTATTGAAGCTTTAAACAACAAGTTAGAAATGCATGTTAATTTAAGCGAATATCAAGGATTATTGTATAAAGAAGTGAAATAGTGGGGTGACCCACTATTTGTTTATTATACAGTTAATAATATCAAGAACTTCAATCATTGTTTCATCATCTAGATGACCTATTAATCTATAATTTCTTGCGTATATATCCAATGATTTAATTTGATCACAAAGAATTGTTCCGACGATATTTGAGTTTTTATCAATAGCTACTTGAAAAGGGCTTTTAATAGGTGAGCTTGTAATAGGGCAGACAAGTGTCATTTTATTATGACTATTAAATAAATCACAACTAATAACTATAGCTGGTCTACGACCTTTTTGTTCATGCCCGCTTTGAGGATCAAAATCTAATGTTATAATGTCGCCTTGTTTAACGCGATTTACCATTCTTCTTCACCGACTTTGTGACCAAAACTAATTTCTTCGCTATCAACATCATTGATAAGATCGATAGGTTTGTTATAAAAAGATTCTAATCTAGTTTTCAAATCTTTGTGTTTCTTTTTAACTGTTAAAATTAAAGAATCATCTTTTTTAGAAATAGTCAAAGTATCTTTTTCTTTTATATTCATTGAGTCAAGCAATTTTTTAGGGAGTCTAATTGCGTTACTGTTCCCCCATTTTTGTACGATTAAATCCATAATATCACCTGTTATAAGTATATACAAAGTATAGACTTATGTAAATGGTTTGTTAGATGTTTTTAAAAAAAGCTTTGTTATTGCTTAAATAATATAGCAAATAAATCTCTAGTAAATACGAGCTTTTTAATGGTTTTTAAAAATATTTACAAAAAATTAGCACTTAACTATTGACAGTGCTAAAAAATGATATATAATATAGTTAGCACTTAGGAAGTTGGAGTGCTAAAAAAATATATTATTAAGGAGGAATTTATTATGAGAAACAGTATTATTTCTAGAGGAAACGGAGCATTATCATTAGATAATTTATTTGATGAATTTTTTGTTGCTCCATTCGAGGGACTACGTCATGGTCGTGCTATGATGCAAACAGATGTCAAAGAAACTAACAAAGCTTACACTCTAGACATTGAAGTTCCTGGCTTAAAGAAAGAGGACTTAAGCATCACAATTGAAGATGGTTACCTAATCGTTTCTGGTGAACAAAGTTCTAATAACGAGAAGAAAGACGAAGAAGGAAGCTACATCTTCCAAGAAAGATCATTTGGTTCTTATTCAAGAAGCTACTACGTAGGTGATGTCAAAGAAGAAGATATTAAGGCATCATTAAAAGATGGAGTATTACAAATTACCATTCCAAAAAAGGAAGAAGTAACTCCAGTCAAAAAAACAATCGCAATTGACTAATTATTAACAAAACCCCTTTAAAATTTAGTTAAAAAGAAGTGGAGGATCTGCCCCTCCACTTTTTATTGTGTCTTTAACATAAAAATGTTAAAGTATACTTGCACTAAGGAGGAATAGAATGAGTATTTGGGAAATAATTCTTATTGGAATTAGTCTAGCAATGGATGCTTTTGCAGTTTCAATTGTTCAAGGATTAAAAAGCCCTAAATTTAGTTTAAAGAAAGCATTAATAATTGCTATCTTTTTTGGTGGATTCCAAGCTCTTATGCCAACAATTGGTTATTTGGTAGCAAGTTTATTTGCGGATTTAATTGTTTCATTTGACCATTGGGTTGCGTTTGTTATCCTTGCTTTTATTGGTGGTAAGATGATTTTTGATTCCTTCCATGAAGAAAGCAAAGAAAAAATCGAAAAAGATAAAGAAGATAAAATTGATTATAAAAACTTAGTAATTTTAGCAATTGCAACCAGCATTGATGCTTTAGCAGTTGGTATTAGTTTTGCTTTTGTACAAAAGGGAAGTGTTCCAATAATAACTTATGCAGCCCCCATAATAGGAGTAATTACATTTGTAATTTGCTTACTAGGAGTGGGATTAGGAAATAAGGTTGGTTCTAAATTCCAAAATAAAGCAACATTAATTGGAGGCATTGTTCTAATCCTTATCGGTTTAAAAATACTATTAGAACACTTGGGAGTATTAGTGTTATAAATAAAGTGCTTAAAAGCACTTTTTCTTTTGCTACGATATCATATTACGGGGTAAATATTCGTTGATAAATTGTGCAAAAAGGAGCATTATATAAGTAGAGGATTTGTATGTAATACAAAACCAAAATATTAAATAGTGAAGGGAGAAATATAATATGGCACTAATGACAGGTGCTCAATACATTGAGAGCATCAAAAAAATCAAAATGGAAATCTATCTATTTGGCGAAAAGATTTCTAACCCAACAGAGAGTCCTATTTTAAGACCAGCTCTAAATTCAGTTCGTATGACTTACGATCTAGCACAACTACCAGAATACGAAGATCTTATGACTGTTACGTCTCCATTTACAGGAGAAAAGATTAACCGTTTTGCACACATTCACCAAAGTACAGATGACTTAATTAAAAAAGTTAAAATGCAAAGACTATGTGGTCAAAACACAGCAGCATGCTTCCAACGTTGTGTTGGTATGGATGCATTCAACTCAATTTATAGTACAACTTATGAATGTGACCAAAAATATGGAACACACTACCATGATAACTTTGTTAAATTCATGAAGGAATGTGCTTCAAAAGACTATACAGTTGATGGCGCTATGACAGACCCTAAGGGAGATAGATCAAAAGCACCACATGAACAAAGAGATCCAGATATGTTCCTACATATCGTAGAAAGAAGACCAGACGGTATCGTTGTTAGAGGAGCAAAAGCTCACCAAACAGGTATTTGTAACTCACACGAAGTTATCGTTATGCCAACAATCTCAATGGGACCAGATGACAAGGATTACGCAGTATCATTTGCAGTTCCACTAGATACAAAGGGTCTATTTATGATTATCGGACGTCAATCATGCGATACAAGAAAACTTGAGGGTAGCGAAATTGATGTTGGTAACTCAGAATTTGGTGGTGTAGAAGCATTAACAATCTTTGATGATGTCTTTGTACCAAATGATAGAATCTTCCTATGCGGAGAAACAGAATTTGCAGGAATGCTAGTTGAAAGATTTGCAGGCTACCATAGACAATCATATGGTGGATGTAAAGTTGGTGTTGGCGATGTCTTAATTGGCGCTACAGCATTAATTGCTGAATACAACGGAGCAAATAAAGCATCACACGTTAAAGATAAATTAATCGAAATGACACACTTAAATGAAACACTTTACTGCTGTGGTATTGCTTGTTCTGCAGAAGGTCATAAAACTGCATCAGGCAACTACATTATCGACTTACTACTTGCTAACGTATGTAAACAAAACGTTACAAGATTCCCATATGAAATTGCACGTCTAGCAGAAGATATTGCTGGTGGTATCATGGTTACAGCACCATCAGAAAAAGACTTCAGAGATCCACATATTGGGAAATGGGTTGAAAAATATCTACAAGCAGCACCTGGCGTTTCAACAGAAAACAGACTAAGAGTCTTACGTTTAATTGAAAACTTAACATTAGGTACAGCTGCAGTTGGTTATAGAACAGAATCAATGCACGGTGCAGGTTCACCTCAAGCACAACGTATTATGATTGCTCGTCAAGGTAATATCGAAGGTAAGAAAGAACTTGCAAAGAAACTTGCTCATATTAAATAGGATTTAACAATGGATTTAAAAGTAATCGAAGAAGTAATTGATCGAAAAGTTAGACCAGCATTACATGCTCATAATGGCGATATCAAAATTGTTAGCTTTAAGGATGGGGTTTTAACTTTCAAACTAATTGGAGAATGTAGCAACTGTCCTTCTGCGTATATAACAGCGGAGAATGTTGTTGGAGCTCCTATTATGGAAGAACTTCCTGAGATTAAAAAAGTTGTCCTTGATACAACCGTAAGTGATGAAATTTGGAATCTTGCTAAAGATATTCTAAAAAAACGTCACGAAAATGATAATCATGAAAGTTAGTTTTAAATTTTGTGGGGGTTGTAATCCAAATTATGATCGTCTAAAAGCGCTAGACAATTTGATTAAGAAACATCCAGAATGGGAAGTAAACTATGATTATGAAAATAATTGCAATGATAAATGCATTGTTATCTGCGGTTGTAAAAGAGCATGTGCTGATATTTCTAAAATAAAAGCTAAACAAGTAATCGTTGTTGATAATGAGAAATTATTAAGCGAATTATAAAATTAATAAACTAGGGAGTCTTAATTGACTCCCTTTAAAGTGTTATAATAAGTATGGTGGTATTATGAATAATGCATTGATATTAGATATAAAAAAGTATTTAAAGAAAAACAAAGTAGTAGAGCATAAAGATTATGTAATGCAAGGTAGTTTTTCATTTCATGGTGACTTATCTAGAGCAGTCTTTGAACTTGATAGGGATATAGAAAGAACTTATGGCTATAATGCTAGCTTTTCTACTTCAAATGAAACACTAAAAGATTATTTAGATAAACTTAGTAAGAAAAAAGGATTAATGTTATGTAAGATAGAAAATAATCCAAGTAAAGATAGTTTATTTAATCTAGCTATTTTGCTTCATTTAAAACTAGATGAATTAAACACATTACTTGCTAAAGCTAATTTGGATTTAAAAAGAAATAGAAATAAAGACCTTATTATTGAGTATTGTTTAAAAAA
>JAZRXY010000026.1:0-2783 GCA_045600465.1 Bacilli bacterium
GTTGGAGATAACGAAAAATATCATTGCCCATATTGTGGACTAACTATTGATAGAGACATTAATGCCGCTATTAACATCTTTAATCAAGGTAAAATGTCTTCATCAAAATAAATAACAATATACTACGGTAGGAACTATCGAAAGTTACGCTAGGGGAGATCGTGTAAGAGACATTTATTGCCCTGTGATCAGTGAACCTAGAATCTTGTGACTTTAGTCATGAGAGTGTTCAACATGACTACTGCATTTAATATGTTTTTACGTCAATCTGTAAGAGAGGGAAGAATTCCTTTTGAGGCAACTATTAATGTTCCAAATGCAGAGACAATATCTGCGATGATAGAATCAATTGAGCTTTTAAATGATAAGAACGTTAAAACATGTAGTGTTTCAGAAGCTTTAAAGGAACTAAAGAATGATTAAACAAATTATATGGACTAATAGATTTAAAAAAGATTATAAACTTTCGATTAAAAGAGGATTGCCAATAGAAGAACTTGATAATGTAATTATGTTACTTGCTAATGATAAACCTTTATCGGAAAAATACCAAGACCATGAATTGACAGGGTGTGGAAAGGATTTCGTGAATGCCATATTCAGTCTGACTGGTTATTAATATATACAGTCTCTGATAATAGATTAATATTGTCATTGACTAGAGCAGGAACTCATAGCGATTTATTTTAATTGCTTATACGAGAGTGTAAAATAAACTGTGTAAGTTAGGTTCCTAGGGCTTAACTGCATGGTTTTTTATTTGGGCTCTGTGAAATAAAGTGTGCCTTTTTGTGCCTTCTGTGTACAAGTGGCAAAAACTGTGAAATTAACTGTGCCTACAGGACACGACTAAAATCGTGTCCTTTTTATATGTCTTTTTTAGAATAAGTTATTATAAGCATGGCACGTTTTCTAAAACGATCAAAATTGTGATATCCATAAGCAGATTTAATGATTGTCTTTAATTGATTATTGATACATTCAGCAATCGCGTTGCTGTATCGATTTTGTTTTGCATCTTTTGTAAATGCATTAGCAATTTCATGTCTCCATCTATAAAAAGTGTCACCCACTTTTTGAGCAAAGCTGAATTAGACGTCTTCAGTTTGTTACTTAAAAATTTTACAAAATTAAGAGATTCTTCGTAAGTCGAATAATATGAAAAATGGAATAAATCTTGCAGGATTAAATAGCCGGACCATAAATTATCATTTAGTTTTATAGATGAAAATAAGAGTTCATCAAAATGAAAAACTTCTCCAGTCTTCATATATGTATATGTTTTATCTGGTATATCTTCGGTGCGACATAAGAATAATTTCCAATTACTTTTCATAAAATTGTAATAAGGCTTTTCATCCTTATCATCTTTAATTGAATTCATAGTAATAACTCTTAAACTATTAACAGCACGAGTTAACTGAGTCACAACGTGAAACTTATCAACAATATGTACAGCTTTAGGGAAATAATTAGAACAAACAGTAGCATAACCATCATACATGTCAGATATGAAAACCTTAGTATTTTCCCTTTCTTTTAGGGGAATATTGTTGAAATACTCTCTTAAATATGGCATTTGTCGATTACGGATAATATCAACAATTTCTTTTTGTTCAAAATCATAAAGAATGCAACAATAGTTTTGATCAAACTCTTCTGAGAATTTAATCTCATCTATACATAAAACCCTAGGCATTTTTCTTCTTGGAACATATTGAATCTTTTCATCAAACATTTGAATGATTCTATTTTTTGTTACTCCATATTTTTTCGAAAGAACAGTAAAGGTTAATGGTTTTGTGAAATCATTAATCATAAATTGTTCAACTTGTTTGCTAATCGTGGCATATCTTTCAATACCTTGTATTGGTGGTGAAAAAGATTTGTCACATTTTTTGCAACGAAATCTAACACGTTTAATTCTTAATAGGTCAGTAAAATTTTCTGATTCAGAACATTTAGTTTCGGTAAAATAATATCCCACTATTTTTGTTTGTTGATTATGACAATATGGGCAGACTCGATTTTCTTTTTCTTGCTCAACGTCATAAATAAAGCCATTGGGAATCTGTATTGGCTCATTTTCTCTATTTATGAAATTTTTTGAACTTATTCCCAAACGTAATAAAAGTGTGTTAAAATCCATACGAAAAGACCTCCTTATATGGAATGTGGTTAATCCCATTATAGAGGTTTTTTCATTTTCACAAGTCATTAAAACTGTTAAATTAACTGTGCCCACCTATTTTACGGGCACACTTTATTTCACAGAACCTTTATTTGTTCATATGTTAATATTAGGAGGTATAAAAGAAATGAGTGGAAATAATATGAGTGCTAGAATAAAAAGAGATCCAAAAGCTGTGGCTTTAGCTGAAGAAATCATTAAGCAGTTTAATCCTAAATCTGTTAAAGATGTTGATGATGCTGTTAAAGAGATATTTGGTCCTGTATTTGAGAGTTTACTTAAAGCTGAAATGGATAATCATTTAGGGTATGAATCTAACTCAAAGGATTATAAGGAAACTTTGAATAGAAGAAATGGCTATGATTATAAAACCATTAAAACTACTAAAGGCGAGATTGATATTGAAGTGCCAAGAGATAGAGATGGTTCATTTGATCCTGTTATTGTTCCTAAAAGAGTTAAAGACGTATCAGCTATAGAATCTAAAGTGTTAGCCATGTATGCTAGAGGGATGTCTCAAAGAGACATATCTAAAACTATTGAAGATATTTATGGTTTTAAAATGTCTCATGATGAAATATCTAATCTTACA
>JAZRXY010000027.1:0-28395 GCA_045600465.1 Bacilli bacterium
ATACAAAAAAAGAATCATAGATGATATCTTACGTTTGAAACTTGACTCTTTTGGCGGAGTTTTAATCGTTGGACCAAAAGGATGTGGTAAAACAACATCAGCAAAACAAAAAGCAAATAGCATAATTGAATTCCAAGATGAAGATAATAGAGAAAGATATTTAAGTGTTGCGGAAACGATGCCATCTAAACTATTAATTGGAGATAATCCTCGATTATTTGATGAATGGCAAGACGCTCCTAAGATTTGGGGAGCGATTAGAAAATCCATTGATGACCGCAATGAATCGGGATTATATATCCTCACCGGATCATCATCAAAAGATGTTGCGACTCCTCACACAGGCACTACTAGGATTTCAACATTAAAAATGTATCCAATGAGTCTATTTGAGAGTGGTGAATCCTCTGGAGAAATTTCGCTTCTTGATTTATTTAACACGAAAAAAATGGATTTTGTCGAATCGAAATTGACAATTGATGGATTGATTTTTTCTATTTGTAGAGGTGGTTGGCCTAGGTCGTTGTTAAATAAAACAGCACAATCTCAATTGGAGATAGCAAACGACTTGTTTTTCCAAATTTGTAATAGAGATATTTCAAATATCGATGGAGTAAAAAGAAATAGCAAATGGGCTGAAAAAATATTGAGATCATATTCTAGAAATATTTGCACATTGGCAGAGACAAAAACAATATTCGGTGATGTTAATTCAACTACAGATATGACAAAACCAACTTACTACGATTATATTCAAGCTTTAGAAAAACTCTATATAATTGAGGATGTTCCTGCTTGGTGTCCATCAATTAGATCGAAAGAAGCTATTCGTGCAAGCAATAAAAGAAATTTAATCGATCCTTCGATTGCTGTTGCAGCTCTTGGTATAACTCCCGAATATTTTAATACCGATTTTAAAACATTGGGATTTTTGTTTGAGTCATTATGTATTAGAGATTTAAAAATTTACTCTTCAAGTATGAATGGTCAAATATCATATTATCATGATAGGTATGGTCTTGAAGCTGATGGTGTACTTCATTTAAAAGATGGAAGATACGCATTGTTGGAATTTAAACTCGGAACAAAAGAAATTGATGATGGCGCGAAACATTTGTGTGAAATTGAAAGATTAATTCTTGAGCACAATAAAAAAGAAACTCAATGCCCTTTAAGATTGCCTGATTTAAAAATTGTAATTACTGGAAGCCAATATGGCTATCAAAGGGAAGATGGAGTTTTCGTCATCCCTATTAGCTGTATAAAAAATTAAATTAATACTTTTACCTAAAAAGATGCCCATTCAGACACTTTAATTGGGAATTTCGTCTTAAACATATCACATCAATCTTTGATGTTTGCGCTTTTCGAATATTTTTATTTTAAATTGTTTGCGCTTTTTCGATAGTTTCGATATGTTTAAGAGAAAAGTATATGATAAATTACTTAAATGGAAAAATGAAACGCAAGGGTCAAAGGCGATATTAGTTGAAGCGGCACGTAGAATTGGTAAATCAACAGTCGTAGAAGAATTCGCAAAGGAAAATTATAAAAGTTATATTTTTATTGTTTTTCTAAAGCTACAAATTCTGTTAAGGAAGCTTTTAATAAACTTTTATTATTGAGGATGATAAAGCATGAGATAATAAATATATTATAAATAAAAGATAGATGCAAACATACAAAAAGTTGGACACGCCATCACTTATGCGGTGAAGAATCCAACTTTTATTTTATCGTTTTAGCAATTGCCTCCAACTTTTGCTTGATGCTTTTTGAAAATAGCTACCAACTTTCATTTGATGCGTTTACCAACGATTACCAACTTTCGTTTGAGAGAACCAAAATCCCTTATTAAGAGCCCTATTCCTCTTCTTTTGTTTCAATTTTCTTTATTTCTTGTTTCTTATTAGCAAGTTTTGCTATTTTCCCTTCTTTTTTAGTGAATTTAAAGCTTTTTTCTACCAAATCGATAGTTAACTTACTAAAGATAAATTCGGCTGCCAATAAGGCGAAAATAACAATAAGTATTACTGGTGCGTTACCAGAAGTATTAATTAGCAAATAAATAATTAATGCTATTACTTCTACAATGACTAAACCAAGTAAGATAGACCCATATGGTTTAACTCTAGCAATACTTTTTTCGTATTGATATTCTCTTAGTTCTTTTTTATGATAATTGAATTTAATAACACAATAAGTTAATAAAGCTGCAAAGACTAATTGCAAACAATAAGGAGCTACGTAATAAATTGTTTGTGATAACTTACCAGTATTAATACATCCAGCAGCCACAATCAAAACATCTATTATTATTGTATAGATCCATAATTTTTTTATAAGTGTTGCTTTATCTTTGCTATCAAACTTATAAATCGAGCCTTCATATTTATATTTGCCCTCTTTATCGAGTTTGAAATCATTAAGATATTCTTTACCGTGTCTTTTGTTATTATTCATTATTCAATTCCTGTTAAGTCGTAATTATCTAAGAATTCACTTGCTTTTTCACAAATGCCTCTTAGACATTCTTCATCAAATGGAGAAACAAGTTCTGCTCCTTTTAATAATTCTGTAAATACTTTACTCCCACCAAGGCTAGTGTAAGCCATATAATGTTTCCAAGCATTATTACGATCTTCTTTAATTAATTTCCAGAATTCTAGAGCTACTGTTTGAGCTAGACAATAATCAATGTAATAGAATGGTGATGAATAAATATGGTGTTGTCTTTGCCATGCTTTACCTTCTGCATAGAAAGGAATATTACCATCTAGTTTTACCCAAGGCATATACATATTTTGTAACTTTGCCCAAACCTCATGTCTTTGTTTAGGACTATATTCTGGGTGATCATATACTTCATGTTGGAAGTGATCTACTAAACTACCATAAGGAATGAAAGTAACAGCTCCTGCTAAATGAGAATAACAATATTTTCTCCCACCATCTTTACCAAAGAACTTATCAGCAAATGCTTCAGCAAAGAATTCCATACTCATTGAGTGGACTTCACATGCTTCCATGCTTGGCCAAATGGTTGAAATAGGAACTCTATTTCTATTTAAATAACATTCAAAAGCGTGACCTGCTTCATGAGTTACAACATCAACATCACCAGCAGTACCATTGAAGTTAGCAAAAATGAATGGAACATTGTAATCAGGGATGCCTGTGCAATATCCACCACCTTGCTTACCTTCTTTTGATAAAACATCTAACAATTCTTGATTCATCATTGTGTCAAAGAATTCTTTAGTTTCTGGAGATAGCCAAGAATAGAATTCTTGTCCCGTCTTTAATATTTCTTCTGGTGTTCCAATAGGATTTGGGTTACCCGATTTAAATTCAACTGACATATCGCTATATTGCATTGGATAGCTAACATTCATACGTTTAGCTTGCTCTTTATAAATTTTATCAGCAATAGGAACTAAGTATTTAACAACTGCATTTCTAAATTTTTCAACATCGTTTCTATCATAGCAGTTTCTTTCCATATTGTAATAACCTAGTTGAACATAGTTTTTATAGCCTAGCTTATGAGCCATTTCTGTTCTTACTTTTACTAAATCATCATATAAACTATCAAGTTTTTCTTGATTATCGTTATACCATTTGCCCTCTGCACACCATGCTGCGTGTCTACGCTTTTCATCTAAATCTTGCTTAAATGGTGTCATTTGAGGAATTGTATATTTTTTTCCTTCAAATTCAACTTGTGCTTTAGCAAGTAATGTTTCATATTCGTCACTTAGTTTATTTTCTTTTTGTAACAAAGGAATGATTTCTTCACTAAAAGTTTTTAAACCGATTTCAGCATTTAAGAAAGAAACATTACCAAATTCTTTTTCAAAATCTTTTCTAAAACTTGATTCTAGTAATAACTTATCCCAAGCTTTATCATAAGCTGCAAGTTGAGGCATTGATTCATTCCAATAGTTATATTCATTTGTATAGTATTCATCATTAGTATTGATAGAATGTCTAATTGAACATAATGTCGCCATTGTTTGAACGTGTCTTGCAAAAGTATCTACTTCAATATAAACCTTTCTTGCTTCTTTGTAAGTCTTAGCTTTTTTATATGCTTCAATGTATTTTTTATAGTCTTCAGTCATTTTTTCAAGACTTATTCTTTCGTATTTCATTTCATTAAATTTCATGATAGCACTCTCCTTTTATAAATAAATGCCAATCGCTTGGCATTTACATTTTACTTCTAAAGATTAAGTAGAAGATTAAACAAACAAGCCCAAAAGCCACAATATAGATTAAAGCGATTAGGAAAGTAGCTTTAGTCGCCCCTAGTAGAAAGGCCCAAAAGTTTTTACCCTTAAGAGGTTCTTTGCTAACTCCAGAATCTTTTTCTTGTTTTCTAAGTCCACGAGGGAATATTCCTCTACTTTCGACGTTAGACATATCCGCTATTGTACGTCCATCGTCAATAAATTCTTCTTTATTTTTCCTTGTCATATAAGTGACATACTACAAAGTGGCCTGGTTCAACCTCTTTTTGAACCGGTACTTCTTTTTTACAAATGTCCATGCATTTAGCACATCTAGTATGGAATTTACACCCTAAAGGTGGATTAGCAGGTGAAGGTATTGTTCCCTCTAGAATAATTCGTTTCATCTTAGCCTTTGGATCTGGAACAGGAATAGCGGAGAACAAAGCCTCTGTGTAAGGATGTAGAGGATGTTTGAAAATATCTTCTGTCTTTCCTGTTTCAACTAAGTTACCTAGATACATTACTCCAACTGTATCAGAAATGTGTTCAACTACTGATAAGTCATGAGAAATAAATAAGTAAGTAAATTTATATTTCTTTTGTAAATCCTTTAACAAGTTAATAATCTGAGCTTGAATAGAAACATCAAGCGCACTAACTGGTTCATCACAAACAATGAATTCAGGTTTAAGTGCTAAAGCACGAGCTATACAAATTCTTTGTCTTTGACCACCACTAAATTCGTGTGGATATCTATCTTTATGGAATGGTTGTAAACCACAGTTATCCATGACGCTATCAATGTAGTCATCATATTCTTCCATTGGAACAATATGGTGTTCCCTTACAGCTTCCCCAATGATTTCCCCAACAGGAAGTCTAGGAGATAATGATGAAAATGGGTCTTGGAAGATGATTTGCATCTTTGTTCTAGAATCTCTTAATTCCTTGGCATCCATATCATAAACTTCTTTACCATTGAAAAGTACTTGACCACAAGTCTTTTCACCCGCAAGTCTTAATATAGTTCTACCAACTGTTGTTTTACCACAACCAGATTCTCCAACTAAGCCCATTGTTGTTCCTCTTTCAATATTGAAAGTGATACCATCAACTGCTTTAACATATCCTACAGTCTTAGAAATAAATCCACCCTTAATTGGGAAATACTTCTTTAATCCATTAACCATTAATAGATATTTATCATCATATTTAATTGGTTTTACTTCTTTATCAATGTAAAGAGGATCTGTCTTTTTAATTTCCATTTCTTTAGACATAATTACTTCTCCTCCTTACTATCTTTGTAATAGCGATAACATGATACTGCATGTGTTTTTGAAATGAAAACTTCACATGGGTACTCGCTATCACATCTTTTAATGCATTTATTGCATCTATCTTTGAAATAACAATAATTTGGCATATTAATTGGATTTGGAACTTTTCCTGGAATTGAATAAAGTTCTTTAACTTTTTTACCAACGACAGGTTTTGATTCCATTAGTCCAATTGTATATGGGTGACAAGGATGATAGAAAATATCTTCACTTGTACCACGTTCAATGATTCTACCTGCATACATAACAACAACATAGTCTGCCATTTCTGCAATAACTCCTAAATCGTGAGTTATAAGCATAATAGAAGCATTAATTTTATCTTTTAATTGCCTTAATAAATCAAGAACTTGAGCTTGAATTGTAACATCAAGTGCCGTTGTTGGTTCATCAGCAATAATAAGTTTTGGATTGCATGATAAAGCCATAGCAATCATGACTCTTTGTCTCATACCTCCTGATAATTCATGTGGATACATTTTATAAACACCTTCAGCATTTGCAATTCCAACCATTTCTAATAATTCAATTGCACGCTTATAGAATTGTTCATCGTTCTTATCTTCTTTATCTTTTAATCTTAAGACCTCTTCAACTTGATATCCAATTGTGAAAACTGGGTTCAATGAAGTCATAGGTTCTTGGAAGATCATAGAGATTTTGTCACCTCTAATTTGTTGCATTACTCCAATAGGAGCTTTAGTTAAATCATAAGCTTTATTACCTAAGTTTAATCTTATTTCTCCTTCAACAATTTGTCCTTGAGGGCGTTGCAATAATTGCATAACAGAAAGTGAGGTAACTGACTTCCCACAGCCTGATTCCCCAACAACACCAATTGTCTTACCTATTGGGACGTTAAAACTAACACCATCAACAGCTTTACTTACTCCAATATCAGTAAAGAAATAAGTATGTAAATTATCAATCTCTAATGTGTTACTAGGATCATGCATTCTTGTTAAATATTCTTCTTCTGGAACATTCTTACGTTTATATTTCTTTTCAAATGCATTTGTAATTTTTCTATTTTCACGAGAAATGCGATGTGAATCTTTAGCGGATAAATATCCTTCTACTTTTTTTGCCATTACACTCACCTCTTATCTCTTCATCTTAGGGTCGAAGGCATCACGTAAGCCATCACCGACAAGATTAAATGCTAATACTGTTAATAGAATACAACAACCTGCTGGGATCCATACCCATAGATATGTTGTCAAAACATAAGTTGAAGATACATCATTAATGATGTTTCCCCATGAAGCAAATGGGAATCTAACACCAAGTCCTAAGAATGATAGTGTAGCTTCAGTTAAAATTGTTCCACCAATACCCATTGTTGAAGTAACAATAAGTTGTGGGATAACGTTTGGAATTAAGTGGCGAGAAATCTTACGATATACACTTAATCCTGTTGCTTCTGTTGCTGTCATGAATTCCTGTTCTCTTAATGAAAGAATTTGACCTCTAACCATTCTTGCAACACTAGGCCAACCTAAGAATCCTAAAATCAACATTAAATATAACATTCTAAGTGTTGGATCTACTCCCATTGCATCCATTGCAGCACCAATAATAATCAATAAAGGTGTTGATGGGATACAATACAAGATATCAACAATTCTCATGATAAGCATATCTACCCACTTACCAAAGTAACCTGAAATTCCACCAAGAATTACACCAATAAATGTTTCAATAATAACAACAATGAAACCAATGATAAGTGAAACTCTACCACCATACATTAGTCTAGTTAGCATATCCATTCCATTACCATCTGTTCCTAACCAGTGGTCTTTAGATGGTGCGGCATATAAATCATAAACAGTTGTATAAGTATTTTCTCTAATTGACCAACGTTTATCTCCTGCATTGTAAGAAAAAGTATAAACTGTTTCAGTCTCTTCTCCTTCGTTTTTTGTTAATGTTATCTCTTCAAAGTCTCCATCTTTTTTAAACTTAGAGTCATTATCTTCTAAGAAGTTTAAGATTTCTTCTTTGAATTCTCTAGTATAAACAACATCTGCAGCAATAGGTTGGACAATATAACGAGAAACATAACCTATTGATTTTCCATCTTCAAATAATGTGTTATCTTCATTAATATTGTAAGTTTTACCATTTAGTTCATAACTTCCTATACTATCATCATTTGTAAAGATTTTTAAAGTATTGAAATAAATATCAAAAGCAGCAGTTGAACCATCATCTAACCACAAAATATCCTTATATATTGCTCCGATAGGATTATCCTGATAACTAACTGAATAGAAGTCATTACCTTCTTTAGTTACCTTGTAATCTTTGCCACCATAATTGAATGATTCATTATTTTTAGAAACGCTTAAGATAGCATTGGCTTGAACCATTGCTGTGAATTCTTTACTATCTGCTGTTAAATAACGATAATCAGTATTTAACTTAGCGCCTGCTACTTCTTTTCTAAATACTTGTTCTTTATAGAACAGTTGTGATTCTTCATAAGGAGTAATAAGTCCTCCTAAAAATGAGAATACAAACATAAAGATTAAGATAGACAAACCAACGACTGCTACTCTATTTCTAAAGAAACGTTTTGCGACCATTCTTCCAGGGGAAAGGACTTTGACACGTCTATCATCGTTTAATGATAATTGTTCATTATTTTCTTCTTTAACTTCAGGAAGTTTTTTCTTGTTTTCTAACATAGTTTCCACCTCCTAAGAAATTCTAACTCTAGGGTCAACAACCGCATACAAGATATCGGATATTAAGTTACCTAATAAAGTTAAAATAGCTAAGAAACACATATAGAACATTGAGAATGGAATATCTCCACCTACCATTGAATAATATGAAGCATATCCAATGCCTGGGATTGAGTATAGTGTTTCAGTAATTAGTGCACCTGAGAATAAACCAGGTAGTGATCCACCAATAATTGTAACTAGTGGAATCAACGTATTTCTAAATGCATGGTGATAAACAACTTTGTGTTCTGGAACACCTTTTGCACGTGCTGTTCTAATATAATCTGAAGATAATACTTCAAGCATATTAGTTCTAACAAATCTTAATGTTGAACCAATTGATAGAACAGTTAAAGTTACAATTGGTAAGACTAAGTGATAAGCCTTATCCCAGAATTGACCCCAAGCATTTAATTGGTCAAAGTTTCGCCCAACTAAACCAAATAAATCAAACCATCCTAGTTTGACCGAGAATACTAGTTTTAAAAGTGATGCAAAAAAGAATGTAGGTAGTGAGATACCTGCGAATGCAATAATCGAAATTGTATAGTCTGCTGCCGAATATTGTTTTGTCGCTGCAACAATACCTAAAGGTACTGCGATTAATAATTCTAATACAAATGAAATTGCACCCATCCCAAATGATAGCCAAACTGTTTCTCTAAACTTTTCAGTTACAGGAACTGTCCAGTTCCATGAATCTCCGAAATTACCGCTTAACGCTTGACCCAACCAACTAAAGAAGCCAGGAATGATTCCTTTATCTAGACCATATGATGCCGAAAGTTGAGCTAACCATTCCTCATAAGGTTTTGAGTTAGGTTGCATTGATTTTGCTCTTGCAATAGTTTCTACATAAGATGTAGGTAAACATCTTAAAACTGTATAGATAATTAATGCAACAAAGAACAAAATAACAATCGATAATAATAGTCTTTTAATTATATAGTTTCTCACATTACTTACCGCCTTTCTTTGTGTTATTTTTAGTTCTAAAATAAACACTAACAATTAATGTTCATTTTACAACTATATTAAGCAAGCCCTAGGCATTACTGCCTAAGGCTTAACTTTAATACTATTTGAAATTTAATCGAAATAATTAACTAACTATTTAGCTAATTTTGTCTTTTCAATTTCGCCCATCCATCCATAGAATGTTGTGATGTCTGGTGTAACTGTATTCATGTTAACTCTTTCGTTAGAGAAGATGATACAGTTTTTACGTTGATATGTAGGAATTTCAACTGCGTAGTCAACTACTAGAGATAGAGCTTCTTTATAGATAGCTTTTCTGTAGTTTTGGTCTGTTGATTTTCTACCTGCTAGGATTAACTTATCTAGTTCTTCACTATGGATTGCATATTGATAGTTAGATCCACCAGCTGTTGGGTTTTCTGGTTGTGAACCTGAGTAGTAGATTTGATACATATCTGGGTCGACTGTTGCTCCCCATGCTGCTGCCCACATGTCTAGTTGTTGTGCATCTAGAGCCTCCCATAGGTCTGCTGAGTTAGCTAGGTCTTTAATCTTGAAATTAATTCCAATTGATTCAAATGCTTTTTGAGCTTCTGTTAAAATCATAAATGCTGGGTGGTCACCTGTTCCATCTGCTGGAATCCAGATTTCCCATTCCATTCCTGCACCTGTTCCACCATCATCGATGACTTTGCCATCTTTGACTGTGTAGCCAGCTGCTTTAAAGAATGATAACGATGCTTGTAGTGCTGCTGCATATTTTTCATCAGCTGTCATTGAAGCTGTGAAGATTGATTTTCCACTTGCATCTTTTGAGAAAGCAATTTCATAACCTTCATCTGTAGGTTGTGGTGCTGCCCATGATGTATTTGAAATAGGATAGTTAATAACTGCTGCTCTATCGCCATAGTATGAGTCGATTGCGACATCTCTATAAACTGCTAGAACTGTAGCTAAAGCTTTACGTAAGCTCTTTGATGCTTCTGAACCTTGGTCATCGCCAACTTTAACGTTTTCTGCGTTGATACCAATGTAACCGTAACCTAGGTTATCAACTAATGATGTGACAACTTTGTCACCTGTTAGTTGCTTGTTACTATTAGCACTTTCGATAGCACCGATTGTTGTTGCTGATAGTGATGGATCTGTAATATCAACTGTTCCTGTTGTAACACCATTAACCTTATCAGTATCTGCTATACATTCTAGGAAGTTTAGATATTTTGTTGCTGGTGCTCCTTTGAAGTAATATGGGTTAGCTTCATATGAGATAACACCATTTTCAAATTTGATGAATTTGTATGGTCCAGCTCCCATAGGTTTTGTTGTAACTGATTTAACGTGTGATAGATCACCTTTTACAAAACCAAACTTGTTGTTAGCATAGTCGTATAGTGATTCTTCACCATAGTAATGTAATGGTGCTACTGCTACGCCTAAGTTATAAATAGCTGTTGCATCAACTTCTGTTAAGATAACCCTTAATTCTGTTGATGATTTTCTTTGGATACCTGAGATGTTAGCTGCTGATTCGCCTGTCTTAACACCTTTAGCCCACTTGCCATCGATGTATGAATAGATTTCTGATGAAGCTGCTTCTGTTGCTGATGCTGTAACGATATCTCCGCCATATGCTTCATAGATTTCTGCCCAGTAATCTGCTGCTGTTTCTCCTTCGCCTGAGAATCCCCATAGCATTTCTCCAAGTTTAACTTGTAGAGTTGTATCTGCTAAGACTTCATCAGGTGAAGCTGCGCCAACCATTGAGTAATAGTCATTAACATAGTTTGCTAAGACGTAATCAACGATTGATTGTGCAAATGCTGCACCAGCTTCTGGAATTGCTACTGTCCAGAATTCGTTTTGTTCTGCTTCTGTCCAATATGTGAAATCAGTATTATCTTCGCCTGCTTCAATTAACATATTGTATAGAATTGCCATTCCTTGACGGTATTCGCTCATACCTTGAACTGGTAGTGCGAAGAATGATGATGCTCCATCATATGTTGGGTCTGATAAGACATACATTGAGAAGATAACGTCATCAATGTCTAGTGTATGACCATCTGAGAATTTAACATCATCACGAATCTTGAAATCATAATAGACTGTTCCATCTGTGTTTTCTGTGACTGTTAAGTCTGCGATTCCCTTATAAGTATAGTCGCTTCCGTTATAAGAGATTGTTTCGCCTTCGATGCCTTTATAGATAATTGCACCTGTACGATCTGATTCAAGTAATGATACTTGTGTCATTGCATATGCATCTTGGTCATAAGCTGTTTCACTGAAGAATGGTGAGAACTTATTTGAGAAAGGTGAATAACCAACGACTAAAGGAGTCTTATCTTCTACTACTGGTGGGTTTTCTGGATTTGTTCCTGGATTATCTGGCCCAGGTTGGTTTTGTTCTCCACAAGCCACTACAGAAGTAATTAAAGAAAGACCAACAATAGTTTTAACAATTTTGCTAAGTTTCATATTTGTTCCTCCTGTTAAAAACTTTTTTATTCGTCACAAAAAGTGACGTACATAATAAATTAATTATATATATATATATAAAATATTTCAAGACAGTATTTTTGAGTTTTTACTTAGTTTATGGACTTAATTTCCAATTTTTATGTCAAAAAAATGTCTTTATTCTCTACTTTTAAATAAAAAACCTCATAATTTAGAGTTTTTCTAAACTATAAGATTTTATTTTAGTTATTTTATCGTAATTTTAATATTACCAGTATCGGTGGTAATTTTACACTTACCGCCAGTTATTGTTTCTGGAACGCTAACGCTACCAGTATCACTATGGGCGATAAAAACTTTTGCGGATAAGATAGAGCCTGTTATTTGGCCTGTTTCAGTAGTAATTTCAAACTCACCAGCATCACTGCCTTCAAGTCTAACATCCCCTGTACTACGCTCAATATAGGCCTTTTCTTTTGCGACAACATTTTTTAAACTAATATCTCCTGTTGATCCTGTAGATTTTATGTTATTACAAGAAACATCTTTTAGTTTAGTCTCTCCTGTAGTTACCTTAACTATAATGCTATCGCAAGAAAGTGATTGTACATCTACTTGCCCAGTTGAAACAGCTACATCAATGTTTTCTGCTTCTAAATTATGTAAGTTTACATTGCTAGTGCTTGCTTCAACGCTGATGTCTTTTGCAGATGAACTGCAGTCAACATCACTTGTACTAAGATTTAAATCAATGCTATTAAAGATAAAATCTTTTGGAAGTGTAATATCTCCTGTAGATTCATTAATAATTAGTGAATCATATTCTAGCTTTGGTAGATAAAGCGTTACTTTAGGGGATTCTAAATTAAACCCGATATGGTCAATCCAATTTCTAGTATCACTAGCACTTATAATTAATGTGCCATCTTCAACACTTGTAGAATGTTTAAAATTTTCTTCTTCATAGCAAATAACTTTACTTTTACTATCACTAGAAGTAACAAAGATAATATCAGCAGTTTCTGTATTGATTTTTATGCCATTAAATTCTTCATTAATCTCATAAGTATTTGTTTCTAATTTATTTGTATTTAAATCAGAAAAATTAAAACGATGTGAGGCCATTACTACTGCAAACATAATAACTCCAATTACAGCAAGGGAAGCAGCGGCAATAAACCATTTTTTTAGCTTTTTACTCATTAGTCTCCCTCCCTTTTAATAAAGTAATTTTTAATATGTATTGCTAGTTTCTTGGTAAGTTTTAAAATAACTTTTGTTACCTCTTTACAACCAAAGAACATAAAGATAGAAAGCCCTGCGCAAGTAAATCCTGCTGCGACAATTGCTAGGCCTGTAAAGCCATTACTACTAATAGCAAAATATATTCCACCTATTATACCTATTAATCCACATGCTGCTAATGAAGCAAATACAGCCCATAATGCAACAATAACAGACCATAATGCCACATAGATAGAAATAACAATAGCAATAATTGCAATAATAAGTGATAACCATATTGGAGATCCTAGTGCTAAAAGCACAATCTCCCATACTTTAAGTCTTTTCTTTAGGGTTATCTTTTCTTTTACAAGTTTACTTAATGGAATATCTTCGATAGTTTGATCTACTATTTCATCAATACTGCCTATTTCATTAACTGCTGTTTCTTCTGAAATTCCATCCTCAATTTTGTCATCTATCATTTCACTATAAAATGTTAAACGCTCATCAATATCATCTTCTGGTAGTCCTGATAAGGCTTTGCGCAACTGTTCAAGGAACTCTAACTTATTCATTGCCATCATCCTCCTTGATTACAAATTTATATATAGACATAATCTCCTCCCAGTCACTCTTGAACTCATCAATACGTTTTAACCCTTCATCAGTGATGTGGTAGTACTTACGTAATCTACCCTCATGCTCCACCGTGTTAACAGTTAACATATTTGATGTTTCCAATCGTTTTAGAATTGTGTATAGTGTAGATTCCGAAAGTTCAATAAATGGTTTCATATCTTTAATGATCTTATAACCATATGAATCTTCGCTTCTAATAGCTGCTAATACGCATACGTCTAAAAGTCCTCTTTTTAATTGAATATCCATGCTATACTTCCTTTCACATAATACATCGTAATACGAGGTATATGATTTGTCAATAGCTTTTTAATAAAAATTTTTTAAAATAAAAAGGCAGCAGAGATTTTCTTTGCTGCCTTATATTTATTATTCCCACTCAATTGTGCCTGTAGGCTTTGGTGTAATATCATATAAAACTCTATTAACACCTTTAACTTCATGAGTGATTCTTTCAGTAATTTTATTTAATAGTTTGTATGGAATTTCTTCAATTGTAGCACTCATTGCATCAATAGTATTGACTGCTCTAATAACTACTGGCCATTCGTCTACTCTTTTGCCATCTTTAATTCCAACTGTTTTGAAATCAGGAACAATTGTAAAGTATTGCCATACCTTACTAGCTAGTCCTTCTTTAGCAAATTCTTCCCTTAAAATAGCATCAGATTCTCTTACTGCTTCTAATCTATCTTTAGTTATTGCTCCAACACATCTTACTCCAAGTCCAGGTCCTGGGAAAGGTTGTCTAAAGACCATGTTATCAGGTAATCCTAATGCTTTCCCAACTACTCTAACTTCATCCTTAAATAGTAGTTTTAAAGGTTCAATTAATTCAAAGTTAAGATCACTTGGTAATCCTCCAACATTGTGGTGAGCCTTAATACCTTTTGATTCAAGAATATCAGGATAAATAGTACCTTGTGCTAAGAATTTAACTCCGCTTAACTTTTTAGCTTCTTCCGCAAAAACATCGATAAATTCCTTGCCAATAATCTTTCTTTTTGTCTCAGGATCACAAACGTCTTTTAGTTTATCTAAGAATCTATCACTTGCGTCAATATAAATTAGATTTGCTGACATTTGATTCTTAAATACTTCTATTACTTGTTCTGGTTCACCTTTTCTTAATAATCCATGGTTAACATGGACACATGTTAGTTGTTTTCCAATAGCTTTGATTAGTAAAGCAGCGACAACGCTTGAATCAACGCCCCCACTTAAAGCTAGTAAAACTTTATCATCTTTAACAGTATCTCTAATTAATTTAACTTGTTCTTCAATGAAGACATTAGCAAGTTTTTCATTGCTAATTCTTTCCATGCTTTCTATTCTAATATCACTATCCATATTGCTCACCTATTTATAAGTATCCTTATTTTTAACAATAACGTCATGAGCTCCACCTTCAACAATTGAAGTGGCGCTAACTAGTGTTAATTTAGCTTTCTTTTGTAACTCTTTAATACTAGTTGAACCACAGTTACACATTGTAGATTTAATCTTATAGACTGTCATTTGAACGTTTTCACTTAATGGTCCTGCATAAGGTACATAAGAATCAACACCTTCTTCAAAACTTAATCCTTCTTTGCCTCCCATATCGTATCTTTGCCAGTTTCTAGCACGATTGCTTCCTTCTCCCCAATATTCTTTAACATAGTGACCGTTAACGATTAATCTATTTGTTGGAGATTCATCAAATCTAGCAAAATATCTTCCTAGCATAATAAAGTCTGCACCCATAGCTAGAGCTAGTACCATATGATAGTCATAAACAATACCGCCATCACTACATACCGGGATATAAATTCCTGTTTCTTTGAAATATTTATCTCTTTCACTAACAACATCGATTAGAGCACTAGCTTGTCCTCTACCGATACCTTTAGTTTCTCTAGTGATACAAATACTTCCCCCGCCAATACCGACTTTAATAAAGTCAGCACCGCAATTAACTAAAAATCTAAAGCCTTCCCCATCAACAACGTTTCCAGCCCCGACCTTTACTTTATCTTTATAAGTTTTTTTGATCCATTCGATTGCTTCTTTTTGCCAAACGCTATATCCATCACTTGAATCTAGACACAAAATGTCTGCTCCAGCTTCTACTAATGCTGGGACTCTTTCTTTATAGTCTCTAGTATTGATACCAGCGCCAACTAAATAACGCTTATGTTCATCAAGAACTTCGTTTGGATTAGCTTTATGAGATTCATAGTCTTTTCTAAAAACTAATGCTACTAATTTTTTATTTTTATCAATTATAGGTAATGAATTAATTTTGTTTTCCCAAATAATATCATTTGCTTCAGAAAGAGTTACTCCTTCTTTAGCCACAACAAGTTTTGAGAATGGTGTCATATAATCTTTAACTTGAGCATTTGCTGGGATATGTCCAATACGATAATCTCTACTTGTTAAAATGCCGACAAGTTTACCAAATCCTGTTCCATCTTCAGTTACAGCCATTGTTGAGTGACCTGTTTTCTTTAGAAGTGCTAAAACTTCATCAAAAGTTGCAGTTGGTTTAATACTTGAATCTGAAGGTACAAAGCCAGCTTTATATGCCTTAACTTTTCTAACCATTTCCACTTGAGTTTCAATAGATTGAGACCCATAGATAAATGAAAGTCCACCCTCTTTAGCTAAGGCAATTGCAAGTTTATCATTAGAAACAGATTGCATAATAGCAGACACTAGAGGAATGTTAATGTTAATACTTGATTTTGATCTTTTTTTAAACTTTACTAGTGGTGCTGAAACATCAACATTTTCAACAATACACTTCTTATCAGTGTAATTTGGGATTAATAAATACTCACTAAATGTATGTGAAGTATCCTTAAAATAAGTAGCCATAATTAATTCATCTCCTTAAAATATTTATTTGTATGGTATCTTACTACCATATTTATAAAAAAGCAAGATTTTTAAATCTTACTATTTTTATCTTTGTTAGCATCTTTGTAAAATTTGATAATACCAATTATTTCAAAACTGAATAATACTATTTCAAACATTATTGCTAAAATTGATTTACAATAAATGTTAAACCCTAGCCAGAAAACGCTTTGAAGAGGACCGAGTAATCTATAAACTTTAATATCATCTTGCCAAACTGTATAAGTAAATATCAAACAAGGGGCAAGAGCTAATAAATCTTGCCAAGAAGAGAACGTTACAATAGTGCTTATTATAAATAAAATCTCTATGATTATTAGAGTTGATAATCTTTGATGAATGTTTTTCTTTTCTTCTAAAAATAACCATATTGCTCTAACAATTCCGATGATATTAACAGCTACTCCTGCAAAATTACCTAAAAGAATATATTGAATAGAATAAAATATAGCGTTACTAATACATAGATAAAGAATAACCTTTTTATCTTTAACTAAATAAGTGGCCCCTAAAAGCGCAACAGCGAATATTACGCATACTTGCGATGCAATATATTGAGGTGTTAATAGTGATACATCAAATTCAATTCCAAACATAATATCTCTTCTTAATAGTTAAGGATGGCAATTTACCATCCTTATTTTTCTATTTTTTTAGCTTTGCTAATTCCTCTTCTTCAAGTTTTCTATATGCAACTTTCCCAACAAGAGTCTTTGGCATTTCTTCCTTAAATTCTACATCGCAAGGCATAGCATATTTTGCAACATGCTTTTTGCAGTAATCAAGAATCTTTTTCTTTATTTCTTCATTAGCTGCTACACCTGGTTTTAAGACAACAAAAGCTTTTACCTTTTGAATCTTAATTGGGTCAGGAATACCAATAACACAGCTCATTTGAATTTCATCCATCCCATCAAGAATATTTTCTAATTGGGCAGGATAGACATTATAACCAGATGTGACAATCATTCTCTTTGCTCTACCACTAAAATAGACAAAGCCTTCATCATCCATCTTTCCTAAATCGCCCGTATAAATCCAAGTTAAACCATCTTTATGCTTACGTAAAGTTTCAGCGGTTTCTTTTGGATGTCCCATATATTCTTTCATTGTTGTAGGACCTGCAAGTAAGATTTCTCCTTCCTCACCATAAGGAAGTTCTTCATCAGTTCCTGGTTTAACAATCTTAATATAGGTGTCTGGGAATGGTAGTCCAATACTTCCTTCTTTAAACATATGTGGAGGAGTTAAACAACATGCTGTAACAGTTTCTGTTGTTCCGTATCCTTCTCTAACTTGAATAGAACTATTGTGATCAGCTAGAAACTTATCTAATTTCTTTTTAAGTTCAACAGACAATGAGTCTCCACCACTAAATACACCCTTTAAGCTAGATAAATCTTTACCATCCATCTTTGGAATACGTAGTAAAGCTTCATATAGTGTAGGAACTCCAGCGATGAAGTTACATTTATATTTAACAATTTGTTTTGCGTAACTTTCTGGAGTAAAACGTGGAATTAGGATACATCTTCCACCTTGAGATAGCATTGAGTGAATACATACACCTAGCCCAAAGCCATGAAAAAGTGGCATTGCTGCAAGCATTCTATCTCCTACTCTAAACATAGGATTTGTCGCAATAATCTGTTGACCTAAATTATTAAAGTTACCATTGGTTAGAACAATACCTTTTGTCTTTCCGGTAGTTCCACCACTGTATAAGATTACAGCTGGCTCACTCGATTTTCTTTCAACCTTGTAGTTATAGAAGCAGAAATGACTTAGCATCATGAAATCATCCCATCTAATAACAGGTGCTTCTTTTGGTATTTTAATGTGTCTTCCTTCTGTTAACATATAACCTGCTTTAATAGGTTTTGATAAAGCATCTTTAATTGAAGCTATAACAATGTTGACAACCTTTGTGTTTGCTCTAATTCTTTCGAATTTATCATAGAATTGGTCTAGTGTAATTGCAGTAACACTATTTGATTCATTTAGATAGAATTCAATTTCTTTCTCTGCAGAAAGAGGATGAATCATATTTGCTATCCCACCAACAAGGTTAACAGCATAGAAAACATAAATTGCTTGAGGACAGTTAGGCATGGCAATTGTTACTTTGTCTCCTTCTCTTACCCCAATTGTTTTTAATGCTCTTGCACATTTTTCAATTTGGCGAATCATTTCGCCATATTTAACGGATTTGCCCATAAAGGTAAATGCAATATTATCTGGATATTGCTTTGCTATTTTCTCGACTGCTTCAAACATACTACCTTCGTAGTAATTTAAACTCATTGGAATCCCACCTAAATGGTCTTTCCATGGGGTTTTTGCAGTTATCTTCATCTTATTCATTTTTAAAATTCCACCTTCTTATTAAATGGTTCATCTAATTCTTCTGGATGAGCAAATAGATACTTGATTAATCTTAATGTTTTTGAATAGTAGTAACCATCCGCTAAACGTTCATCTAGTGTCATTCCAATATCAACACTATCTTTCATAATCGTATTACCTTTTTCATTTTTGAAAGCTCGTTCTTTGCGTTTACCAATCGCGACAAACAAAGAGTTAGTCCCCCAGTTTGTTAAATGGTGATATCCTGCTTGAAGACCAATTGAACCTAGATTAGATAAAACAACACTTGAATAATATGGATCTGTTGCAATAAGTGATTGAGGAACAAGACCCCTTTTATCACACCAACACATCATACTAACAAAAGTTTTAGAAATAAATCTAGGAAGTTTTGTAACTATCTCCATGCTATCAGATGATGAATCTTTAACTTCCTCATCATTACCCCTATAAGATTTGACTTGTTTTAAAATATCTCTATGAACATCATCAATAGTATATGTGTCTTTTGAATGAATAAATGCTAATGCCTCTGCTCCATTATCATCAAATTCTTTCTTGACAACAAAAGATGCAGAAATTTCATTTCTCATATACATGTTTTTGTTAGCAATAAATCTATTCATTTTTGGTCTAAGTGTTAGCGTTTTTAAAACTATGGCAACCACCACTTGGAACAAATTGTAATCATAACCATCTTTGTTTTCTTTGTTTTTATTTTCCAAATATTTTGCAACATTTGTTAAGTCAATGCACTCAGAGAAAAATGCCTCATTATCACATCTATTTGGATAAAGTAACGGACAAATAAAATGCATTGGATCTATATCTCTAATAAGCGTACCATCTTTTCTATCGCCTAATCTTTTTTTCATAGTTTTCACCTCTTAAGAGTACCCCTAAATTTTACTACTTTTATAATAATAATGCAAACCCTCATGAATAAGTATTCATATCATGTCATTTTTAGGCAAAAAAGTGCCCCCTACAAGAGGGGGACTTTTTTCTCTGTTATGCGATATTAGATGATAATCTAATTATCTAACTGTTGTAATTTCTTTTCCTAGATGTGGGTGGTTGTTTCCTGATCCACTTAGATAGATTTCTAGGAAGTTGACTGGGTCATCGTAGTCAGCAATCCAACCTAGACGTGACATTGTGAAGTCACCGTTAGTTAGAGCTGTTTGGATAACTGCCCAAGTACGTTGGTCAAGTGTACATTCAATACCGTAGTCTTTCCACATATCTTGGATAGCTGTTGCGATTGCAACGTTACCTGATGTTGGGTTAACACTGTATTCGAATGTTGGGAAGTTTGTGAACTTACCGTTTTCGTATTTATAGTATTTCTTTAGAATTTCGACAGCTTCTGCAACGTTCTTGCTGTAGTCTGCTGGTTCAACACTCCACCAAACTGGTGCTTCATCACGGAAGATGTTTCCATTGCCATCGCCCATGCCTGCTGGAACGAATCCATAAGCTGGTTGTTGGCCTGCACCTGTAACTGTATCACAGATATAGTTACGGTCAATTAATAATGCTAGAGCGTGTCTTACGTCAGCGTTCTTAGCTGCTGTCCAATCGCTTGCACCCTTAGGAGCAAATGAAATGTCAGTATTGAATTCTAGGAAGTATGTACCTACATAGTCACCAATAAAGAATGTCTTATTGAAGACTGATGGGTCATTCTTCATAACTGGAATTTGGCTAACTGGAACTGTTGTTGTGTATTGAATTGTTCCGTTCTTGAAGTTAGCAAAGATAGCATCGTCATCATCGCTTAGGAAGAACTTTAGTTCTTCTAGTGATGTATTGTCTGCATCCCAGTAGTATTCATTCTTAACAAATGTGATGTTAGAACCAACTGTCCATGAATCCATCTTGAATGGTCCATTTGAAATAAATTTCTCTGGTTTTGTTGCCCAATCTGGATCTGCTTCAACGATTGATTTCTTAACAGGTGAATATGTTTGGAATGCTAATAGTTGATCAAAGTATGCACAATAGTTATTTGTGTATAGAGTGATTGTTCTTGCTTCATCATCAGCTTCAACTTTTAGATTGCAATCATCATCATATGAGAAGCCAACGATTTGGTCAAACATGTAGCAGTAGTCTGCTGCTGTTTCTGGTGAAGCACCTCTTTGCCATGCGTATGTGAATTCGCTAGCTAGTAGGTCTGAACCATCTGACCATTTTAGTCCTTCTTTTAATGTTAGGACATATTTGTAAGTTCCATCAGCTTGTTCTTCTGGAGTTACAATTTCTTCAGCACAGTCTGCATATAGAACTGGCTTTCCATCTGGTCCTGCTGTCCAACCATATAGACGTGAGAATGAGTTGTAGTTAATAACTGCACCATCGACAGATGAACTTAGAGCTGGGTCTAGAGTTTCTGGATCTGATGCAAAGTTAACTGTAATTTTGTTGTTTCCTGGAGCATATGTTGCTTTTTGGAAGTTAACCCAACCTAGTGAAGAATATAGATATCCTTCTAGATCTGCACTTGCTAGATATGGGTTTGTGTAGTAATAAAGTGGAACGATTGAATATGTGTCTTTAATCCAATTTTCTGCTTCATACATTAATTCAGCACGTTTTGCAACGTCGCCTTCGTTTTTAATCTTGCTGATTAATTCATCGTATTCTGCCCATGACTTGTTTTGTTGTGGGCCATAAACTGCTGCTGTTCCAAAGCCGCTTCCGCCTTTAACAGCAACTTTTTCGCTTTCACCACATGCGCATAGAGAAATAACAGAGCAAATTCCTAATGCTGCACATAATAGTTTTTTCATCATAACTTTTTCCCTCCTTTAAAATTTAGTTATGTATATTTACGCTTTCGCGTTAATACCTTACTTGTTCCAGCAAGCGATGAAGTGCCCTGGTGTGCGCTCTTTTAATGGAGGCATTTCCTTTGCACATTTTTCACTTGCATACTTACATCTTGTTCTAAATGGACATCCACTTGGAAGATCGATTGGGCTTGGAACATCGCCCTCTAGAACGATTCTTTTTCTACTTCTTTCCTTTTCAGGATCAGTGATAGGAACCGCTGATAAAAGCGAAATTGTGTATGGGTGAATTGGTGATTCAGTTAATTCTTCACTGCTTGCTAATTCAACCATCTTACCTAGATACATAACTGCGATTCTATCTGAAATGTGTTTAACAACAGATAAATCATGAGCAATAAATAAGTAAGTAATTCCTCTTTCTCTTTGCAAATCTTCAAACATGTTGATGATTTGAGCTTGAATTGATACATCAAGTGCACTAACAGGTTCATCACAGACAATTAATTCTGGATCCATTGCAAGTGCTCTGGCAATACCGATTCTTTGTCTTTGACCACCAGAGAATTCGTGAACATATCTTGTTGCATGTTCTGCTGATAATCCAACTGCTTGCATAAGTTCGTGAACTTTCTTAGCTCTTTCTTCCTTATTTGCATACAATTGGTGAATATCAAGAGGTTCTGCAATAATATCTTCTACAGTCATTCTTGGGTTTAAAGAAGAATATGGATCTTGGAAAACCATTTGAACATGGTTTCGATAATCTTGAATATCTTCTTTGGTCTTAATAGATTTTCCTTTGAATATAATCTCACCTGCGGTTGGATTATATAGATAAAGAATTGTTCTTCCTGCGGTTGTCTTACCACAACCAGATTCTCCAACTAAACCAAGTGTCTCACCTTTATTAATTGTAAATGATAAATCATCTACAGCTTTTAATGTTTTTGATGAGAAGAAACCGGTGTTAATTGTGAAGTATTTCTTTAAATTCTTTACTTCTAGAATTGGGGTTTGTTTTTTACTTGCTGCCATGTTTTGCTCCCCCCATTCCTTTTTCTTTTCTAATTCTTTCAAGTAGATTTACAAAGCATGATGCTTTATGAATTCCACCAAAGTCTTCCATTTCTGGTTTTTCAGTTAGACATATCTTCATAGCCTTTTTACAACGTGGTGCAAATGCACAACCTTGAGGCATACTTAATAGGTCAACTGGTGTTCCACTAATTGGAACAAGTCTTTCTTTCTTATTAGATGCAATATTAGGGATTGATGATAATAATCCTTTAGTATATTCATGCTTTGGATTATAGAATATATCTCTAACATCACCTGTTTCTACAACTTTACCAGCATACATGACATTTACTTTGTCTGACATACCAGCGATAACTCCTAAGTCATGAGTAATCATAATAATTGCCATGCCTAACTTCTTTTGAAGTGATTGCATCAATTCAAGAATTTGCGCTTGAATTGTAACATCAAGAGCTGTTGTAGGTTCATCTGCGATAAGAATTGAAGGTTCACAAGATAATGCCATTGCAATCATTGCTCTTTGTCTCATACCACCAGATAGTTCGTATGGATATTGCTTGATACGTTTTGTTGGATCATTGATACCAACAAGCTTTAACATTTCAAGTGCTCTTTCTTCTGCTTCTTCTTTTGTTCTATTTGTGTGAAGTCTGATAACTTCAACTAATTGGTTTCCAATTGTGTAGAGTGGGTTTAAAGATGTCATTGGGTCTTGGAAAATAATACTAATCTTTTCCCCTCTAACTTTTCGTAATACTTCTTCGCTTGCTCCGACAAGTTCTTCTCCATCTAACTTAATGCTTCCCCCGATAATCTTACCTGGATGAGCTAAGATATGAAGAATTGAATATGCAGAGACTGATTTACCCGATCCTGATTCACCAACGATACCAAGTACTTCCCCTTTATCAAGAGTGAAACTTACATCGTCGACTGATTTTACTTCACCATTTTGTGTAAAGAATGATACTTTAAGATTTTTAACTTCTAATAGTGCCATAACTTTTCACCTACTTTATTTCCTTTAGTTTAGGGTCAAATGCATCACGTAAGCCTTGACCAACAAGGTTTAATGATAAGACCAGTAGGAAGATAACTAATGCTGGAATTAAGAATAGATATTCTCTTCCAGGAATTGTCATTTGTCCACGATAGTCTGATGCAAGACTTCCTAAGCTTGGCATAGGAATACTTACGCCAACTCCTAAATAAGATAGGAATGATTCTGTGAAGATTGCGGATGGGATTTGTAATGTTGCTGAGATAAAGATAACTGAAATACAGTTTGGAATCATGTGCTTTCTAATTATCCACCAAGGTTTTGCTCCTGAAGCTTTAGCTGCAAGAACAAACTCTTGTTCTCTTAATGAAAGAATTTGACCTCTAACTAGTCTTGCCATACCAACCCAATATAGCATTGCAAAAACAATTAGAATACTTATTAATCCTGCACCACCCATGCTAGCAACAACGCTTGCTGCCTCACCATTAGTGAATACGTCTCTTAATGAAACTGATAATAGAATAATAATCAACGTATCAGGTAGTGAGTAAATAATATCAACAATTCTCATCATAACTAAGTCTAATTTACCACCAAAGTATCCTGAGATTGCTCCATAGATGATACCAATGACAACAACAACTGCTGCTGCAATGATACCAACTAGTAATGAGACTCTAGTGCCAACGATAATTCTGATTGCGTAGTCTCTACCTTGTTCATCAGTTCCAAGTAAGTGTGGGAACACTTTACCTTGTTTATTTGTTAATTTAACTGATGCAAACTTAGGGACTATCTTATCGCCTGGAGCATACTTAGTTGAATCTTTTGGGACATCTTCAATAGCCATGTTTCCATTGTAATAAAGTTGATATCTTTCTGTTTTTGTTTTTCCACCATATGCATATCCTGGTTTCAAATCTTTTTCTCCCCAAGCTGCATATAGGACTGTATCTTCATTAATTGATAGATTTTTAGCGATTATCTTATCACTAATTAATTCAAAGTTGTCAGCCGTTAGAATTGGTAATTCTTCTTTTGACCAACCCATGAATTGATAATCTTCATTTTTGACATCGCCACCTAGTTTTGCTGGGACGATTGTATCATTAGCTACATATTGGAAATTATCCTTTGGAGCATTTCCACTTCCACCATTTAGATTGTAACTTAATTGATAACGAGGGATTAACTTGCTACTTCCACTGTATTTGAAGTAATCTTGACCAAAGTCAGGTTTTCCATCCTTGTCTTTATCAACAATCCAAACTGCATATAATGTAATAGTTCCATCTTTGACTTCAACTGAATCATCAACTAAGTATTCCTTTACTTTGTTGAATTCTTCTTCTGAGTCAATTGGAGCAAGTCCATAATATTCGTTATCGCGGTAGTCTTTTGTAGACCAGCCAGCAAATATTACATCGTCACTCATTAATATTTGTTCACGCTTTGAATATTCGAAAGGTGCTAAATATTGAGCAGCAACACTATCAATTGATGATGATGTTGTCTTGTAATCGTAAGGATAGAATAGTGGAACGATAAATGCCACTAATAGTAAGAATAGAACAATACATAGACAGACTGTTGAGATAACGTCTTTTTTAAACTTCTTAATACTATCTTTTAGGAAGCTAGTAGACTCTCTCATATGGTCTTGTTGTTTCTTTTCTTCTTCTGTCGCAAGTTCAAATTTCTTTAAATCAACTTGCATAGACATGAATTTCTTTTTAGGCATCTCATCGTTAACACGAATTTTTGAATCACTTTGTTTCATTCGATGACACCCCCTATGAGAAATCAATGCGATGGTCAATAATCTTGTAAGCAATATCACTTACAATGTTCATAGCCAACATTAAAACTGATAGTAAGATTGTTGTCCCCATGATCATCGTATAGTCTAGATTCTTGATTGAATCAATGAAATATCCACCTAGTCCTGGTACAGAGAAGATACTTTCAACAACGAAAGAACCTGTAACAATACCAGCAATCATTGGTCCAGCATAACTAATAACTGGGCTCAATGAGTTTCTTAATGCATGTTTGAATAATACTTTAGCCTTTGAAACACCATTAGCATTAGCTGTTCTAATGTAATCTTGACCTAAAGTATCAAGCATTGCAGATCTAGTAAGTCTTGTAATATATGCTGTTGGATATAAGGCAAGAGCTATTATTGGTAGAACCATTGTGCTAAATGATGCCTTCCCTATTAAGATGTCTCCAATTGAAGCACCCATTGATGGGAAGATCTTTAGCCAAACTGTTAATGTCCAAAGTAATAGGACACCAATAACAAATGATGGGACTGATACAGAAGCAGTTGATAAAATAAGAATGATCTTATCTTGCCACTTACCTCTATAAACAGCGGCCACACATCCTAGAATCAAACCGATAATCAAAGCAACGATTGCGGCAGAGACTCCTAGGAAAACAGATGTTGAGAAACCTTGCATCAAAAGATCTAGAACTTCCCAACCCTTATAATAGATAGACTGACCGAAGTCAAACTTAACTACATTACCTAAATAAATAAAATATTGTTGCATTATAGGTTTATCCAATCCGTACTTTGCATTTAATGCTGCAATTGTAGATGCAGACAATGCCTTTGGTTTAACAAATGGACTTCCAGGGACAGCGTGCATGATAAAGAATGTTAATGAAACAATAATCAAGAGCGTCAAAAGAGCTAATAAAATTCTCTTCAAAATGTATAATGCCATTTTTTTATCCATAGTAAAATCGCCTCCCTTTGTATAAGTAGTTTAATTATCCTCTTTTTTACTACGTAAAACAATGTGAAAACGCTTTCATATTTTTGCCTATTTTTGGTTTTTTTATGTTATAATCTACCTTGAGGTAACAAATTATGAGATATATTTTTTTAGTCACATTTATTATTTCGAGTGTAATTCATCTAATTGCATCATTCAAACAAAATAAACCTTTAAGAAATCTTACTAAGGGTTTTATCCTATTTTCATTACTATCTTGGTACTTGTTAAATAGTCAAAATCCATCATGGCTTGTAGTAATCGCAATCCTTACAAGTTGGGTTGGAGATTTATTACTTATTGGCCCTGGTGTTAAGTGGTTTACAGCTGGCGGAATTTCTTTCATGGTATCCCATATTTTCTTCATACTAAGTTATGTAGAATATACCGATTTTACTAGGGTTCCATGGTATATTATTGTAATTCTTGGCATCATATATGCTAGTGCAGTAACTATCATATTTAAGAATTTAAAACCACATCTACCAAAGCCTTTATTTTATCCAATGTTTGGGTATTTATTAATCAATGGAGCAATGAATTGTTTTGCAATTTTTAGAGCAATTTCTAACCCTAGTTTTATCACTATATTAGTAGCTGTCGGCGCTTTATGTTTCTTTATAAGTGATAGTACATTATTCTTTGTTAGATTCAATAAAGAAAGCAAAATAAAAACCCACTTTATTGTAATGCTTACTTACATACTTGCTGAGTTTTTAATTGTTCAAGGTTTTATTTTATAACTAGCAACATCTCTAAACTAAAATTATTTATAAAGACAAACAAAAATTAGATATTTATACAAAAAAACTTATTTGCAAGGAATCATTTGATACCTAGTAGATAAGCTTTTAAACGTTGTTTATTAAAATAAATCTGAATGTGTCCCAGTTCTAATTAAATACAATATGACGCTATCATTAGCGTATTTATATACAAGAAGCCAATCTGGTTCTATATGCAGTTCTCGACAATTTTTAAAGTTTTTAGAATTTTTCAATGGATGACCCCTATACTTTTCTGGAATCACATCTCCATTTGCAAGTAATGTTAATACATTTTTAAATTCTACGATATCGCACCTCTTTTGAGCATTAACTTAAAATCATTTTTAAATTGCGATGTCCTTCTAATGCCATATTTCATTTAAAAAGATCCTCCATTAAGGAATCCACACTTTTAAATGTGGCGCAATTATCTGAATTATTTTCCATATCTTCAACTTCTTTATATGCATTAAGTGTGGTTTTATTTGGTATTTCTTTTTTGATTTCAAAAGGAATTCTTTGTTCTCTAACTGATTGAGATAAAAATAATGTAATCGCAGTAGATAAATCTAATCCAAACTCTTTAAATAATACAACCGCATTTTTCTTTAATTCTGAATCGACACTAATATTGGTATTTATTTTCATATTCTCACACCTTCCTTTTTAAAAAATATATATTAAAAAGATATCACTTGTCAACGATTACATTTATAATATGCGCACATTATACACACAAGATAGTATTTTCCCCACTACAACTAGGAATTTGGATAAAATAAAACGTAACCACCAATAAATTTAGGCTCTGTCAAATTGTCTGGGGTTTTGAATAAATATCAAAAAATGGCACCCCATACGATTTGACATCTTTCAAAATAAAAATCCTCCTTTATAATTTATTTATCAGACAATTATAAGGAGGAAGAATCATGTTAGATTCCAATGAAATTTTATCACTTTTATCTATCCCAAGTGAAGATGTAGATAACGTCATAATTACCTGTGACACTAATAATATTTCTTATATTGAAATAGAGCTTATAGACAAGAGACCCTCTTGTCCTTTTCGCTCATCTAATAACAACTTTATTCAACCATTAATAAATATT
>JAZRXY010000028.1:0-119729 GCA_045600465.1 Bacilli bacterium
TAATTAATACAAAAAGATCATATTATTTAGAACTAACAACCCATTCTTCTATAGCAGCCATTCCATATTCATAAGTCATTAAAACTGTGAAATGAAGTGTGTATACCTAATTTCCCATACACATTTAATTTCACAGAACCATAAAAAGTTAGGCATTTTTTAATAGTTGAGACAAAAATATTAATAACTTTGGTGAACATATATTATTGTTTATTATAGAGACTTAATGTGTAGCTAATAAGATTTAGTGTGTAAAATATTTAAATAATGACTTATTTAGTGATATAATAATATTAAGAAGTATAAAAGGAGATTTTCTTTTATGGAAAAAATACATTTTAATCTTTGTGATAAAGAGAGTGAAACATTAGAATTCAAAAGGGCTAAAGGAGGTCTTCCTAACTCATTTTTTGAAACTTATAGCAGTTTTTTAAACACTAAAGGTGGATCGATTTATATAGGAGTAAATGAATTACCTGATAAAACTATCGTTCCATCTATGCTTGCGCTAGAAGATATAGACAAGATAAAAATTGAATTATTTAACAATTTGAATAATCCGCAAAAGGTCAGCGCCAATCTTTTAAATACTAATAATGTTTTAGTAAAAGAATTTAATGGATACCCTGTTTTGGAAATCAAATTAGAACCTGCACCTGTGGAGTATAAGCCGGTATTTATAAATAATAATATCTTAACAGGGACATATAGAAGAAATCACGAAGGGGATTATAGATGCACGCCTTCCGAAATTAAAGCAATGCTTCGTGATGCAGAAAGCAAGTCACAAGACCTATACTGCTTAGAAGAATTGGGACTTGATGTCCTTTCTAAAGATACTATTGCTACATATAAAAACAGATTATTAGCCTTAAAACCAGAACATGTTTTTGCTCAAGGAGATGAGAAAGATTTTTTAGAATATTTAGGTGCTATAAGGGTGGGTAAAGATGGCAACTATCATCCTACAAGAGCTGGGTTACTTATGTTTGGATATTCTTATAAAATAGTATATGAATTTCCAGAATATTTTGTTGACTATCAAGAACATTATTCAAATGACATAAACCAAAGATGGACAGATCGAATCACTTCGGATAACGGAGATTGGAGTGGTAACTTATATGATTTTTACTGCAAGGTATCAAAAAAATTAACATCTGATTTGAAAACACCATTCATAATCAAAGACAATGTTAGAATCGATGAAACTGAGATGCATAAAGCTGTGAGAGAGGCTTTGTGTAACGCTGTTTCTAACTCTGATTTTTATCAACCACAAGGTTTAATTGTCCATAAGTATAAGGACAAAATGGAATTTATTAATCCAGGATGTTTGAGAATGTCTGTTGAAAAAATGTTTAAAGGCGGAGATTCAAATGCTAGAAACAAAACGATTCTTAAGATGTTTAATGTTGTTGGTATTGGAGAAAGAGCTGGAAGTGGATTCCCTCAAATAGTGAGGGCTTGTATTGAATTTGGCTATAATCAACCAGTTATACAAGATACATTTAAACCAGATAGAACGACACTTACTGTTTTTAGTGTTAAGAAAGCTGACACTAAATATGACACTAAACAGCCAGAATTAGACACTAAATATAGTGCTAATGAAAATAAGATCATCACTTATCTTTCTAATGTAGATGAAGTAAAAGCTAAAGATATTGCTTATTCAGTTGGTCTAAGTTTGTCAACTGTAAAGAACACCTTATATAAATTAGTGGAAGAGGGGATTGTATCATCTACTGGCACAATAAAAGACAAAAGATACTTTATCGGCAAAAAGTGATTTTTAATTAACGATTGATAGATAAAAGTGTTTTGTAGATATGTTATTGACTGCACATACCATTTTGAGGGTATGGTCTGACGAAGGTCTTACTGCAGTCATGTAGAGACAGTATGTCTTTTGTCCCAACGAGAAACAAAGGATAAATTAGAGGTTAAGGTAGATAATCCAAGCATAACTAAAGCAGAAGCTAAGCCTACATATGATGATGTAAGAGATTATGTTATGGAAATGTATGGTGTAAAGGTATCATCACTTGATATAGCTAATGCTAAGAATTTATATGGCGTTAAGGAAAGAGGAAACTATAACATCACAAAGAATAAAGATTATAAGAAGCCTAATCTAACTGAAGAAAAGAAAAAGATGCTAAAAGAAGCATTAAAGCACTTTAAAATGATTTAGGTATATGACTCCATCAATAACTGGTGGACACATAATGCTACAATTCCTATGCTTGGAGATGCACAAACAATAGTTTACTGTTGTAATGAAGGCGATAGAATTGTAATTAAATCCTACAAAATGGAAGATCAGTTGGGTTCAGATAATTCTATACTAGATGTAATTGCGAGTGTTACTGATGGAGGAAAAGCGTCTGTAAAAAAGAGATTTAAGAAATATAATTATTCATGATAACATGTGTTTTAAGGAGGTGAATTTAATGGCAAATAACTTTTTTGATTTAGTCAGAGATGGTTTTTTTAATCCTTTTTCTGGGTCAAACAAAAGATACAATTACGATTTATTACAATTAATAAATGGCAAAATGTCATTAGATAATCTCCAAGTAGTTAAAGAAGATATTGTTGATTGGATTGTCGATTACGTAGATAATTGTCCAATTGATATGTATAGCGATGATACAAATGAGGAAGAAAAAGATGTTAAGTCATTTGCATACGACAAAGTAAGATATTTTGTAAAGTGCGGCTGGTTAATAGAAGATTTTGAGGGAATTAAAATCACATATCAATTAGATGAAAATGGTATTAAGATTTTATCAGCGATGGAAAAAGCGGTTAAAGATGATACAAAGTCTTTGGAGTTTTCTGGATATGTTTACAATATCTACAACAATCTATACAACTATAATTACGATCACGCTGTTGATATTATTGAACAAGTATATAATGCTTCAAAAGAATTGAATTCAATGCTTAGGGGCTTGAATGTTAACATTAAGAAATTCTTAACTAAACTTATTAGTGAAAATGAAGCAATGCCTAGAGAAATCTTGCAAACAATATTCTTTGATTATCAAAAGAAAGTTGTACTTAAAGCATTTAAAAACTTTAGAGAAAAAGACAACCCATCAAAATATAAACTTTACATAGAGAATCGTATAGATGAGTTATTAACTGAAGAAAAGCTAAACTTGATGATTAGTAATTATATAAAGGTAAAATATGATAATTCATCAACAATTGAAAACGAAGACGAAGCAAGAGAATTCTTTGTTACAAGACTAAATTATATCAGCGAACAGTTTGAAGAAATTGAAGAATATATTAGTATGCTTGATGGAAAGAATACTAAATATATTTCAACTGCTCAATCAAGATTAAACTTTTTACTTAACGAAGAAACAGATATTGAAGGAAGAATTATTGATTGCTTAAAAGAAATAGGGAAAGTTGATGATGATTTTTTTGGAGGGTCTTATCTAGATATGTATGTTGGTTCAAATATTGATGAGTATTCTTTATATAAACCCGTTTCAAGAAAAACAAAGGTAAAACCTGAACCAATTATCGATGAATTTGAAGATGACCAAGAAGAAATAAAAAGACTTGCTGAAAACTTATTTAAAGATAATGAGTTTTCTGTATATAAGATTAATGAATTTGTATTATCTCAACTGGGAAGTAATAATCAAATTCATGCAAAGGATATAAAATTAAAAGAATTTAATGATTTATTAAAAGTGTTTTTAGTTAAATTATATTCTGCAAATGCTAATGTTGAGTACAGTGTAAAATATCTTGATGATGTATATAAAACATTAGGATATAAAATGAAAGATTTTATTATAGAAAGGAAGGTGTAACATATGGCAACTATACAAAGAAATTTAGCGTGTGAAGAATATGCTAAGGGTTATATTGAATTAACTGATACAAGAAAGAACACCTTCTCAAGATTGTGTAATAAACTTTTAAACGATAATTTTATTTATGCATATAGACAAGAAGATAGAAATGATTACTATGAAATCTTAAGTATGAAGAAACTTATTGAAAATTATTTTTCTATGATGGATTTCGATTTAGTTCATGTAGATTCATATAAGTTGTTTTATATTCAAACTAATGCTGATAGAAATAGAATTAGATTAAAGAAATTAGATACAGTCATTGTGTTAGTATTTAGACTTTTATATCACAAAGGAAGTTTAGATATTAATTCGAGTTCTGATATTTCAACAACTCTTGGTAAGATGATTACCGAAATAAATCAAACAGGTATATTTAAATCACAACCATCTATGACAGATTACATGGAATCATTAAGACTATTGAAGCGATATAAATTAATTGATTATAACTTCAAAGATTTTAAAGAAGATAATGTTATTGTGATTTATCCTACTATTTTATATGTAGCAAAAGTAGATAGTATTAATATGCTCAATGATAAGTTAAAGACTTATATTGCAGTAAAAGGAGATGATGAAGATGAAGTTGAAGAAGATTAAACTTATTAACTGGCACATCTTTACAAATACTACTATTGAAGTTGATGGGAATATTTTAATCACAGGAGAAAATGCAAGTGGTAAATCAACATTAATGGATGCTATTTATTATGTACTTTCAGGCGGAGATCAATACCATTTTAATAAAGCGGCTAATGAAGGTGGTCAAAGAAATCTTGAAACATACATGAGAGGGAAACTTGGATCTGAGAAGAATCCATATTTAAGACCACAAACTGATGTAGTGAGTTATGTTATATTAGAATATGAAGATGAAAAAAGAAGACATAACATGGTACTTGGGTGTGAGATGGAAATTATTGCATCTACTCAACCAAAAAATCATTTCTTTGTAATTAATAATTACAAGATTAAAGATGATGATTTTATCAAAGAAAAGCAAATAGTTGAATACAAGTCATTTAAATCTAATGCAAAAGCTATGAAATATGATTTTGATGAACTCCCAGATTCAAAGAAAGATAGACGCAGAAGACTTGCTAAGGATATCTTTAAATTAGATGACCACAAGAGATATTATGATTTACTTCAAAATGCAATATGTTTTAAACCTATTAGTGAAGTGTCAACTTTTGTTAATGGTTTTCTTTTAGAAGAAGATAATATCGAATTGGGTAGTTTGAGAGAAGAAATTAGATCATATCAAAATATTCATAAGATGGTTATTAGGGAAAAAGAAAAAATTGAATCTTTAAAAGAATTTACACCTAAAGCAGAAAAATATATTTCAAATTTGGATGAACTTAAATATTTTAATGCACTAAGAATAGATTCAAAAATTGAAAAACTAAATAACCTTATTAATCGTGCCAATATAGAATTAAAACGTTTAGAAGATGAATATAATGGCTTAAAACTTGAAGAGGAATCTCTAAATAAAAATCGTGATAGATTAAGAATAGAGATTCACCAACTTGAAAATAATGAAGCTTATAAAGCTTTGTTGAATAAAAAACAAAACCTAGAACAATTAAAGAACGAATTAGGTATATTAAATCAAAAATTAAATGAATTTTCTGGGACTTTAGCTTCAGAGCAAAAAATAGTTAGAGCATTAGGATTAAACTTTAGATTCGATGAAGATTATAAACAAAAAGATTTTGGCTTATTAAAGGCACATTTTGAAAATTATAATGCACAATTAAAAGAATTAGATGATAAGACACGAGGCCTGATAGCTGAGACAAAATATTTGGTTGAGCAAAATAATAAATCAAAGAATAAAAAGGGAAAAGAATTAGACAATTTAAATAAAGGTATTAACAATTATCCTAATGATGTATATAACTTAATCGAAATAGCAAAAACAGCGATAATGGAGCATAATCCAAAAGATAAAAATCCAGAAGTAAGACCATTATGTGAATATATTGAAATCAATGATGAAAAGTGGTCAAATGCATTGGAAGGTTATTTGAACACTAGAAGATTTAACTTAATTTTTGATCCAAAGTACTATGATGTTGTAAGTGAAGCATATGATAAATATAAAAAAGAACGTAGCGTATATGTTGCGGGTATTGTTAATGTTGCAAATATTCCGAATAATAAAACATTGAAAAACTCTTTGATGACTAAAATAGATGTAAAAAATAGATTTGCTAAGAAATATGCAAATTATCTTTTAGGTGATTTGATTTGCGTGGATGATGTTAAGGATTTAAAACAGTTTGAATCATCAATAACTCCTGGAGTAATGGTTTATAAAAACTATGTTCAAAAGGCTACAGACCCAAAAATTTATAAAGTTCCATTCATAGGCCGTGATTCTAGGAAAAAACGAATTGAAATTTTAAATAACGAAATTAAACAATTAGATAATAGTAATTTAGAATACAACAAGAAATTATCTGATTATGATAGAATTCTTTTAACTATGAAAAATAGTTCTATTGATGACTTAATGAAATCTGAAAACTATTGGATTCAAATATCAAACAAAGAAAATTCTATAGAAAGATTAGAAACAGAAATTAAATCTGATGAAAAGAATAATGGACTTCTAAAAATAACAGGTAGAATTGATGATGCTAAAAAGAATTTAAAAATTATTGAATCTGATATTATGAGAAATGGTTCAAAGCAAAAGGAAAATAGTACAAGCCAAGGACAATTAAATCAAAAATTATTGGACAATAAAGAGCAATTACAAAACGAGCAAGATAATTATAATGAGATGCGCAAATGCTTAGTTGATGAAGTATATGAAGCACGTAAAGAAAAATATACTTCAAATGGTTGGTTAAATGATGAACAAATAAACAAAGATTATGAAAGTGTTAGACAATATAACAATGCAGTTAATTCATCACTTATTTCTGCAATGCAAAAGTATTCAACTACTTATAAAGCTTCATTAACACCAATTATTGAAAATATCTGTGACTATGTTAACGAATATTACGACTTAATTAATCGTGGAGTTGTTCAATATGAAATGGAAGCAAAGGAAGCTTATGAAAGAGCAGAAATTTCATTTAGAGAAGACTTTATTGCTAAATTAAAGGAAAAAATCGAAAAATCACAAAGAATGTTGGATAAAATTAATAAGAATCTAGCACTACATCCTTTTGGTAACGATGAAGAAAAATATAAGTTCTATTATGAGCCAACCAAAGATAGTGAATTCTACAATTACTATAGAATTATTATGTCCGGTAAATTAATGGGATCAAAAAATTTATTTACAGAGATTCTTGATGAAAAAGATTATTCTTTTATGAAGGATCTATTTGGGAAAATTTCTATGGAAACTGATTCGGCGCAAGCTGCAGCAGAAGTTGAAAGATATTTAGATTATCGTAATTATATGAATTATGATATTAAGATTACTAATAAGTATGGTGATGAATCATATTTCTCTAAGATCAATAGAGAAAAGAGTGGTGGAGAAACACAAACTCCATTCTATATTGTTATGGCTTCTTGTTTCGATGAATTGATGAATAAAGATTCTAATAAAGTTGAAAGTACTTGCCAAGTAGTCTTTGATGAAGCTTTCAATAACATGGACGAAAGCAGAATCAAATCATTAATGGAATTCTATAAGAAATTGAATATTCAAATTGTCATTATTGTTCCTTCAAATAGAATAAGTGCTATTTCGCCATATATGGATACATTAGTTGGTATAACAAAAGTAAATAATCATCCTTATTTAAACGTGGTGAGTAAGCAATGACAAAGAATTTTGAAAAAAATATTTTAAATAAATTATTAGATAAATATGAAAAATCAAAGCTATCTAAAGGTGGAACAGCAATTAATAGAAGTATAAAACTTACTACAAAGGATGATGTATTAAGCTCTTATACAAGTTTTGATTCTTATAAATATTCTGATGACAATGATGCTGTAATAAAGAAACTGGAATCTCAAGGTTTTATTAAAGCTGAATTTAATAACGACACATTTAAATCGCTCACATTGAATTTGGATAACGTTGATGATGTTTATGATTATTTAAACAGAAGCAAACCTTTAGATGAACTTGCTAAGATTAGAATGGTATTATCTAAATACTATTTTGATAATTTTATGGGATTATTCTTAGACTATGTTGAGACTTATTTGAACGAAAAATATGACTATCCTAAGATTTATTTTAATAATGCAGATCAACTTGATTTATTATTAAATATATTTGATAAATTATTAGGATTAACTGAAGAAATTAAGAAAAGAGATTTTTCTGTTAGGTATTTAGGTGATTCTAAAATATTTGAATCAGTACAGGGAAAAGTAGTTAAGATTTTAAAAGATTTTGATGGTAACGATTATGATTCTGATGAGGATGTTTTAGCTTCATATAATATTGTCAAAAACTCGTCATATGCTATGGTTAAGAATAATCTGGTTTTGAAGATCAATAATTCGATTATTGATTTAAATGATTTAGGATATGAATTATCTCTTTCAGATGAAATGATTAAGAATGTAATCTTATTAGATTCACAAGTTTCAAAAGTAATCACTGTAGAGAACTTGACAACTTTTTATTCATTAAATGATAGTGATACGGTTATTATTTATCTTGCCGGATTTCATAATCACACAAAGCAAAGTTTATTATTAAAGATATATGAAAAATATCCTAATGCAGAATATTTACATTTCAGCGATATTGATGCTGGAGGATTCTTGATTTTTAATAATTTAATAGAGAAAACAGGCATCCCATTCAAACCGTTTAGAATGAATGTTGAAGAATTGAAATCTAACTTAAGCAACTTAAAGCATCTAACTGACAACGATGTTAAAAGGCTTAATAAAATGATGAGTGATGCTAGGTTTAATATATTCCATGAAGTTATTTCTTATATGCTTGAAAATGATGTTAAGTTAGAACAAGAACTATTGGATTAAATATTCCAGTTGTTTTTTTCTAGATACATACCCATAAGTATGAGGAACTAGATGGAAGGATAGTTTGATGATATGGTCGTTTCTTAAATACAACCATAGTTTTATATGTTTGTAGAGAAGATACAATTCATGTAGAGACTGTTGTGTTGCTATCGCTAAAAACAATAGAAAATTTTTAATTAGCAAATCTAGATAGAAAGTGCACTAGTCAATAAAAAGAAGACATTATTTTGAAAATTTTAATTTATATTCGTTTGGAGTCAGGTAATTCAAGGAATAAGCAGGTCTTTCGTTGTTAAAGAAATCGACATATTTTTCAATTGTTTCATATACATTGAGTACTATCTTAATTAATAGTGCTCTTAATAAAATCAGTAATTGCTTTAAATGTATAATAGTGATATAATAAAGTTGAAAAAAGATATTTCAAGATTGTGAGGCGATATGAATGTTGATGGATTACATAAATAAGAATTATGATAAAGCCGAACCAATATTCATGTATGAACTACCATGTACATCACAGGATGCATTAAGGCAAGAAATGAAAAAACTTACTGATGAAGGTAAGCTTATACGTCTTTATAATGGCGTTTATTATAAACCATATAAGACTATATTTGGAACAGATGGCAAGATGTCTATTAACAAGTTCATCGAAAAGAGATACTTGTATGAAGCTGATGAAAGTATTGGCTTTGTATCTGGTATATCAATGTATAACAAGTATGGTTTTACTACGCAAATACCATCAATTATTGAAGTAGTAACTAATACCGCTACAACAAAGCAAAGAAAAGTTGAAATTGATGGATATGGCATCATTGTATATAAACCTGCAATTAATATAACAAAAGAAAATATCAACGAAATTGAATTCTTAACTATGATGACTGATATTGATAAGTATAGTGAACTAAGCCTAGATGAATTAAAATCCAAACTTAAACAATATGTCGAGAAGAAAAAAATAAAATTCAATTTAATTAAGGAATATTTACCTTTATTTCCAGATAAGGTCTATAAGAACATTTATAATGGAGGGCTGATGAATGAGCTAGTATAAAAATTATAAGAGTGAGTGGAAAGAAATAATTGATACTGTTTCATTAGAATTAAAACGTAATCCTTTAATGGTTGAAAAAGATACAATCAATGTTTTTATATGAATTATCAAAAAGTGAGTTACCTTTTGTGTTTAAAGGTGGAACATCACTATCTAAGGCATACGATTTAATTGATAGGTTTTCTGAAGATATAGATTTATCTATGCCTAGAAGCATCACTGATAAGGAAAAGAAAAAATCAAAGGAAACAATTATAGCAATTGCGACTGAATTAGGATTAGTTTTAAAAAATCCTGATGATGTCTTATCTAGACATGATTACAATAAGTACTTATTTGAATCAATAACTTCGCAGTCTTTTGTATTAATACGGTTCTCTCAAATGAAAGTTGGTAGCTATTTTTAAAAAGCATCAAACAAAAGTTGGTGGCAATTGCTAAAACGATAAAATAAAAGTTGGATTCTTCACCACATAAGTGATGGCGTGTCCAACTTTTTGTCCGCACTCCCTATGTCAGGAAATAATTAACCAGTAGTATCATAATAATCACAAGGAGGATTATATTAAACTACCAGAACTTGATGTATTTGGCAGAATAGGTTTGTAGGAAAATGGCGATTAAAAATGTTGGTTTTCTGAGGATATAGAAGCTTCGCTTAGGAAATTAATCGCAAGATAACTAGCTCGATAAAATTCAAAGACTTGTAAAAATTTCGGTTGCAGTGTTGATTGGCGGCATTCTTTGTGATATAATACAGTCGATAAAACTCAAAGACTTGCAAAAAAATCGAGGTGACATTGATGAGATTTGATCGAAATGTATATTTAAAACGATTAATAAATAAAAGGGATAATTCTTTAATTAAGGTAATTACTGGCGCTAGAAGAAGTGGAAAATCTTATTTAATGAATACTATATTTTATGAATATTTGTTAGAAGAAGGAATTAATAAAAATAATATTATAAGATTTGCTTTTGATAATGATGAGCATATTGATTTACTCGATAATTATTATCCTAATGAAGATACAAAAATATATGCTAAAGCTGGCATTTATACTATTAATTCTAAAAAATTTAGAGCATATATAAAGGATGTTACTAATGATAAAGATAAATTTATATTGCTTTTAGATGAAATACAAATTTTAGATTCTTTTGTAGGTACTTTAAATGGATTAATGAACCACGAAAATTTTGATATATATGTTACAGGTAGTAATTCTCAATTGCTATCTAGCGAAATAGAAACAAAATTTAGAGGAAGAAAATCGTCAATACACGTACTACCGTTATCATTTTCGGAATTGATGACTGGCTTTTCTATGACAACAAATGAAGCATGGAATAAATATATTGTTACAGGGGGTATTCCAATTGTATATAAACAAGCCGAAGATGAAAGAATGGAATATCTTAAAAATTTATGTGAAGAAACGTACTTGAAAGATATAATTGGTAGAAAAGGTGTAAAGGATGTTGATACATTATCTGAACTATTTGGAGTACTAGCATCATGTGTTGGAACTGGGGTTAGTCCATCAAGTCTTGAAAAAACATTTAAATCTGAAAAAAAAGTAATTGTGACAGACGATACAATTAATAATTACATAAATCATTTTCAAGATTCATTCGTAGTATCTAAAGCATTAAAATACAATATAAAGGGTAAAAAGTATATCAATTCACCATATAAAGTATATTTTGAAGATATTGGGGTAAGAAATGCAAGAACAGATTTTAGACAAATAGAAGAACCCCATTTAATGGAAAATATTATATACAATGAATTAAGATATCGAGGATATAATGTATGTGTTGGTGAGGTTGACATTAACGAAATGACAGATAGAATCGATTGTAATGGCAAAAAAATATATAAGAAAAAAGCATTAGAGGTCGATTTTATTGCAACTAAGGGCAATCAAAAATATTACATACAGTCATGCTTAAACTTAGATAATGAAACATCTTTAAGAGAAAAAAGAAGCCTTTATTATATAGATGATTCATTTAAAAAAATAATAATCACTAAGGATGGATTAGACATAAGACGAGATGAAAATGGATTTACAATAATTGATATTTTTCAGTTCTTATTAGATATTAATTCATTAGATGCATAGTCTGATCATAAATTATGATTTAATGAAATAATTAAATACATATTGAATTTTGTTATAATCAACCAATTATACAAGATGCATTTAAATCAGATAGAACAACGTTTACTGTTTTTAGTGTTAAGAAGGATGACACTAAACAACCAAAATTAGACACTAGAAGAGGGAATCGTATCATCTGTTGATACAATAAAAGACAAAAGATATTTTGTCAGTGAAAATAATTTTTAATTTCTGATTGATATACGAAAGTTTATTGTAGATGTAATGTAGTATTGACTGCTCATACTGTTTTGAGTGTCTACAAAAAATAAACAAAATAGGAAAGAAAAGGAGCAAAATATGAAAGAAGAATGTTTAATATGCAAATCTCCTCTTGAATATCTAAATGAAGATATTGAAATGGAGTGTGCTATTTGTCACAAAAAAGAATTAAGTAAAACAAGATGCATCAACGGCCATTATGTATGTAATGATTGTCACATAAAAGGCATTGATAGCATTTTTGGTGTTTGTCTTAATTCTTCTAGCAAAAATCCAATAAAGATACTTAATGAAATGATGCAGTTACCATTTTGTCATATGCATGGTCCTGAACATCATATTATGGTTGGTTCGGCTTTACTAACAGCATATAAAAATGCAGGTGGTAATATTGATCTTACTAAAGCATTAGTAGAAATGAAAAATCGCGGAGGTAGCGTCCCTGGAGGTGCTTGTGGTTTTTGGGGAGCATGTGGGGCAGGAATTAGTTCAGGGATGTTTATTTCTATAATTTCTTCATCAACACCTCTTGAAGGAAAACCATTTGGTCTTTCTAATCTTATGACTTCAAAATCGCTTGAAGCTATAGGTTTAATTGGTGGCCCTCGTTGTTGCAAAAGGGATTCTTACCTCTCCATTCTTTCTGCCATTGATTTTGTTAAAGACCATTTTGGTGTTCAAATGGAAAAATCAGAAATTGTGTGTGATTTTTCTTTTAAAAACAATCAGTGTATTGGTAGCAAATGCCCCTTTTCAAAAACTAATCATTTAAAAAATGTAGAATTCTATAAAAATGATGACTAAAAATGTTTTTTTCTACAATTTATTCTTTTCTCATTGTTATTCCACCTCTATTTAATTATAGTGGAATAATCATAAATCCGGCATTTATGACATTTTCAGTTTAGCATTTACAGACAAGATTGTTGTAAATGTACAATAATATACAATTTTAATAAATAAAATTTATTGGAAACTACAACAAAATGATTAGATTAATTACAAACAAATAATAGATATTTATTTAGTAAGAATCAATTATAAACAATAATCGTTCGAACGAAACGCGAACGAAATTAAAATCGTTCACAAATGCGTTCGTATATGATATAATTTTAATGCGAGGTGAATAAAAATGAAGGAATCAAGAAATGTAGAGTTTAAAGGAAACATTACAAATTCATTTCTTAAAACAGTCTCTGCTTATAGTAATTATGATGGAGGAACTATTGTTTTTGGAATAGATGATAATGGTAATATAACTGGTATAGATGAATCGTTGGAGGATGTTTGCTTGGATTTAGAAAATAGAATAAACGATACCATTAAACCGAACCCAAATTATGAATTTAAAATTGACAAAAAAAATAAGACAATATCTTTAATTGTATATCCTGGTAAAAATAAGCCATTTTTCTATAAGAATAAGGCATACAAGAGAAATGATACCTCTACTATAGAAGTAGATTCAATAGAATTAAAAAGATTAGTTTTGGAGTCGTTAAATATTAATTTTGAAGATCAACCTTCTAGTAATCAAAATTTGTTTTTTCATGAATTAGAAAATAAACTAAAAGAGAAATTAAAAATATCTAAATTTGATACTGACACACTCAAAACGTTGAAACTAATATCGACTGATGGAAAATATAATATTGCTGCAGAATTACTCTCTGATAATAATTCTTTTCCAGGTATTGATATTGTTAAATTTGGAGAAACTATTAATATTTTTAAAGAAAGAATAACAATATCAAATTGTTCTATTATAAAAATGTATTACGATGCCTTAGAGAGTTTTGAAAGATATTATACATATGAAGAAATTGATGGAGCTTTAAGAATTAAAAAAGAAAACATACCTCAAGAAGCTTTTAGAGAAGCGATCTTAAACGCATTAGTTCATAGGGTGTGGGATGTAAATGCACATACAAAAGTTTCAATGTGGGATGATTGCATTGAAATATCTTCAGTTGGAGGATTGCCAAAAGGTATGAATGAAGAAATGTATCTAAACGGAAATATATCTATTGCAAGAAATCCTATAATAGCTAATGTATTTTATAGACTTAATTTAATTGAACAATTCGGAACAGGCATAAGTAGAATAGAAGAATGTTATTCTGATAATGCGGAAAAACCTGTTTTCAAAATCACTGATAGTAGTATTTATATAAAACTTCCCAAAATTAACACAAATATCTCGTTAACTCATGACGAGGATGTTATTTATAAAAATATAAGCAATAGAAAAAAATCAAGTTCAGAAATTTTAATAGACTCACCATTTGGAAAAACAAAGACTGTTTCAATTTTGAATCGATTAATTGAAAAGGGACTAGTGAAGACTACGGGTGAAGGTAAAGCCAAGAAATACTTTATGTAAGGTGGAGCACTTTAAAAGATGTTGAAACGTATATCGAAACAGTTGTTTTGCTTGAGAAAAAAACTCAAGAAAATATTTAAAATAGAGTAAATTTGAGGGTTGTGACTCTAGAAGTAGGAGGCATGATCCTTTTATTTTTGTAGAAAAGTGTAGAATTCTATAAAAATGACGATTAAAAATGTTGGTTTTCTACAATTTATTCTTTTCTTTTGATAAGTTTCTCTTGTTTAGGATAAAGTGTTAGAAAACAAGATAAGAGAAATGAAACTTTAGCGCAGCTTTGCACCAGTACTGCCACTATTTTTTCTAGGTTGTGCGATATCTTTAAAATAATTGAACTTTATTTAAAAGAAAATCTAACAAGCTGCAATGTAATATTCCATTTTCATCATAGAAGTGATGCGGAATATCGTTTCTAATTATAACTTTTTTGTAAAAATCCTTTGCTAAGGTTAAAGAATAAAACTCTGAATTTGATTTTTCATCACTATTCATTTCATATGCACTCTGAATATAAATTCTTTTATCAAGGTCATTAACGATGAAATCAATTTCTTTTGTAATAGTATTTTTATCTTTTCTATCATAAACTACACCAACATCAACCTGATATCCTCTTTGAATTAATTCATTATAAATGATGTTTTCCATAATATGACCTTTATCATATTGACGGTAATTCAATCTGACATTTCTTAAACCTATATCTTGGTAGTAATATTTATTAGGATAAGAAAAATAAGTTTTCCCTTTAATGTCATATCTTTTGGCTGTTGATATTAAAAAAGCATCTTCAAGCTTACTTATATATGAACTAACAAGATTAGAATCAACTTTTTCTTGCATAGCACTACCAATTGCATTAGCAATATTATTAGGATTTGTAAGAGAACTAATGGAAGAAGCCAGAATATCAAGAATATTATCTAGGATATCCTCTCTTTGAATTTTTCCATGCTCCTTTAAATCTTTAATATATGTTTCTTTAAATAAGTTAGATAAGTATTTAATTTTATCTGCATCAGTTTTTTTGTTTATGACCTCTGGCATACCACCAAAAAGCATATATCTATCTAGAACGTCCTTCTCATATCCGCCATAGTAAGAATAGACCTCAGAAAATGATAGGGGATATATATGAATTTGAGTAGACCTGCCTCTAAACTCGGTTGCTATATCAGAAGATAACATCTTCGAATTGCTACCGGTAACATAAACATCAAGGTTTTTATATCCTTTTAGTTCGTTAAGCATGTCGTAAATAGTAACTTTATTTTCGCCATATTCATTTTTTATTATTCCCGTTTTAGACATTTGAACTTCGTCAATGAAAAGGTAGTATTTTTTACTGACATCAGTGTTTACAATAGCTTCAACATAATCGCATAAAGCAATAGGGTTTCTAAAATTAAAGTATTTTCTCTTATCAAGCTCGATTTTAATTATGTTTTCATTAGGTACTTGGTTAGATTTAAGATATTCATAAAATAGATCAAAAAGTAGCGTAGATTTTCCAGATCTTCTTAAACCAGTGATAACCTTGATGTTGCCATCCCACATTGCATTTATTAATTCATTAATATATTTATCTCTTTTAACCATATCAACACCTCACTTCTATAAGTTGTAACAAAAGTGATAACACTTCTAGATGTAATTATATATTTGAATACAAAGAAAGTCAATTTTCATTTCCATAAGTAGCAACAAAAGTGATAACAGTTCTAGAAATGCGTTATATGATATTAGTGTTCAACTTTTGAGGTTAACCACATAGAGTTTATATATTAATTTGTTTATACTATTTTCAAAGAATCATTAGATGATTTAAGTGTTATAATAATAGATAGATAGATATATAAATATCTATCCAAATGAGTTAAAATATAAATGTTAAATAAAAATTAACGGAGGGAAGACGAAATGAAAAAGGGAATACTAAGTAAAATTTGTGTTTTAATTAGTTTAGTTTGTGGATTATCTGCTTGTAGTGAGAAAATTCCTATTATTCCTAGTGAATATAAAACTGCTGAAGAATGGGCAAGTAGTAATGTTTTAGCTAGCCATGGTGTTAATAAACAACTTGATAGTTATGATAAAAGTCGCCCTGCAGCAAAATGCTTAAATGGCACATTTGTTGGTAATATGGAAAATGATGTGGCTGTTTGGAAAGGAATCCCATATGCAAAAGTTCCTGTAGGGGAACTTAGATTTAAACGTGCACAAGATCCAGATAAATCAAACGCTATTTTTGATGCCACTTATTTTGGGGATAGTTGCTTACAACCATCTAGTGAAGAAGAACGTGCATCAATGTATGGTCAAAGTGAGGATTGCCTTCGATTAAATGTCTGGAATAGTACTTCAATGACAAATAAAAACAAACCTGTTTTAGTTTATATTCATGGAGGAGGATGGGCTTCTGGGGGTTCATCAGAACCTCAATATAATGGTTATAATTTCGCCCATTATAATCCAGATATTGTTGTTATCACCCTTTCATATCGTTTTAATGTTATGGGATTAATTAATCTATCATCTTTTCCTGATGGGGATGAATATGAAACCTCTGTTAACAATGGAGTATACGATCTTATTCAAGCACTAAAATGGATAAAACAGAATGTCTCTTCTTTTGGAGGAGATCCTAATAATGTCACAATTTGTGGTGAGTCTGCTGGAGGAGGAGCAGTATCGGTATTGTGCCTTAATAAAGAAGCACGTCAATACTTTAAGAAAGCAATTCCTATGAGCGGTAGTGTTAGCCAACCAAATACTATGGATATGACTGATAAATTACCAGAAGCATTGAAGAGAGATTTTAATGTTAAAACAGTAGCAGAACTTCAACAAATTCCTTTCGAGACTTTACAAGAGTGGTGGAATGAAAATCAAAACGATGTATATCACCTTTGTGTTCGCGATGGGAAAGCGATATCTTATGATCCTTTTATGGATTGGACAAATGGTGTAACAAAGGATTTAATCATTCTTCAAGGACATACTGCTAATGAATTCCAATACTATCAACATTTATTTAATGATGATGAAGATTTCTTCAATGCAATTTGTGCCACAATGATGGATATGCAACTAGAAAAAAGTAACAAAGAATTTAAAGAAGTATTTGAAGATTATAAGCAAGCATTGCTTGATTTAGGATATTCAAAAGAATCTATTGCTAGAGAATATTGTAATGACCGTTCACTTGCAATAGGTAACACCTATCAAGCAACAAAACATGCAGACAATGGAGGGAAGGGTTACTTCTATATTTTTGAACAACCTTATGATGGATCCATGGCACAATATGGTGCAGCACATGCAGTTGATTGCTATTATTTATTTGGTTCTTTTGATGGAGATGAAGCAAAAGGAACTAAAGAAGAAGTAGATCTTTCACGTAAATTCCAACGTATGATTGCTAATTTCTGTAAAAAAGGAGATCCTTCAATAGAAGATATAAAATGGCCAATCTATACATCATTAGAAAGAAACACTATGATGATCGGTCAAAATATGCGCATTGAAAAAAATCCAGAAGGTAAAAGGGTAGAAGCTGCTCTTAAAATGATAAATCTTGATGAAGATTTTAGATATCTAAAGAGTTTTTCTTCGGTTTTACCTGTTGTTAAACAACGTTATCCTGAAGTGTTTGAAAATTATATTATGAGCACTTTAGAATAAGAATAACAAACATAGATTATAATCTAAGTGGTTATATAAATTAATGGAGGTAAGTAGTATGAAAAAAATAGTTGGTTTATTTCTTGCAGTGTGTATGTTGTTTGTAACATCTAGCTGTAGTAAAGCAAATGATGAGGAACCTAAAAATATTGCAGATTCAGTTCTTTATGGGCAAATTGCAACAATGGATGACAAAGGTAGTATTGCTGAGGCAGTTGCTATAAAAGATGGCAAGATTATGTTTGTTGGAAATAGTGAAAATATAAAAGAATATATTGGATCTAATACTTTTGTATATGATTATGGGGAAAATGTTATATATCCCGGATTTATTGATGGGCACACCCATATGGGATTATTAACGACAATGTTAATTGGTGGGGCAACACTTGATTGGGGTGCTAAACTTCGTAAGAATGCTGAAATAGTGAAAGAATATATAGAAGAGAATCCTGGCAAAGAAGTTTATAAAGGATTAGGTTTTTGGGTCTTCCCAGATGATGAAGATAAACCAACTCATGAAGTGCTTGATAAATATGCCTCTAATGAAGTTCCTATTGTTATTGTAGGTGGCGGCGGACATGCAGCACTTTTAAATCAAAAAGCAATAGATTATTTTAAAATTAAAGATTTAATCAGTGTATATGGAACAGATGGAATTAAGGTGGATGAAAATGGAAATCCGACAGGGTATTTAGTTGAAACACCTCGATTTGATTTGCTTCAACAAATTCCTATTAGCAAAGAAGAATTGAAGGAATTCTTCCTTGTACAACAAGATAGTTGTATTAAACAAGGATTTACAACAATTTTAGATGCGGGTATTGTTGAAACTGATAAATTACCAATGGCAAGTGCTTATAAAGAACTTGCAGAAGAAGGTAAATTAAAAATAAAGGTTCGTGCTCTTTGTGAGATTGCAGATATTAGTGAGGATCCATTAAAAGAAGTTGATAAGATTGCAGCACTAGCAAAAGAGTGTGATGATGAATACTTCAAGGTTACAGGTGTTAAAATATTCCTTGATGGTGTTGTTGAGGCTTTAACAACTTGGACACTTAAACCATATACATTAGAAGCTTTAAAAGGTGACAATTATTATGGCTACATTAGATGGAATGAAGATAGAAAAGAAGAACTTATTGAAATTATAAAATACGCAAATGAAAAAGGACTACAAGTTCAAATGCATGCAATTGGTGAAGGAGCAGCTAATTATGGGCTTGATTGCTATGAAGCAGTTTATAAAGCCATTCCTAATATAGATGCACGTAACGCTTTAGCACATTTAACTTATGTAACAGAAGATATGCCAAAACGTTTTGCAGAAAATAAAGTAATAGCAGTTGTTAATCCTACTTGGTCAACTTGGAAATATGGAACAAAAGAAGATGAAATAAAAGTTTATGGTGAAATAGAAGCAAGAAATATGTACAAGATTAAATCCTTTATTGAAGCAGGTGTTGTTACAAGTTTCCATACCGATAGTTCGGGAACATCAGTAGAACAAATATTTTGTGCAGCAACTAGAAGAGAAGTTAATGCAGCTAGAATTGCAGCTAACTATAGTCAATATTCTGAAGAAATGATTATGTCATACCCTGATGAAGTTAGAGGTAATGATGAAAACATTAATGGAATTACAAGTCTTAAATGTTTAACAAACAATCCTGCTTATTTACTAAAAGAGGAAAATAATCTTGGTAGTATTGAGGTTGGTAAAGCAGCAGATTTCACTATTTATAATATGGATTTTAGTGACGAAAGAGTTGTAAATGATGTCTCTTGCGTAGATGCAAGTCTTGTTTCTGCTTTTAGTAATGGGAAAATGATTTACCCAGCACGTCAGTCTTAATTGTTTATAAATTAGAGTTTAAAATAAAATGTGATAGAAATAAAAATTATCGTTATTTAAATGTTAATTTAGGAGGTGGGCTTATGAAAAAATTGATATCCTTACTTATGGCACTATTTCTTGTGACATCACTTACTTCTTGCAAAGAAGAAACAAAAACATACGCCGATAGAATTTATAAAAATGCGAAAATTTATTCTGTTTTATTAGATGGTAGCGAAGTGCATGCTGAAGCATTAGCTATTAAAGACGGCAAATTTATGTATGTAGGAAATAATCAAGGTGTTAATAATTTAATTGGAGAATCGACTGAAGTAATTGATTGTGAAGGAAAAAGTATAATTCCCGGATTAGTAGATGCTCATTTACATATCGCTTCATCTGCTACAAAACTAGGGTCATGTGATCTTGGTGTAATATTACCTACAATAGATGAAACACCAGATTCTATAGTTACAAAGATTCAAAAAGAACTTAAGCAATTTGCTATGGATCATCCTGATGATGAAATAATTCGTGGTCTTGGTTGGGATAGAACTTGGTTTATGGGATCTTTACAAGGCATTGTAAGAGATTTTGTAAAGGAAGATATTGATGCTGTTATTTCTGATAGACCAGTAGTTTTAACTTCTTCTTGTGGGCATGCTGTAATGCTTAATTCTAAGGCTTTAGAGTTAGCAGGTATTAATAAAGACACTCCTAGCCAAGGAGGTTTAATTGTAAAAGATGAAAATGGGGAACCAACAGGTTATATTAAAGAACCAACTTGTTATGGACCAATCATTCATAATATTCCAGGTTATGATTTTTCTAGACAAGAACATCACGATTATATGAGTGAAACTTTAAATATGTTTACTGAGATGGGATATACACTTTTATGTGATGCTCAACAAAACACATTAGCTTATGAGGTCTTATCTCAAATGGCTAAAGACAATGAACTTAATGCTAGAATTAGTGGTGTTTTTAACATAAATGATGAAACAAGAGAAGAAGACTTAAAAAATGCTATAGAAAACCGCACCAAATTTAATGTTGATGACATGTTTAATGTTGATACGATTAAATTTTTTGTCGATGGGACTTTTTCAATGATTGAACCTTATTTAGAGTCTGCAGTTTCTTTAGGAAAAACTCCAGGAACTAGAGAACCTCTTTTATGGGATGAGGATCATCTAAAAGAATCAATGGTAGCGGCTAATAAAGAAGGCTTTAATATTCATAGTCATGCAATGGGAAGTTATGCAATTAATAAAGTTGTTGATTGTTATATAGAAGCCCAAAATCAATATCCAAGTGAGACAATAAGAAACATTATTGCACATTGCACTTTTGTTTCTGATGAAGATAGAGTTCGCATGGGAGAAAACAACATTATTGCAAGCAATCAACCAGGTTGGTTTTCTGACCATACTGTAATAGAACCAGTTTATGTAACATGTTGGGGTGAAGAAGTAGTTGAAGAAACTTATCCTTGTAAATCATTAATTGATAATGGGGTAATTAATGCTTTTGGATCTGATTATGCAGTTAATATTCCTTATGGTTTAGCAGGTATTCAAGTTGCATTAACTAGGAAAGCTGTTCATAAAGATGCAACATATGAAAAGTACAAAGATTTAATCCCTACTAGAAAAGAAGAATGTATTAGTTTAAAGGAAGCTTTACAAGCTCATACAATAAATGGAGCTTATCAAGCTCATCTAGAAGATATTACAGGCTCAATTGAAGTAGGAAAATCAGCAGAACTAGTTGTTTTAGATAGGGATATTGAATCTACTCCAATTGATCAAATTGAAAACATAAAAGTATTAGAAACAGTATTTAAAGGAAAAACAGTTTATAAATATGACGATAGTGAAGTTGCTGTTAGTGAAAAGACTTTTGAAGAACTATTTGATGTTTCTAGCAATGGTGTTTATGCAGATTTAGGAAACTACATGATTCTTTTAGATGAAGCAACAAGCGGTGATTATCAAAAAGCCCTTAACTTTAGTAAAACTAATCCATTACAAAGTAGCCCTTGCACTTCTATTGGAAAGAGAAATAATAAAGGAGAAGTAATTATTGGAAGAAACCTAGATATGCCACCTTCTTTATGCCCACTATACGTTTTTAGAACTTCATTTGGAAAATATAAAACGTTACAATTCCGCTTTATTTCTGAAGATTATTATACTTATGAAGAATTTAAAGACTTTGGATATAAAGATAGTGATTTTATAAATTATGTATATTTTTGTTGTACTGATGCGATGAATGAAAAAGGACTTTATATTGAAGCAAATGTAAGAGAAGCTAATAAAGGTTTCCAATCATCAAGCACAAACCCAGGCAAAGAAGAATTACGCTATAGCATGGTTGCTGCAAAAGTTGCGCAAAATTGTGCAACAGTTAAAGAGGCTATTGATTATCTAAAAAATGAAGTTAATTATGTTTCAAAAGAATATGCTGGATTAACAATAACAACAGATTATGGATTTTTTATAGGTGATGCAACAGGTGAATATGGCGTTATTGAATTTGCTAATAATGAAATTTATTATTTACCATATCAAAATGGCCAAGCAAATTTCTATCTAAACCCAAGATATTCTCCGGTTGATATGAATGGAAGTGGCTATGGAAGATTAGAAAGAGCACTTGATGGATTACAAAATGCAGAAACAAAAGAAGAAATTTATGATCAAATAGGAAAAGCAATGTGGAGAGATGAAGCACTATATGCCCATAATGCTTACATTGATAGTGATGGGAAAACTCATTTTGTTGATGATAATGGGAACGAAACTATTGATTGGCGTAGTGATATTTATTTTGATACATTATTATATATTTATCCAGAAAAAGAAGAAGAATTAATGTCGATTTTGGATGATAAACCTATGTCATGGCTTATGGATGAAGCTAATGCGCCTATTGTATTTAAATACTATCAAAACGTATTTATTGATGCCGGTGTTAGAGATAATATCCTAAAATATTATGAAGGAGACGAATTACCTGCTAGAAGTGATCCAAACACTTATATGACAGGGCTTAGAATTGGTGTTAATTGCAAACAAAAATCATTTATTATAACTGTTTTTGAAAAAGATGAGTTAACTTTTTCATTCCGCTTTTAGTTCTTAATATAAATGAGGTAAAAATGAGTAGTAGTGAAATAAAATTTCAGTTTGTAGTACCAAACAATTGGTACTATGGACTATATAAAGATAAAAAAGAATGTTGCTTAGCAGCTAGATCTTTTAGCTTGCTTCATAATAAAAAATCTAAGGAATGTTGGCTTCTTATTCATGGATATCGAGGCTATCCTGGCGAGCTTATTAGACCAGCGCTAGATTTATATAAGCGTGGGTTTGATGTATATGTTCCTAGAATCCCAGGGCATGGGACATGCTCTAAAGATTTTATTTCTTCTAGTAGCAAAGATTGGATTGGTATTGTTTCTAACGCCATTAATGATTTAAAAACTAGATATGATAAAGTTAATTTGCTTGGGCATTCTATGGGTAGCTCTATTGCGGCAATTTTAGGATGCAATAATCCTAATGTTGGTAAAATCATTTATGTATGTCCTAGTTTTGAAAACTTGCAAATGACTCCCATATCTAGAGTGATATTAAAACTATTATCACCATTTACACCAAAAGTTCGTTGTAAGTGGCACTTAAGTTCAAAGATTCATTTACATTATGAGAATGCTCCATGTGATGAAAATTATCTTGGCAATGAATACTTCAAATGGTTCTTTACTAAAAAACTTGGTGAATATTATCGCATAATGAAGAAGGGATTAGAATGTGTTGCAATAGATTCACATAAACATCTTGTTATTTGCCCAAAATTAGATAAAATAATTTCAATTCCTTCAACTGATTTATATAAACAAGCATTGAAGGATAAAGCAAATATTGTTTACATTGAAAATGGAACACATGCAATCTTTTATGATAAAGATCCAAAAGCAGAAGAAGATGCTGTTAAAGCTATTATTGCTTTTGCAATGAATGCAACCATGTTATAATATTTAAGTCTAAATATTATATTTTGATAAACGAATTAAGTTTAATAAGTTAAGGAGACATAAGAAAATGTTCAACGAAATCATAAATTTAAAAGATGAATCTATTTCTATTCATGAAATTTATGAAGATGACTTTTTTGAGGCTGAAAAAATAATTTCTGATAAAGAAGTCACAAGATATCTTCCAAGTTTTGCAACAGAAAATAACAAAGCATTTTTGATTTTAGGTGTTTATTTAGATAAGACATTAGTGGGGATTATTGAATGCTATAACTATTATCCTAATTGGAATAAGATTTCTATTTGTATAATGTTAGCTAGTGATTATAGAAATAAAAAAATAGCAACTAAAGCAATAAAGTTATTACACGATTATTTTTTCACTAAAACAGATATTAAAAGAATTACAGTTCATATAGATGTAGAAGATAAAATCTCCTTAAAGCTTTTTACAAATCTTGGTTATGAAATACGAAAATGTAGAGTTTTAGAAGATTGGGGTAAAGATAAACTTATTAGTGTTAACAAATATGTTTATGAAAAATGGGGCAGTATTGATTATCAAAAAATTGGAGAAGGTAAAAAAACTTTGGTAATACTTCCTGGAGTAGCTTTAAAGTCAACGCTAGGGGCTGCTAAAGAGATTGCTAAAAACTTCCAAATGTTTAAAAATTATACAATTTATCTATTCGATGATCGTAGCAACATTGGAAAAGATTATAGTTTAAGAGAACGAGCAGGAGATGTTGCTGCAAAAATGCATATGCTTAAGATTAAAGATGCTTATGTTTATGGGGCATCAATGGGAGGGATGGTTGGCCAATATCTAGCAATTGATCATCCAGACTTAGTAAAAAAGTTATATATTGCTTCTAGCGCGGCAAGAATGAATAAAGAAGCACTAGAAACAATGTCAAATTGGGAAAATCTCGCAAAGGAAAATGACTTAACTGGTCTTATAGAAAATATGTTAACAAAGATTTATTCTGAAGAGATCGTAAAGCTTTATGGAGATGCCTTTGCAAGTAGCATTGGTGAAGTATCAGAAGATGAATTAGATAAATTTATTATTTTACTAAAAGCAATTCAAAACTTTGATGCTTACGAAGAACTTGATAAAATAAAATGTCCAGTTTATGTAATTGGTTCAAAAGGTGACAATGTATTAGGTTTATTGGCTACAAAAGAACTTGTTAGTAAACTTAGATGTGATAGTCACATTTATGGTGAAGAGTATGGTCATGCAGTTTATGATGAATTGTCTGATCACAATGAAAAAATGTTAGAGTTTTTTGAAAGAATTGACTAAGGAGGGAGACTTACATGAATTTATTTGAAGAAGCGGTTATTTACTCTACAGTTATGCATACAGGAGCTATAAGAAAGAATCGTAAGATTCCTTATATTTTGCATCCACTAGAAGTTGCACAAATCATTTCAACAATGACTGACGATCTAGAAGTTATCGCAGCAGGTGTTTTACATGATGTTGTTGAAGATACTGATGGAACATTAAAAGAAATTAGAAAAAGATTCGGAGATAGAATAGCCGATATGGTTGCCTCTGAAACTGAAAATAAATATGAGGGAGAAGATCCAAGCGAGTCTTGGCAAAAAAGAAAAGAAGAAACACTTCTTACTTTAAAAAGCTCTACTGATTTAGGAGTTAAGATGTTGTGGCTTGCTGATAAGTTATCCAATATAAGATCAATTGCAAGCGCTTATAGTGAAAAAGGGGAAGAAGCTTGGAAAGCTTTCCATCAAAAAGACCCAGAAAGGCAACACTGGTATTATAAAAGTGTTGCTGAAGCACTAGAGTTAGATTTAAATAGAACAGGTGCTTACAAAGAATTTATTAAGCATATCAACTTTATCTGGCCTGATACTTTTGAAACAGGAAAGACTAGATATAAGAAATATCGCGAATACTCAGTTGAAGGATGTAAGGTTATTGGTAGAGGTGCAAAAAGTGAAGTCTTTAGATATGATGACGAATTAATCATTAAAGTCTATAACGAATTCAATACTTATAAAGATATTGAACGTGAAAACATGATTGCTAAAAAAGCACTTATAGCAGGACTTCCAACTGCAATTTCTTTTGGTATTGTTAAAGTTGGGAATAGATATGGTTCAATGTTTGAATTAATCAATTCTAAATCAGTATCCGAAATAATTGCATTAGATACATCAAGAACCAAATATTATGCTGATATGATGGCTAGTTTAGCTAAAGAAATACATAGTGTTAGTGCTGAAGAAATTGAACTACCAGATTACACTCCAACACTTCATTCTTGGGTTAATGAAGGTATTGGCTTCTTTGATAAAAACTTAGCAGATAGATTAAATAAGATGATTGATGAAATTCCTCATACGGGAACTGTTATTCATGGAGACTTCCATACTGGAAATGTCATGATTCAAAATGGAGAACCATTAATCATTGACCTAGATAGATTATCATCAGCTCACCCAATTGTTGAATTGAGTGGAGTCTATATGGCTTATGTTGGATTTGGTGAACTAGACAAAGAAGAAGCAGAATCATTTATGGGATTTAGTTATGAAAAAGAAGCTGAATTCTATCATGAATTTATGAAACAGTATCTAAATACTGATAGCGAAGAAAGAATTAATGAAGTTATCAATAAGGCAAAACTTCTTTGCTATATTAGACTTGTTAGACGTGTTTACAAGAAAGGTCTAAATCTAAGCGAAAAGGCAACTAAGGATAGAGACTACTTATTAAAAGGTATTAACGAATTATTAACTAGCGTTAAGTCATTTGATTTTTAATTATAACGGGGGAGCACATATGGAACTAAGCAAGGCAATAATTGATCGTAGAAGTATCAGAAAATATTTAGATAAAAAAGTTGATAAAAAACTAGTTGAAGAAATACTTAATGCAGGTAGACTTGCACCAAGTGCTAAAAACAAACAACCTTGGTATTTTGTTGTTCTAACAGGAAGTTTAAAATCAACTATTGCAGATACAATGTATGAGTATGCCAAAAATGCAATGGAAAAAGAATTAGATAAAAAAACAGGAATTCCTATAACGGCTCATTTTACTTCTAAGGTTGTTAGAAGTGCTCCAGTGCTTATCGTTGTTTTAAGAGAAAAAGATGATAACTGGATTGAAGGAGATAACCAATCAATTGGAGCATGTATGGAAAATATGTGTTTGAAAGCTACTGAACTTGGCTTAGGTTCTCTTTGGATTAGAGATACAGTCTATGTAAGAGATAAAATAGCAAGCCTCATTAATCATCCTGATAAAGAAGTTAATTGTTGTCTTGCACTAGGTTACATTGATGTTTATCCAGAGGCAAGACCTAGACATGAATTAAAAGAAATTGTTGAATGGAATGATAAATAAAATATAAGGAGGTAGTGACATGAATGAGTGCGCATTAGAAGGACTAAAGATATTAGATTTTTCAACATTACTTCCAGGGCCTTATGCCTCACTTTTGCTAGCAGATTTAGGAGCAGATGTAATTCATGTTGTTGCTCCTAATAGAGTTGACTTAGTAACAGAGTGGGTTAAAAGAGAAGATAAAGAAAGTCCAACAGAACTTTGGCTAGGAAGAAATAAGAAAAGCCTTTTTTTAGATCTAAAAAACCCTAAGTCTATTGAAGCCATTAAAAAGCTAATCATAGAAGAAGGATATGACATTATTTTAGAACAATTTAGGCCTGGTGTTATGGATAAACTAGGACTAGGTTATAAAGAGTTATCAAGTCTTGCACCTAATCTAATTTATTGTTCATTAACGGGATATGGTCAAACAGGAGAATTATCACTTAAAGCAGGACACGATATTAACTATCTAGCAAGATCAGGAAATATGGCTGCTGCTGGTAGAAAAAATGGAGGGCCAACATTATACAATATGCAAATAGCAGATGTAGCAGTTGGATCAATGAATAGTGTAGTTTCTATTTTAAGTGCGGTAATCTATCGAAATAAAACAGGAATTGGTCAATACTTAGATGTCGCAATGCTTGATGGATTAATTCCATTCCACACTATGGATGGAGCGTGTTTCTTAATGGGAGAAAAAGCTCCTAATAGAGAAGAACAAATTTTAAATGGCGGAGGAGTTTACGACTTTTATAAGACAAAAGATGGCAAATATCTATCAGTTGGAAGTCTAGAACCTAAGTTCTATCAAAGTTTATGTAAAACTCTTAATGTTTCTTTGGGAGCATCTAAAAAAGAAATTGTTAATAGATTCTTACAAGAAGATTTATCCTATTGGTTAGAAGCATTTAAAGATAGTGATGCTTGCGTTGAACCAGTACTTGATATGGAGCAAATGCTACATGACAAACATTTAAATCAAAGAAATATGTTTCCAATAGTAGAAACTAAAGATGGCAAGAAAGTTCAACAATTAGGATGCCCTATTAAAATGTCTGTTACTGCTCCTAAGTATAAGTTTGCAGGAGTAAAAGCAGGAACGGATAGTAAAGAAATATTATCTAAATTAGGTTATAGCGATAAAGATATTAGCATAATGACAGGAGAGATAAGATGATTTATGTTTTTGCAAGTAAAGCTGAAAAAGAACAATTAAAAGATTATATTGAAGATAAAAATGCCAAAATAATTATCACTGGTATGGGGTTTGGCAATGTTATTAACGCTTTAAAAGATGTTGATAGAAACGAAACGATTGTAAACATTGGCTATTGTGGGAGCAATAACATTCCTGTCGATACAGTTTGTTCAGTGAAAGAATGTTTTTATTACCATCCTTTTGCAGGAAGATTAAATAAAGAGTTTGAAAGAAAGCTAAAGCCAAATCCAAAGTATAAAATTGTTGATTGTTATACTTCTGGGGACTTTGTTGTTAGTTGCGATAAAAAAGAACCAATTGTATTTGATATGGAATTATTTGCAATTTGTAGTTTTGGTTTTGAAGTAGAAGCTATCAAGATTGTAAGTGATAACTTATTACTTCATGATTATGAACATAAAACATATGGGGATTAAGAAATGGACGTTAAAATTAGTGTTGTAAGAAAAGTCGAACATAAAGACTTAATAGAAAAATATGAAAATCCAATTCAACACACATGTGATTTAAAATTGGGGGATACATTTATTTCTAAGAATGGTAAAAAACCAGAAAATCTATGTGATTCTGCTTGGGAGTCGATGAAATATTTTGTTGAAGTTTTAGCTAATGGCGGTGGAAACTTCTATGATGGATGGATGAAAAACAAGGAGTCGGCGATGATTTCTTGTAATGATGGATTTAGACCTGTTAGTTTTTATATTGAGACTATAAAAGAAGGGAAGTAATTAAAATGGGAAAACCAATTGTTGGTGTTGTTGCAAAGATTAGACCAAACTTTGAAAAAGATTACTGGCAACATTTTGTTGAAAACGATCAAATTAGATATGCTGTTGTAACTCATGGGGGAATTGCAATGGGTATTTTAACAAGTGAACATACACAATCATTTTCTTGGACAGATGAGGGAGATACAACAATCTTAACTAAAGAAGAAATTGAAGATCTTCACACTCAAATCGATAAATGCGACGGACTTATTTTACAAGGTGGATTGTTTTCTTGTTCATATGAAGTTGAAGCAGCAAGATATGCTATTTCAAAAGATATGCCTGTAATGGGATTCTGTGCAGGATTTAATAATATTTTAAGAGCATTAGGGAGTAACGTTGTTTTGGATAAAAAATATGGAATGGAAGGGAAACACGATATCTATGATAATGGTTATCGCCATCATATTAGTGTTATTAAAGGCAGTAAACTTTATGATTTAGTAGGTAGCGAAGACTATCAAGTTAACTCTTTCCATACAATGCTAGCTCCAAAAGAAAATGTTTCTTGTGTTGCAAGTATTAGTGCAACTTCAGATGATGGATTAGTTGAATGCTTTGAAGCACCTAACAAGAAATTTGTTATGGGTATCAAGTGGCATCCAGAGATTATGTTAGAAGAAAAGTTTACTGATAGATTATTTAGTGAATTTATTAATAAGTGTAAAGAAGGTAAGTAAAAGATGTTAGCTCTTTATATTGTTTTAGGAGTAATAGTCTTATTTGTAATAATAGAAGCAATAATTGCTTTCTATTTTGTCGATATTGGATTACATAGAAGACATTCTTTTTCTAAAAAATTAGAGAGCAATATCAGCCTTGATGTTTCTAGTTTTTCCAAAGGGAAAGAATGGTTAAATGATAAAAATATTGAAGAGGTAACAATAAATTCAAGTAAGGATAACACTTTATTAGCAGGTTATTATTTGAAGGCTAAAAAGGCTAGCCATAAATATGTTATTAATGGACATGGCTATCGCGGTAAATATAATGAAACTGCGCCAATATTAAAGTGTTTATATGATAAAGACTTTAATTATTTAATGTTTGATCAAAGAGGAAATGGAAAGTCCGGATCAAAATATTTAACGATGGGTGCATTAGAAAAATATGATGTGCTTGATTGGATTAATTATATTGTAAAAAAAGATAAAAAAGCTGAGATTGTAGTTTATGGAATTTCCATGGGTGGAGCAACAGTAATGTTATTAGCAGGATTAAAATTACCTAGCAATGTTAAATGCATTGTAGAAGATTGTGGATACAATGATATATACGAACAAATGAGCAATTCAGCTAAACTTATGACGAAAATGCCAACCTGTTTAATTATGCCTGCTGCTAATATTTTGTGTAGGATTAAACTAGGGTTTAGTTTACATGAATCAACTAAAAAAAGTTTAAAGAATTGTGATATTCCATTCCTTTTTATTCATGGTGATGAAGATGATTTTGTTTATCCTTATATGTTAGATAAAAATGAAGAGTCTTTAAAGAAAACTACATATCGAGAAAAGTACCTATTTAAAGGGGCAAAACACGCGTTGAGTTACGCTAGTGACCCTAAAAAATATACATCTATATTAGTTAATTTTGTTGATAAATTTGTGGAGTAATTATGAAGAAAAAAAAGTTTAATGCAAACGATATAATAATAGTAGGGTTAACTAAAAGTGTTAATTTTATTAACCTTATTTGGGCTGTGATTAAAATAATTATGGGAGTTTTCACTCCTAACTATTTTCTTGTTGCTTCAGCGTTATTTACTCTAGAAATTATTGCAACAAGAAGCGTATGTTTAAAAGGATTAAAATCTAACGATCGTGATTTAGATAGAAAATATATGGGAATAGCAAGTTTGCTTTTAGTATTAGCAGGTTTACTTTATATGTTTTATAGTATGCGATTATTATTTAAGTCAACATCTGTATTAATAGAATTTGGTTTGTTCCCTTCAATAATTCTTTGTGTAGTTTCATTATTAATGTTAGTAGTAGCGATAAGAGGCATTAAAAAAGTTCAGAAAAACAATCGTTATTATCATATACTAAAACACATTGGATTTATTTCTGCGTGTATTGATATTATGATTGCACAAATGATTTTATTATCATATTTGAAATTTGATTTACCAACTAAATACAATGTATACCTAAGTTTACTTATAGGATTATTAGCAATAGTGTTTGGAGTCTATAACTTCTTTAGAAGTAGGTATGATAGAAAAAAGAAAAAAAGAGTAATAAATATTGTTGCAAATAAAGGCTTAAAAATCACTTTAGGTAATGAAACAGAGGAATGGATAGCATTTAATGAGAATTTAAGTAAAGGGAAGATAAAAGGTAGATTCTTTGGCGAAAAATTTAATAGAATCAGAGCCGAGTTTTATAACGTAAGTGTTAAAGAATATAAATCGCAAAACGAAGAATTTTTTAACTTCTTAAACCATATGGATAAATACGATATCGTAACATTGTGGTTTGGTAATAAAATAGAGTCTAGAATAAATTATAAAGCAATATTAGATTGCTTAAGAGAACGTGGGTATTATGGAAAGGTTATTTTGAATACAATAGATGAATATCATGGAGATATTTATTCAAGTGTTAATATCGATATTTAATTGAAAATAAACACATCAGTGTTTATAATATAAATTGCCCTTATAAAGGAGTGAGATAATATGGCAAAATTCATTATTACAATTGATTCATCTTGCGATTGTCCAATCAGCGAGTTAAATGAAAAAAATATTCCTGTAATTAGATTTAAATTCTTTGAAGGGGATAAGGTTTTTATTGATGAGATGGACAAGAGCTTCTATAAAACTTTCTATCAACAAATGAGAGAAGGGCATTCATTTACTACTAGCCAAATTAACCCTGATGAATATAAAGAATTCTTCATGGAACAAATCAAGGAGTTTGGTTCTAAAGAATTGATGCATATTTCTTTAACTTCAGGTCTTTCTGGCACAATTAATAGCGCTAGATTAGCTGCCAAGGAAATCATGGAAGAAAATGAAGGATATAACATCAAGATTGTTGATGGAAATATTGCATCATTAGGTTCAACAATGATTATGGATTTGGCTGTTGAAGCTAGAGATCAAGGCAAAGGCTTTGAAGAAACCTTTGATTATATTCAAGATAAGGCAAAGCATATTAATACTTACTACACAACAGATACATTAACCTTCTTTGCTAAAGGTGGAAGATTATCTAAAGCTGCTGCATTTGTAGGCAATGCTTTCAAGATTTGTCCAATATTAGATTGTAAGATTAATGGAGAACTCGATGTTATCGCGAAGATAAGAACAACAAAGAAAGCTCTTGATTACATCGTTCAAAAAACAAAAGACACAGTTATTGATCCTAAGAGTCAACTACTATATGTTGTTAATGCTGACAATGAAGAATTAGCAGAGCAATTGGGGAAAAGACTTGTCGAAGAATGTGGCTTTACAGGATATAGAGTTTATTCAATGGGGCCTATTATTGCTAGCCATGCAGGACCAGGGTTATTAGCTGTGTTCTATTATGGCAAAACAAGAGAATTAAATGGTTTATCTAAGGACTAGATAAACCTTTTTGTTTACATTTTTTTACTAATTTATTAAAATTAGTAATAAGGAAAGATGTGATAATAATGACTAGAACAAGATTTATTAATCTTTTGTCGCTTATTTTTAATGTAGCCATCGTTGTGATGGTTATTTATTCTGTTGTATTTATGTTTTTGTATCCAAGTGCTGGGAATATGGAAGCCGCAGGAATAATAGCTTTAAGATATTTTACTGTTGATTCAAACATTTTAGTGATGTTTACATCACTAATGATAATTCCATTTAACATCCAAGCTTTAATTAGTGGTGAAGATGAAATTCCTATTTGGGCAATTATTACTAAAGCAGTTGGCACAACAGCAGTTGGTGTTACTTTCTTTACAGTTATTTTATTTTTAGCACCAGCAACAGGATTTAATTATAAACTATTTTATGAAGATAGTACTTTATATCTACATGGAATCATTCCGCTAGTAGCAATGTTATCATTTATCTTTTTTGAAAATAAAAGAGATTATGATTGGGAATGGAATATATTTGCTATCGCTCCAACATTTATCTATTCAATCTTTTATTTAATTTTTGTAGCCTTTAGCAAGACCTGGCCAGACTTCTATGGTTTTACATTCGGGGGCAAGATGTTTATGGCACCAATATCAATGATAGTAATGTATGCTGTGTCTTTTGGTATAGTAATGGGTTTATGGAAAATAAGAAAGATTATGACAAGAAAATATTACTGGGCTGCATTGCGTAGATTTAGAGATTTAGATGAATAGCAGGTGATTTAAATGAATTCATTGAAAATAGGATTAGAAACAACTAAAGTTGTAGAAGTAAAACATGAAAACACAGCAATTCCTATGGGAGGAGAAATAGAGGTTTTTGGGACTCCTTATATGCTAGGACTTGCAGAAGATAGTGCTTGTGGACTAGCTAGAGAATACTTAGATAAAGAATTTACTACAGTAGGAACTTGGGTAAAAATGAAACACAAAGCTCCAACTCCTATAGGTATGCATATTACTTGTCATACAGTTTTAACAGAAATTGATGGTAATGCTTTAACCTTTATTTCTGAATTTAGCGATGAACAAGGTAATGTGGGTAGCGTTGAACATGGTCGCTACATTGTTAACAAAGAAGATTTTACAAAAAAAGCTTTGGGAAAGAAGGTAAAATAAATGAAAGTTATTTTAATTAATGGTAGTCCTAATAAAATGGGCAGCACTCATCGTTGTTTGGTTGAAGTAGAAAAAGAATTAAATAATGCAGGTGTTGAAACAGAAATAATCCAAGTAGGACATTTAAAAATAAATGGATGTTTAGATTGTAAATATTGCAGTGAGCATAAAAGATGTGCAATTGACGATATTGTTAATGAAGTAGCAGAGAAACTAAAAATGGCAGATGGAATAGTAATTGGAAGCCCAGTTTATTATTCATCTCCTAATGGAGCATTAATATCATTTTTAGATAGATTATTCCATTCTAGATGTGTAGATTGGAAATTTAAAGTTGGAGCAAGTGTTTGCGTTGCAAGACGTGGAGGCGCAATGTCAACTTTTGATGTTTTAAATAAATATTTAACTAAAGATCAAATGGTTATAGTAACTAGCAATTATTGGAATATTGCTTATGGCTGGGATGCAGAAGATGTTGAAAAAGATGCTGAAGGATTACAAACCATGAGACTTATCGGAAAAAATATGGCATTTATGATTAAAGCAATTAAAGATGCTAAAGAAAAATATGGGCTACCTAGTCAAGAAACAAAGGCGTGGACTAGCTTTTTTGGAGAAAAATAATGAAACCATTAGCATATAGAGTTCGTCCAACAAGTTTTGCTGAGGTTATCGGGCAAGATCATCTTATTGGACCAAAAGGCGTTATAACAAAAATGTTGGAGAAAGACTCTTTAAGTTCTCTTATTTTGTATGGCCCAGTTGGTTCAGGGAAAACTACTATTGCTGAAATAATTGCTTCAAAATATCCAATGAATGCTTTGTCTTTTAATGCATCTATTGATAACAAAGCTAAGTTAAAAGAGATTGCTGAAAGAGCAGAAAATTATCCTAATACAATATGTATCATTGATGAAATTCATCGTTTAAAAAAAGATGTTCAAGATTTCTTACTGCCTTATACAGAATCAGGAAATTTAATAATTATTGGACTAACAACTGAGAATCCTTATCGCAGTATTAATCCCGCGGTTAGAAGCAGATGTCATGTTTATCGAATGAATGAAATATCGCAAGAGGATATTGTAAAACTATTAAAGAATGTAATTAAAAAAGAAAATTATCAAGAAATATCAGATGAAATATTAAATTATATTAGTGTGGTATCTTCTTGTGAAATAAGAACGTCGTTAAACATGTTAGAAATTGTTAACATGTTAGATAAAGAAGATCTAACGCTAGATAATGTGAAAAAAGTCGTTGGTAAGAAAGTTTTTGCTATTGATGATAAAGGTGAAAACTATTATGATGTTGCAAGTGCAATGATTAAATCCATTAGGGGAAGCGACGTGGATGCTGCACTTCATTATTTAGCTAGACTAATTCAAAGTGAAGATATTCAATTTATCGGTAGAAGATTACTATGTAGTGCTTATGAAGATGTAGGACTTGGAAATCCTAATGTTGGGCCTAGAGTATATGCAGCAGTCGAAGCTGCTTTATCGCTTGGGCTTCCTGAAGCTAGATTACCACTTGCTTATGCAGTAGTTGATTTAGCAACATCGCCTAAATCTAATTCATCATATCTAGCGATTAATGAAGCCTTAAAAGATTTAGAGACATTGAAGTCAATGAAAATACCACCACATATTCTTAATAAGGAATTAAAGAGCGGGAAATATGAATATAAATATCCTCATGATTATCCTAGAGGTTATGTTGATCAACAATATATGCCGGATGAATTATTTGGGAAAATTTATTATAAACCTAAAGACACGGGAGCTTATGAAAAAGCTATCGCGAAATTTATGAAAGAATTGAAATGGAAATAGGTGAGTTTATGAAAAAGTTGTATCAAGAGTTTAAAAAGTTTATATCAAGAGGAAATGTTATTGAACTTGCAGTAGGCTTAGTTGTAGGTTCTGCTTTCACAGCAATTGTGAATTCATTAGTCAATTCTATTATTATGCCACTTATTTCATTAATTACAGGAGGGACAAATCTATCTAGTTTAAAATGGGTAGTAGTTCCTGAAGTTGTTAATGCATCAGGAGAGGTAGTTACTAAAGAAGTTGCTTTTGGCTTTGGGAGTTTTATTCAAGCGGTTATCGATTTCTTGTTAATTGCGATTGTCGTTTTCTTTATTATAAAAGCATTTAATGCTGCTAAAGATTTAGCGGATGCAAAAGCTAAAAAGATTCGTGATGAAATCGAAAAGAAACAAAATAAAGAAAAGAAAGATGAAGAAGAAAAAGCATCAGAAGGAAAAGTAGAAGAAGTAAAAGTAGCAGAAACTGTCGATGAAAACACCGCATTATTAAAAGAGATAAGAGATTTATTAAAAGAACAAAATAAGAAAGAAGAAAAATAAAATGAATAATCTAACAATGGATTTCTATGAACTTACAATGGGTCAAGCATATTTTGATTCTCATAAGGAAAAAGAAATAGCATATTTTGATGTTTTCTATAGAAAAGTTCCTGATCAAGGAAGTTTTGTTATTGCTTATGGAATCAACAAAATTGTTGAATATATTAAGAATTTTCATATTGATGAAAGTGATATTTCTTATTTAAGAAGTTTGAAAGCATTTAGTGAAGATTTCTTAGATTATTTAAGCAAAGTAAGATTCAGCGGAGATATGTGGTCAGTCGAAGAAGGTAGTGTTATTATTCCTAATGAACCTGTCATTACAATTAAAGCTCCAATCATTGAAGCCCAACTATTAGAGACTGCAATCTTAATGTTATTCAATCACAACAGTTTAATTGCAACGAAAGCATATCGTATTGTTCATGCTGCCCAAGGTAGAGCAGTTATGGAATTTGGTTCTAGAAGAGCTCATGGTGAAGATGCCGCAGTTGAAGGAGCACTAGCTGCTATAATGGTTGGAGCAGCAGGTACTGCTTGTACAGAAACTGGGAAAAAATATGGCGTTAAAATATTAGGTACAATGGCTCATGCTTTTGTCCAAAGTTTTGCAAGTGAATATGAAGCCTTTAAAGCATATGCTACAAGTTTCCCAGATGACTGCACACTGTTAGTTGATACTTATCACACTTTAAATTCGGGCATTCCAAATGCCATTAAGATTCATAACGAAATCTTAAAGCCAATGGGCAAAGAGTTAAAAGGAATAAGAATTGATAGCGGTGACCTTGCAATTTTGTCTAGCAAAGCAAGAAAAATGCTTGATGATGCAGGGCTAAAAAACACCAAGATTATTGTATCTAACGCTCTTGATGAATTCTTAATTCAATCATTACTTGTTCAAAAGGCTCCCATTGATTCATTTGGAGTGGGAGAAAAACTTATTACAGCAAGCAGCGAAGCTGTCTTAGGTGGAGTATATAAATTATGTGCTGTTGAAGAAAATGGAAAGATAATACCAAAGATAAAAATCAGTGATAACGAAGAAAAAGTCATCAATCCTTCTTTCAAAAAAATATATCGATTATATGATGAAAATGGGCAAATGCTGATTGATATAGTTTCACTATATAATGAGGGAGTCCCAAATAATAACTTCAGCATGAAATTAGATTATTGTAGTGCTAGAGACATTAGAGTAAAGATGTTTGAGAATGGTAAATTAATTTATAGATTAAAGAATCTAGAAGAAACAAAAGAATACATTCAAAAAGAACTAGCAACATTATCAGAAAGCGCGAAGAGATTGAACTATCCTCAAGTTTACAATGCAAGATTAACTGACAAATTATTTGATCTAAAAAAAGAATTAATCGAAAAAGGAAAATAGTTTTGATAATACATGTTTATTAGTGTATACTAATAAGCGTGGGGAGTAGCAAACAAAGAGTAAGTCGCCATCCCGGAGCAATCCCGGCTTATTCGATCGTAAAGATTTTGCAAGACCATGGCCTTAATTTAGGTTATGGTCTTTTATTATATTTAGGAGGAACGCCTTATGTTCAATAAAAGTGTTAATGATGTTATTAGTGAATTAAAAAGTAGTGAAAAAGGTTTAAGCGTAAACGAGGCGAAAACTAGACAACAAAAGTTTGGGGCGAATGCATTAGAAGGGAAAAAGGCACAGTCTTTAATTGTTAAATTTTTACTACAATTTGCTGACTTTCTAGTCATTATTTTATTAATTGCAGCGGCAATTTCTATTATTGTTGATCCAAGTGAGTGGGTTGATAGTTTAGTCATTTTAATTGTTGTTATCTTAAATGCAATTCTAGGAGTTATTCAAGAAAACAAAGCCGAGAAATCACTTGAGGCTTTGAAACAATTATCCTCACCTTTATGTAAAGTATATAGGGATGGAAAACTAATTCAAATGGATACAAAAGAATTAGTACCAGGAGATGTTATTTCTATTGAAGCAGGAGATTTTATCCCAGCCGATGCAAGACTTATTGAAGCTGTTAATCTAAAAATAGATGAATCAGCATTAACTGGGGAATCTGTTCCTGTTGAAAAACATAATAAAGTTATTAATGGGGAAGATATAGCTATTGTAGATAGAAAGAATGTTATTTTCTCATCAACTTTCTGTACTTATGGTAGAGGAGAAGCAATCGTATTTGAAACAGGAATGAATACTGAGATTGGTAAGATTGCAAAGATGCTTGGTGAACAAGAAACAAAACTAACACCTTTACAAGAAAAACTTGAACAAATTGGTAAAACAATGGGCATCTTATCTCTTGCTATTTGTGCAGTTGTTTTTGCAATTCAATGGTTTACTGGAGCAGAAGTGTTAGAAGCATTTAAAACAGCTATTGCATTAGCAGTAGCGGCAATTCCTGAAGGATTAGCAGCTGTTGTTACAGTCATTCTTTCAATTGGAGTTGGCAAGATGGTTAAACAAAATGCTATTGTTAAAAAGTTGCCTGCTGTTGAAACATTAGGTTGTACTTCAATTGTCTGTTCAGATAAAACAGGAACATTAACTCAAAATAAAATGACTGTTGTTGAAGTTTATGAAAACGATAAGTTATATACTGAAAAAGATTTTGGGAAATATTATAGTAAATTAATTAGCTTAGCTGCTGCATGTAGTGATGCTAAAGTTGAAGAGATTAATGGAGAAATTAAACGCATTGGTGACCCTACAGAAACAGCTTTAATTGATGCTAACAATGATTTTGGAGTTTCAAAAGTTGGTGAATATACTAGAGTTGCTGAAATTCCTTTTGATTCCGATAGAAAATTAATGACAGTTGTTGTTAAATATAAAGACAAATTATATTCAATTACTAAAGGAGCTCCTGATGTCATTTTTGATAGAGCATATGATGAAAGCGAAGATGCAGTTAAAATGAATAAGGCAATGGCTGATAGAGCACTTAGAGTTTTAGGAGTATGTGTTAAAGAAATTGATGAAATCCCAAAAAACTTAGATGAACTAGAACACGGATTGCATTTTATTGGTTTAATTGGAATGATAGATCCAGCAAGACCAGAGGTTAAAAAGGCAATCGAAGAAGCTAAAAAAGCTGGAATTAGAACAATCATGATTACAGGGGACCATGTCTTAACTGCAGCAGCAATTGCTAAATCGTTAGGTATTATTGAAAAAGGAGATATTGCATTAGCTAGTGAAGACTTACATCAAATGAGTGATGAAGAACTAGCTAGAGATCTTGAACACATTAGAGTTTATGCTCGTGTTGCTCCAAGTGATAAAGTAAGAATTGTTAAAGCATGGCAAGCAAAAAATGCAGTTGTTGCAATGACAGGCGATGGCGTTAACGATTCTCCTGCATTAAAAGCAGCAGATATAGGATGTGCAATGGGAATTACTGGTACTGATGTTTCTAAAGAGGCAGCAGCCATGATTTTAACTGATGACAATTTTGCAACAATCATTGGAGCTGTTAAACAAGGTAGAGGAGTGTACGCGAATATTAAAAAGTGTGTCCAATACTTGTTATCAGGCAACATCGGAGAAGTAATCACTATCTTTGTTGTCTCACTTATTGAATTAATCTTTGCAGTAGATTATGGAGTACCACTACTTCCAATTCATTTACTATGGATTAACCTAATTACAGATACTGTTCCAGCATTTGCATTAGGTATGGAAAATGCGGATGATGAATTAATGGAGTCTAAGCCAAGAGATAAGAAGGAAAGTTTCTTTGCAAATGGTTTAGGAAGAAACATTGTTCTAGAGGGTTTATTTATTGGAGCAATCACAATTGTTTCATATTTAATTGGATTTAAATCATCAGCAGTATGTGGACATACAATGGCTTTCACTACACTTGCATTAACAGAATTATTCCATTCATTTAACGTTAAGAGTGAGAGATCATTATTAGGTAAAAAGACATTCAATAACAAATATTTAATCGGTTCATTCCTTCTAGGCTTATTCTTGCAAATGATTGTTTTATATGTTCCAGGGATCAATGGAATATTTGAATTAGAAGCACTAAATATTGGACATCTAGCAATTAGCATTGGTTTGGCCTTTAGCGTTGTTATTTTAATGGAAATTGCAAAATTAGTTAGAAGACTTAAAAAAACAAAATAAAGTAACAAAAAACCTGAATCACCCCTCATATGAAACACTAGTTATTTTATTGTAAATTACATTTACAATTGCTATAATGGAAATGTAAAGATGGTATTGTTACCATACATAAAATTAATTAGGAGGAATATATTTTATGGCAATTAAAAGAATTTTAAGTTGTTCTATTACAGGTTCAATCCATGTGCCTTCAATGTCTGAGTATCTACCAATTACTCCAGAAGAAATCGCACAAAGCGCTCTAGAAGCTGCAGAAGCAGGAGCTGCTGTTGTTCACATTCACGCACGTGATCCAAAGAATGGCATGCCTTCAAGCGACCATGCTCTATTCCAAAAAATTGTTGATCTAATTAGAGCAAAGAACAAAGATGTTATCATTTGTTTAACAACAGGTGGTTCATTCAAGATGACAGTTGACGAAAGAATGAGTGTCGTTCCTAAGTTCCACCCAGAACTAGCTTCAATGAACGCTGGTTCAATCAACTGGGGTCTATTCCCAATTGCATCAAATCCAAAGATGAATTGGAAATTTGATTGGGAAAAACCTTGGCTAGAAACAACAGACCAAGCAATCTTCAAGAACACATTTGGAGATATGATGGCTGCACTACCAATGTTCTACAAGAATAATTGTTTACCAGAAATCGAATGCTACGATGTTGGACATATTTACAACGTTAAGTGGTTAAAAGACAATGGCTATATCCAAGGGAAACCATATCTACAATTCGTTATGGGCGTTAATGGTGCTATTGGTGCTACTGTTGAAGATTTACTACATCTAAAACACACAGCAGATAGACTATTAGGTGAAGGAAACTATAACTGGTCAGCATTCGGTGCTGGAAAGAATGAATATCCAATTTGTACAGTTAACCTACTATTAGGTGGACACTGCCGTGTTGGTATGGAAGATAACCTAAACCTAGCAGCTGGCGTTAAGGCTAAAACAAATGCTGAATTAGTCCAAAAAATGGTCAGAATTATGAATGAATTTGGATTTGAACCAGCTACACCAGACGAAGCAAGAGAAATGCTTGGTATTAAGAAATAGTTTAAACAAAATTATTTAAAGAAAGAGAAGAATTAATTCTTCTCTTTTTTATTTTGTTAATGTATAATTATTTTGGTATATTTAGGAGGTAATCAAAATGGTAGATCCAAAATTTGATACACAACTTCTTATTGAAGGTACAAACCTTGATGAAGATAAAATAAATGATTATATTAAAGCAAATTTCGCAGGAGATTGTTTGCTAGTAGTTGGCGATGACACTTTAATTAAGCTGCATTTCCACACAAATAAACCTTGGGAAGTCGTTGAATATTGCGCATCCTTAGGAGAAATCTATGATGTTGTTATTGAAAACATGGATAGACAATCTAGAGGACTAAAAGGTTAAAGTAAAAGTTATGAATTCTATAACTTTTATTTTTATATATTATGATATATAATAAATAAAGGTGGTATATGTGGCCAAGATTGTTAAACTAAAACAAAACAGAAACATTGAACTTAATTTAGATTTCAATTCATTTAATCGTTTTGTGTTGGGAAACATTAAACTTGGTTACAAAGATTTAAAGGGCGGATTATATTTAAGTGAAGATATCGACGATATTGATATTGAAAAAGATTACCGATTACAAAAACCTAGTGAATTATTAGTTAGCAAGATTGGTTGGTGCTTCGATGTTAATGAATTATATCGAGAATATGCATTCGCTCATAAATTACCAATTAAGACTTATTACACTGAATACTATGATGAGGAAGCTCATCTAGAATATATCTACGCTTTTGCAATTATCCAACAAAGAGACGGCTTATGGTATCTATGTTCATCTAACACAGAACTAGAATATCAAGAACCGCTAGGACATGAGCAGGAGAGAGATATTGTATCTCAAGCTTTCTATGCATTTAAACACTATGTCAAAGAAACAGTGTTTACAGCCAAAAGGGAGTGCTTCTACATCAATGAATATAGCGAACCTGATAACTTTGTTTATGAAAACAAGATTTGCTTAGTTGATTGGTGTCATATTGAGCCTTTAAAAAAGGAAGAATACAAAAAAGAAGTATCAGCGATGGCCATAGTATTCGCGGAAGAACCTAAAAATGAATATAGCGTCTTACTATTAAGGACCAATCATCGTGAGTGGGTTTTCCCAAAGGGTCATATTGAAGGGAACGAGCAATCAAAAGATGCTGCCATCAGAGAATGTAAAGAAGAATCTGGTGTTGATATCTCAAATGCTAAGTACATTGGCAGGGTTGATCATTACACTTATCAATTTGATTCTTACGATTTAGAGATGACTAACGATATGTTCTATGAACTATTTGGAGCAGCGGTTGTCGAGAAGTATGTTGACGTATTTGCCTTCTTTATCAAAGGCAAACAACCTATCAAATGGCAAGAGGAAGAAAGATTTGTTGGGGGAGAGTGGGTTCCTTGTAAAAGGGCCAGCAGAACAATTTCTTTTGCAAACACCAAAGAAATGTACAAGAAAGCATATCGAAAATTTAAAAGACAAAAGGGCTTTGATGAAATTAACGACAACATCGACAATTTCTTCACCAAGGTCATAACCGCCTATCATGGCGAGGAGGAGTAAAGAAAATGACAGGTCTATTTAAAGCTTATTGCAGAATTTATCAAAAAGTATTCTATGTATGTAGTTACTTACTTGGATTCAGAGAACCAGAAGTTATTTCAGGCGAGAACTCAATTTTAAAATTACCAGGATTCATTAAAGAAAAAGGTATTAACAGCGTTTTAATTGTCACAGATGCTGGTATTCTAGGTTTAGGTCTAGTTGATGGATTAATTGATGGACTTAAAAAAGAAGGAATTAATTACAGTGTTTACAGCAAAGTCGTTCCAAACCCAACAATCGATAATATCGAGGAAGCTTATGCTCAATATTTAAAGAACAAGCACGAAGCTTTAATTGCATTTGGTGGCGGTTCGCCAATGGACTGTGCTAAAGGTGTTGGCGCAAGATCAGTAAATCCTAAGAGATCAATCCCACAAATGAAAGGTTTACTAAAAGTTGGTCACAAGATTCCTACACTATTTGCTATTCCTACAACAGCAGGTACAGGTAGTGAAACAACAGTCGCAGCAGTTGTTACAAACTCAAAGACTCACGAAAAATACCCACTAAATGACCCTAAGCTAATTCCAGCTTACGCAATTCTTGACCCAGTAGTTACAGTTAAACTACCAAAGCACATTACTTCAACAACAGGTATGGATGCATTAACTCACGCAGTTGAAGCTTTCATCGGTTCAAGTAACACAGCTAATACAAAAAGACAAGCTATTGAAGCTACAAAATTAATTTTTGAAAACGTTAAAGTTGCATATGATGAACCAGAAAACATCCAAGCAAGAAACAACATGCAAATTGCTGCTTACAAAGCAGGTGTTGCTTTCACAAGAGCATACGTTGGTAACGTCCACGCTATCGCACACACACTTGGTGGAATGTATGGAGTTCCTCATGGACTAGCAAATGCAGTTATTTTGCCTTACGTTCTAGATTGGTATGGAGAAACAGCTTACAAGAAACTTGCAATCCTTGCTAGAGAAGTTGGTATTGAAGGTAATAGCGACGAAGAATTAGCAAAGAATTTCGTCAAAGCTATTAGAGATTACAACAAGTACATGAACATTCCTGATAAGATTGAAGGAATTAAAGAAGAAGATCTAGAAACAATGATTACACGTGCTCAAAGTGAAGCAAACCCACTATATCCAGTACCAAGAATCATGTCTAGAGAAGATATGAAAGATATGTATCACACAATTATGAAATAGTGTGCTGTCTAACATAAAAAATAAATATTAAAAACATTACCCTTAGCGAAAGCTAGGGGTAATATTGTAAAACAAATAAAGTAGTTAATGATTTCATTATATAAAAGGGTGACATTATGAAAAATTTTAGAAAAGCATTATTAGGAGTCGCAGTTTCATCACTGATGTTAGTAGGTTGTGGGGAAACAAATAAGATAGAAACTCCTAATCAAGAAAATGAATTAACCTCAGAGATAACCTTATCGATATTATCAATGGATTTTTCTTTGGATGATTATAAAAATAATATAAAAAATATCAATGGGGAAGATTATTACGCAATTAGTTTGAATGAATATGCAAAAGAAAATATTCCTAATAAGGACATTTATATCAATGCGATGGATTATTTAGGAAATATGCATGGTTTTGAGGTTTCAAGTGCAGAAGAAGTGTATGTTTTATTTGGTAAGACATCTAATGAAAATCCACCAAGCTATCCATCTATTTATGCAAATAATGAAATGGTTGATTTTGTATATCGACTTTACGTGGAAAATAACCCATTCAAGAACACTGTTAAAGGGGAAATCAGTATTGCAAGTTATGGTGTAATGGAATTTGAACTATATCCTAATGTTGCTCCAACAAGTGTTGCTAACTTTACTAAGCTTGCAAAAGATGGTTTCTATGATGGAATGATTATTCATAGAATCGCAGATTTGGGTGGAGCAGGAAGTGATTATATTATTCAAGGTGGAGGTTTTGAATCTGGAGCATATCAATATAATAAGGATACAAAACCTGCTAATACTATTATTGGAGAATTTCTAGCTAATGGTTTCTATAATGCACTAAATCACTCTAGAGGAGTTATTGCAATGGCAAGAGCTAATGCTAAAAACTCGGCATCAAGTCAATTCTATTTTGTAGTTGATGGCTGTAGCTATTTAGATAATAACTATGCAACATTTGGCAAAGTTACTTCTAACTTAGAAGTGCTTGATAAATTGGCTAGTGTTGAAGTTGATGATAATTACAATTGGCCAACGAATGAAATTCAAATCGAATACATAAAGATTAAATAAAAAAATAAAACTGTTATCGTTTGATAATAGTTTTATTTTACCATTCTTTTGGCAATGAGAATTTCAATAATTTATGAGTGATGGGATGTCTAAATCCAACATAATAGCTTTGTAAATGTAAGTAGTTAGAACTATTCTTATCACCATAGATTACATCACCAAGTATTGGATATCCTAAATATGAGAATTGAACTCTTAATTGGTGAGTTTTACCAGTGACTAAGGTAGCTTCGATATCGCTACATTCTTTAATGTATTTAATTAATTTATATTCAGTGATGGCTTCCACGCCATTATCATCAACATAGTATTTAGTGGATCTAAAAGAATCATCTTTTTTAATTTTATAAGAAAGTGTTCCTTCTTTTTCCTCTAGTTTTCCTTGGACTAGAAGTCTGTATTTCTTTTCTATTTTTACTTTAGACATCAAAGCGTGAATGTATTGATGTTTTGCAATAATAATTAATCCAGAAGTGTCTTTATCTAATCTGTTAACATAGTGAACGGTAGAGGAAAGTTTTTGTTTAATAAAGTAATCGATTATCATACCTGATAAATGATAATTGTAGTGAGCAATAGTACCAATAACAGCAAGATTATGAGGTTTATTTAAAATAAGAAGATAATCATCTTCATAAACAATATTTAAATCCCCACTAATTCTATTAATCTTAGTTTCTTCATTAGGAAGAATAATTGTTAATAATCCTTCTAGTTTTAAATTAGAATCATAGGAAATATTTTTGTCACCAAAAAATAAAGAGTTTGGTGTTCTTTTTATTTTATTTATTAAAGAATCAGAGAACATTTGTTCTCTTAAATTTTCATACAAAGTTTTATCTTTGTTTAAATTTATGTCGACTAGTAAATTCACTTTTGTTCCTCATTTAATATACTAAGTATATTATACATTAGGGGTAAATCGCTTTCAAGTTTCTAACTATTCTTGCTAACACAGGCAAGTGTTGTTAAAATAGTCATATATGAAAAAAGATGGAATATTTAAAAAAATCTGTGATTTACTTTTAAGCGAAGATAGCAAAATAGTTAATATATTTCGTATTGTTATTTCTATTGTTTTTCTAGTTATCGCTAAAGTATTTGAAGAGATTAGTTTATTAAGTTATATCTTGTATGCACTAGCATATATCTTTTCTGGTACCACTATTTTAGTTAATACTATTAATAATATTAAAAAGAAAATAATTTTTGATGAAAACTTGTTGATGTTAATTGCAACTATCGGGGCAATAGTACTTGGCGAATATAGTGAAGCATGCATGGTTATGGTTTTTTATCAAATCGGTGAATTCTTACAAGATTTAGCAATAGATAAGTCAGAAACTTCAATAGAAAAGTTGATGGATTTAAGACCTGATACGGTTAATTTAGTTGTAAACGGTGAAATTATCAAAGCAAACCCAAACGACGTAAAAAAAGGCGATATAATTGAAATAAGGCCGGGCGAGAGGGTAGGACTTGATTGTGAGGCCATAAGTGGAACTACAATACTTGATACTTCAAGTTTGAGTGGAGAATCTAGGCCAATAGCAATTAACATTGGAAGTAAACTACTTTCTGGTAGTGTTAATGTAACAGGACTTATTAGAGCTAAAGTAATAAATGATTATGCAAGTTCAACTGCTACTAAAATTCTAGATTTAATAAAAGAGTCTAGTGAGAATAAATCAATTCAAGAAAAATTTATTACAAGATTTGCTAAATTCTACACACCAATTGTTTGTGGAATTGCTATTTTAATTGCCTTCGTACCTTTACTATTTAAACAAAGTTTAAGTGTTTGGGGATATAGAGCTCTTATCTTTTTGGTAATATCTTGCCCTTGTGCAATTGTAATATCTGTGCCTTTAACATATTTTAGTGCATTAGGTAGTGCTTCCAAAAACCATGTTTTAGTTAAAGGAGATATCTATTTAGAACTTGCTAATAAAGTAGATACAATTATTGTTGATAAAACTGGAACATTAACTAAGGCTAACTTTACAGTAACTAGAATTAATCCTACAAAAATTAAAGAAGATAAATTGGCATATTATGCTACCAATGCAGAATATTATTCAAATCATCCAATTGCTAAAGCTATTAGTGCTAAATATCAAGATTTAATTAATAAGGATAGCATTAAAGAATTTAAAGAAATTCCTGGTAAAGGAATTAGTGCTAAAATTGATGGGAAAGATGTAATAATAGGTAAGGCTAAATTATTAATTGATGCTGGTATAATTTTCAAAGAAGAAAAAATTGCTAGCAGTGTTATCTATGTGGCAGTTGATAAAAAATATGCTGGTTATTTAGTTATTGAAGATGAAATAAAAAAGACAAGTTATGAAGCAATTGAATCTTTCCATAAGTTAGGATTATGGGTAGTAATGTTAACAGGAGATAATAAAACTATTGCGCAAGAAGTAGCTAGAAAACTTCATATTGATGAATATCATGCAGGTCTATTACCTAATGAAAAATTAGAAATAATGACAAACATTCAAAAGAATCATAAAGCTATCTTTATTGGCGATGGCATTAATGATGCCTTAGCAATTATGAAAGCAGATATTGGGATTTCAATGGGAGGCATTGGTCAAGATGCTGCAATTGAAGCAAGTAAAGTAGTCATTATGGATGATGATATTAATAGAGTTAATACCTTTATTAAGATTGCTAAGCATTGTGATCTAATTGTTAAAGAAAATATCATTGGAGCATTGTTAATTAAATTAGCAGTAATGGTATTAAGTGCTATTGGAATTTCAAATATGTACATTGCAGTCCTTTCTGATGTTGGAGTAGCACTACTTGCAATATTAAATGCAGTTAGATTACTTTTATTAAGACAACCCAATAAAAAAAGAATTTAAATAATTATATTTAGTAATTATAAATAATTGATGATTATTTATAAGGGAAATGATATTATAATAATTGAGTAATGAAGTGAGGAACAAATTATGGAATTAACAAAGAAATTTAAAATTGATGAGCAAACATATACTGAATTTTGCTTAAAAACAGCAGGAAGTAGAAACTATTTAACAATTGCGCTTACCGCAGTTGCAATCATTGTTATTTCAATCGTGATGAAATTCAGTGATAAAGGAACACTTGCTTCATTTGGTGTTGGTTGTATTTATGCTGCAATCTATGCAATCATCGTTATTATATTTTCAAATATTACTACAAGATCCGCTGCAAAAAGAGCATTTACAAAAAACAATTTAAAAGCTTATGAAGTTATCTATACATTTAATGAAAATGGTATCGTTCAGGCAGTTGAAAATGGAGAACCCTATACTGTTGAATGGGCAAAAGTTAAAAAGATAGTAGAAACAAAATTAGCTTTCCATTTTTATATTAGTTCATCACAAGCAATTGTCGCAGGCAAAGCTGGTTTACTAGCAAAAGACATTGTAACAATTAGAGAAATTGCTAAGGCAGCAGTTGCAGGTTCAAAAACAAGAGTTAAGTTATTAGAAGGAGAACCTGAACTTATTGCAGATGTTGTTAACGAAACTAAGCCAATCGAAGATGTTGTAAATAAACAAGCAGAAACAAAACCTGTTAAGAAAGAAACTAAAACATCTAGTGCTAAAAAGACAACAAAGAAAACTAAAGAAAAATAGGAAAGTTATAAGCTTTCCTTTTTTTTCCAATAAAAAAGATATATTCGGCATTAAATAAATTGAGGGTAAGGGAGGGTAAAAAGATGAACAGACCATTATTAGAAAGTCTTAGTGAAAGATTAAGAAATGGTGATGATTCAGCAATAACACCGATTTATCAAATGACAAATCGTGTTATCTTTTCGATTGCTCTTTCTATCTTAAAAGATGAGTTTGCTGCTCAGGATGTAATGCAAGACACTTACATTAAAATGAGGGCAAGTATTGATTCATATAAAGCGGGAACAAATTTTCTAGCATGGCTTGGTCAAATAGCCAGGAACTATGCTTTAATGGAATATCGAAGAAGGAAAAAAGAAATCGCAGTAGATCAAGGTGAGAATGAGAGTTTATTTGGTAGCGTTAGCATGGAGTTTAAAGAAGAAAATCCAGTGCTAGCAGCAGCCCTTAATTCTCTTGATGAACTAGAACGAGAAATTGTATTGCTACATGTAACAGGTGATTTAAAACATCGTGAGATAGCAGAACAATTAGATAAGCCACTTGGGACAGTCCTTTGGATATATAACAAGGCGATAAAGAAATTAAAAGCATATTTATTAGAAAATGGAGGTGAAACATATGAGTAAGAGTTTAAAAAAGGAAATGAGAAGAGAATTCGCTAAAATCATTCCTAACGTTTTACCAGCCGTTTTATCCACTCCAGTAAATAAAGAAACTACAGTTGATGAAGATATGGTTTTCAAGAAATTTAATTTTAGAATGGCTTTTGCAACTCTTGCTATCATCTTTGCCTTTGCACTAGCAGGTGGTGGAGGAGTAGCTTATAAAAACCCTAACACTTACCTAACAATTACTTTCTCTCCTGAAAAGGTAAAAGATATGATCTTGAATTTATCAACAAATGAAGAAGAAGTTAATTTCTTCAATGACAGTGATGTTGAATATACCCTTACTCTAGGTGTTAATCCATTTGATTATGTGGTAGAAGTAGATGCTGATAATGAAGCATTGAAAAATTCAATTGATAATTTGAATATTAAAAATACTAATTTAGAATATGCTTTAATGCTTATTATGAATTATGCTCAAAATGCAGGGATGATTGATTTATCTAGAAAAGAAAAATCTATGCAGATGAATATTCTAACTAACTATGAATCTAGAAGCGAAAAAATTGAAGCATATTTGAATAATTATCTAGTCGATAAAAGAGCTTCTAGGGAAAGTGTAATGGTAAACCCAGGCATGCAAGTTCCATTCTTTAAATCACCTAGAGATGTGATGAATGGCTATTCTAATTCAATGGGGCCATTACAAGCAGGATTTAACCAAACTAGTTATGGAAGGGTTGCCGTTATTAATGAAATTATTTATATGGATAACAGTTATAGCGAAGCGCAACTATCAAATGCTTCCAATAGAGAACTAGCCTATATCTTAATGAAATTAAAAAAGAAAAACTAACGTGAAAAAAGATAGAACAGATGTTTCTATCTTTTTTTAGATAAAACAAGATAGTGCAAGATATAGTGCAAGATATAGTGCAAGATGATTGATTGGTAGTTTTTATTATGGTATCCTTATTTTATAAGGAGATTGATAACATGGATTACAAACCACCATTTGAATTAAGTGATAAAATGTTTGAGTTAACTTCTCTAATTATGGAGCAGTTAGGTCTTTTAAAATCGATGAATGAATTAGACAAACTGCCACAATTAAGAAGGGTATCAAGAATCAAAAGTATTGAATCTTCATTGTCTATAGAAAATAATTCTCTATCATTTAATGCGGTTAGTGACGTTATTGAAGGGAAAAAAGTAATAGGTAAAAAGGATGAAATTTTGGAAGTCAAGAATGCATTTAAAGCATATAAATTAATGCCTAAACTTAATCCGTATAAACTTAGTGATTTAACTAAAGCTCATGGAGTAATGATGGATGGTTTAATTCCTTCCCCAGGAAAATTAAGAACTAGTGGGGAGGGTGTAATTAATGAAAAAGGTGAAATAATACATTTAGCACCACCACCAGAACTTGTGAAGAAAGAATTAGAAGATTTGCTTAAATGGTTAGAAACATCGAATACTAATATATTAATAAAATCCTGCGTTTTCCATTACGAGTTTGAATTTATCCATCCATTTAGTGATGGCAACGGTAGAATTGGTAGACTATGGCAAACATTATTATTAAGTAAGTGGAAACCTATATTTGAATGGATTCCTATTGAATCTATCATAAAAAAACATCAAGCAGAATATTATAAAGCAATAACATTATCTAATAAAAAAGTCAGCGCAACACCATTTATTGAATTTATGCTTTTATGTATTTATGAATCTATTAAAGAGATTAGTGATGATTCTAAAAAACATTATACGCATGTGTCTACTAATATTAATAAATTGATGGAGATTATAGAGTCATATCCATTAAGTAGTAAAGAATTAATGGATAGACTGAGTTTAAAATCTAGGAACTCATTTAGAGATACTTATATAAAACCAGCTTTAGAATTGGGTTTAATTAAGATGACTTTGCCAGATAAACCTACATCAAAGAATCAAAAGTATTATAAATAAAATACCCCCCATGGATGTGGTTATTTTTATAATGGTTCTCTCAAACGAAAGTTGGTAATCGTTGGTAAACACATCAAATGAAAGTTGGTAGCTATTTTCAAAAAGCATCAAACAAAAGTTGGTGGCAATTGCTAAAACGATAAAATAAAAGTTGGATTCTTCACTGCATAAGTGATGGCGTGTCCAACTTTTTGTATGTTTGCATCTATCTTTTATAATATATTTATTATCTCATGCTTTATCATCCTCAATAATAAAAGTTTATTAAAAGAAAAGAATAAATTGCAGATACTTTAAAGAGCAATGGCTACGCCAAAGCGACTCATGACACAATCGAGAATTATTTAGAATATATTTGCGATTCATATTTGTTCTATTCGGCCCAAAGGTTTGATGTCAAAGGGAAACAATATTTAAAAACCTCAGGAAATATTATATTTGCGATCTTGGAATAAGAAATAGCAAATTGAATTATAGACAAATAGAAATAACTCATTCGTTAGAAAATATAATATATCTAGATTTAATTCGTCGTGGATATATTGTTGATATAGGGAAAAACAATTTAAAAGAAATCGATTTTATAGTTAGAGACAATTTTGATTCATATTAGATTTAAGTTGCATATACAATTTCAAGTTCCGAAAAGTATGAACAAGTAATATCCTTATTCTACGGCCTCGATGATGGCTATAAAAAAATAGTTATAACAATGGATGAGGGTCCATTTACAAATTTAAAATATGGTTATAAAAGGATTAACGTATTAGATTTTTTATTAAATGATAATGCATTAAAAGAAATATAATATTTTATAAATATGTTTAAAGCGTGCCCTAATTAGACTACAATTTAGCGTTTTTTAGTTGCTGCAAGTAATGAATAATAACAACCGCAGTATTTTTGGCGATACATGTTGTGATCTTTAGCTATTTCTAAGCCCTTATCGATTCCTTGCCCCTTTTTAAAGTCACTATAAAGATATTTGGTGTTAGGGTAGATATTTGATAGTTTTTCTCCAATTTGATTCAATACGATTGAATTTTTTTGGCGAGAGATAGTCATAACAGTAGTGAAGTAATCAAAGTTATGATCACTAGCATATTTATATGCTTCATTCATTCTTTTTTCGTAACATAATTTGCACCTAGCATGTCCTTCTTTTTCATCCTTTAAAGGTTCTAGACACTTTCGGTAATTTTCTTCATCATATGTAGTTACTATCATTTGTATATTGGTGTTATGTTTTTTATTAATAAAATCAACATACTTTTTTAATTCTTCTAATCTTCTAGTGTATTCTTCACTAGGATAGATATTTGAATTATTAAAATAAAGGGTTAAATCAAAATATTCAACAAGAAGTTCCATTGGATAGGCATTACAAGGGCCGCAACAAGAATGCATTAAAAGAGTTGTTTTTTTACCAGACTTTTTGATTTGTTCTAGTGTTTCTAATCCTTTTCGATAGTAAGTAAAGTTATCCATTAGTAAATAAACATTGAGTCGCCAAAGCTAAAGAAACGATAGCGATTTTCAACGGCCTCCTTATATGCTTTAAAAATAAATTCATCACCAGCCAAAGCACAAACTAGCATTATAAGTGTTGACTTAGGTAGGTGGAAGTTAGTGATTAAACAATCAATAGCTTCATATTTATAGCCAGGGTAGATAAAGATATTTGTAGTACCACTGCAACCAACAAATTTATGATATTTTTTCATGACAGCTTCAAGCGTTCTAGTAGTTGTAGTTCCCACACTAATAATTCTTTGTCCATTTTTCTTGGCTTCATTAAGTTTGTTAGCAACTTCTTCACTGACGCTATAGTATTCACTATGCATTGGGTGATCTTCAACATTTTCTTCACTGACAGGTCTAAAAGTACCTAAACCAACGTGTAAAGTAATATCTAATACTTCAACCCCTTTAGCTTTTAATTTTTCAAATAGTTCAGGAGTAAAATGAAGGCCTGCGGTTGGAGCAGCAGCGCTACCTTCAACTTTAGCATAGACAGTATTGTAGCGATCTTTATCATCTAATTTTTCTTTAATGTAAGGAGGAAGAGGGGTATTGCCTAATTTATCAAGGACTTCATAGAAGATACCTTCATAAATCATTTTAAGGATTCTAATACCTTCATCTCTTACTTCAACGCATTCTGCTTTTAATAGTTTTTCATCAAAAACAATGACTGTACCAACTTTTACAACTCTAGCATTACCAACTAGACATTCCCAAGTATCATTGTTTTGAGAAAGTAGTAATACTTCAACATGAGCTCCTGTATCTTTTTTAATTCCAAAAAGTCTAGCAGGAATAACTTTAGTGTTATTGCGCACTAAAACATCTCCTTTGTGAAGATAGTCAACAATGTCATAAAAGTGTTTATGTTCAATTGTTTGTTTTTCTTTGCTTAATATCATTAATCTTGAAGCATCTCTTTGTTTTAAAGGTGTTTGGGCGATTAATTCTTCTGGCAAATAATAATCAAAATCTGTAACTTTCATTTTAGAATCCTTTTGGGTTTTCTACATTAAGCCCATATCTTTCAAAAAACTCATTTTTGAAATCTAAGAATCTATCTTCTTTGATAGCTTCTCTTATATCTTCTGTTAATTTAATTAAAAAGCGTAAATTGTGAAGAGATAATAAACGTTTTCCTAAACCTTCTTCACATTTATATAAATGTCTTAGGTATGACTTTGAGAAGTTTTTGCAGCAGTAGCAATCACACTCATCATCTAGACTTGATAAATCAAATTCATATTTTTTATCTCTAATGTTGATTCTTCCCTTAGAAGTCATTAGTGCTCCATGGCGAGCAATTCTAGTTGGTAGGACACAATCAAACATATCGATTCCTCTTAGCACTCCTTCAAGTATTGCATCATAAGAGCCAACTCCCATTAAGTATCTAGGTTTATCACTAGGTAGATAAGGAATTGTATAATCAATCATTTTTTGTAATGTTTTCTTATCTTCCCCAACACTAGTCCCTCCAATAGCATAACCAGGGAAGTCTATTTTCACTGTTTCAATAGCAGAGTATTTTCTTAGATCTTCATATTCTCCGCCTTGGACTATTCCAAATAAAGCTTGCATTTCGCTATTTTTATTGGCATCCTTGCATCTTTTAGCCCATCTTAGTGTTCTATCAACTGAATTCTTCATATATTCGTGAGTGGAAGGATATGCAGGGCATTCGTCCAAACACATAATAATGTCAGCACCTAACTTATTTTGAATCTCAATTGATTTTTCTGGTGATAGGAATAAAGGCTCACCATTTAAATGAGATTTAAACTTAACTCCTTCTTCACTTATTTTTCTAGTATCACTTAGTGAGAATACTTGAAATCCACCCGAGTCAGTAAGCATTGGTCCATTATAATTCATAAATTTTTGCAAGCCACCAGCATTAGCAACAACATCAGGTCCTGGTCGTAAAAAGCAGTGATAAGTATTGGCTAAAATGACACCAGCATGGATGTCATAGAGATCTTGAGGAGAGATATATTTAACACTTGCAACAGTTCCAACGGGCATAAACATTGGAGTTTCAACATCTCCATGAGGAGTATGAAGAATTCCATATCTTGCGCCGCTTTGTTTGCAAACGTGTTTTAATTCAAACCAAAATTTATCTGCCATTTTTATCACCATGTATTATCATATCACAAAAAACATGCTAGAATGAATTATATTCTTTATTTTATAAAGAAAGAGGATAAACTATGAACATTTTATTAGGAATTATTTCAATTATAGTTAGTTTTTCAATTATTTTATTGATGTATAAACTATTTGGTAAAATAGGTGTTTTTTCTTGGATTGCTATTGCTACTATTTTAGCTAACATTCAAGTTATAAAAAATATTGAGATATTATCGTTAACTTCAACACTAGGGAATGTTTTATATGGATCTATCTTTTTAGCAACAGATATTTTAAATGAACACTATAATGAAAAGATAGCTAATAAAGGAGTTATTATTGGCTTTATTGCTTCAGCAGCTTTAGTTTTGTTTGGATTAATTACTAATGCTTATATTCCTGCAAGTAGTGATGTAAGTAGTGAAGCTTTAAAAGTTGTGTTCTCTTCAACACTTAGGGTAGTGCTAGGAGGATTTGCTGCTTATTTAATTTCTCAATTGCTAGATGTTAAATTATTCCAAGTGATTAAAAAGAAAACAAAAGGAAAACACTTATGGCTTAGAAATAATCTAGCCACAATTGTTTCTCAACTTATTGATACATTGATATTTGTTTCTATTGCTTTTATTGGTATCTATTCAAAAGAAGTTTTAATTGAAATATATTTAACAACATTTATCTTTAAGTTAATAGTTTCACTATTTGATACACCATTTATTTACTTATCAAAAAAGATTTCACCTAAAGAATAAAAAAAGGGCATTACTCCTTTGTAGTAATGCCTTTTAATATTGAATTCTTTTTACGATGCTTTGTATCAATCTTTAATTCAATGCGCTTAACAATGAAGATGAAGATTGCTGCGATTGCAAAGTAGATTAATGCAGTAGCGATTAAAGGGAAGAACGCTTCATAAGTTCTTGATCTAATCATATCTGATTGCTTTGTTAAATCCATGACAGCAATGTAACCAACGATTGATGATTCCTTAATCAAGGAAACAACTTCGCTTTTATAAGTTGGCATGAAGAAGACAATTGCTTGAGGAAGGATAATCTTGAAGAATGTTTGAGTTTTAGAGAATCCTTGAGATTCAGCCGCTTCTATTTGACCAGGTGTTACTGCTTTTACACCAGTTTGAATCATAGTAAACATTGCACATGCAAATAATAATGTAAAGCCAATGATTGATACCCAAGTACCTGAGATTGTAGAACTACCAAATACAATGTAGTAAAGAATCATAATAAAGACAACAGTAGGTGTCCCATGGATTACCCAGATAATTGCATCAGCAATTTTGTTAGCAATCTTGTTACCATTTCTACATAATAGATATGCAGCAAAGCCAATGATTGTACCAAATATTATTGCTAGGAAAGTGATAAGGATTGTTTCTAATGTACCACTAACGAATTGTCTCCATCTATTTTCTTTGATGAATGTTTTGTGGAAACTATTTTTAATAGTATCAAAGAAAGTCGAACTTTCTTTTCCTTCGCCACTATCAACAACTGCTTGAATTTCCATAATTAAGTATGGATCAGATAAGAAGATTGAATCTCCTCTTTCTTCGTCAGGAACAATGTTAGTAGCTAGGTCAGCTTTACCTGTTTCTAGGGCAATAGGTAATGCATCATAAGTTGTAACTAACCACTCAATGCTATAACCATATGCTTTAGCAAATTCCATACAGTAAGCAATATCGAATCCTTGCAATTCGTTGTTTCCATAATGAGAGAAAGGTTCGTAACCAGCTTCAACACCAATAATAATTGATCCATTTTCGCCAGTTAAACTATTTTTTAACTCATCACTGATAAAGCATGTATCAGGATTGTAGTCTTCAACCCAGTATTTGTGAAGTTCATCATAAAGCCCTGATGAGTTAGCATAGTTAACAAATTCATTGATTTGATAAGAAAGTTTTTCTTTCTTTTCATTGTTACCAACACCAATTGCCATGCCAAATTCACAAACAGGTTCGTCAACTGTTGTAGTCCATGGGTGATTTAGTTTAATAACACCGAAGGCTCCAGATTCAGTTAAGAAGGCATCAACTTTACCGTTTTGTAATGCAATAATCATGTCGTTAGGTATTGCATAGAATGAAACGGTTGTATCAGGTGCTTTCTTATATAATTCATCTTCGTATAGAGTTCCTGTTTGAACTCCAACAATTGCATTGTTTAAATCAGCAATAGTTTTGTATTTTTGTTCTTGAGTTCCTTTTTCTCCACATGAAGTTAACGACAAGCCAAGAACTAGGGTAGTAATGATTACCCCAAGAGTTTTAAATAATTTCTTCATTATTCTTCACCTCCTGGAATAACAATTTCAACACTGCCAGTATAAACTTTTGATTTTCCTTTGTATTCTTTAATGCTTACTTTATCGGCAACATCGTTGATGATGTTCATAGAGATTTCACTTTCTTCTAAATCGAAATCTTTCTTTTCAATGTTGTGGTCAATTGTAACATAGATTTTATCTTTCTTTTCATTGTATTCAATCTTGACGTGAATTGTAGGTTTTAAAACTCTAAAATCATTGATATTGAAAACGACGAATTGTTCAAATGCTGCTTCAATTTTTTCACTGAAGTCAGGATCCAGGCCAATCTTAGCATTGAAGTTATGGATATCTGATTTAATCTTGTGTTGGTCAAATGTTTTCATTGTAAATTTATACTCAATTGTAGATAAGTTTTGAACGAATTGTCTTGTTTTTTCTTTTTGTGGATTATTGAAGATTTGTTTTGGTGTTCCTTCTTCATAAATAATACCATCGCTAATAAAGAAAACACGATTTGCAATACGTTTAGCAAATCTCATATCGTGAGTAACAATAATCATTGTGTTACCTTGCATTGCAAGTTGAGCAATAACTGATTGAACTTCACCAACCATTCTAGGGTCAAGTGCACTAGTAGGTTCATCAAATAATATTATTTCTGGATCTGTTGAAAGGGCTCTAGCAATAGCAACACGTTGAGCTTGACCTCCTGATAATTCGTTAGGGTATTTTAAAGCATGACGCTTTAAACCAACCTTATCAAGAAGTTGCATAGCTTTATCGTATGCTTCTTGTTTTGACTTACCCAAAAGTAATGTTTGCGCAAGCATAACATTTTCGACGGCTGTTAAATGTTCATATAAATTAAAACTTTGGAATACCATTCCAATTTTTCTTCTAACTAATGAAATATCACATTTCGGCTTAGTAATGTCTTCGCCATCAATAATAATTTGACCAGAAGTTGGTTCTTCTAGTCTATTAATACAACGCAATAACGTTGATTTTCCGTTGCCAGAGTGCCCAACAATAGCAACAACGTCACCCTTGTTAATAGTAGCATTAACATTTTTTAGAGGTGTTGATAAGTCATCAAATGACTTAACCAAGTGTTTAATTTCAATCATAAGCGTAACCCTCTTTGCCCGGTGATATCACGAGCCCCACAAAAACGCCCAAGTTGTTTTATTCTAGCCCCATTATACCTAGATAAAAAAATAATGCAAGACTAAATTTTATTTAATTTTATTATATATATTAAAACAGTTGAAAAAAAGGGCAAAAAATCATACAATATTATGGACACGTGAGGTGATTTTATGGGACGTGCATTTGAAGTTAGAAAGAAAGCTATGGCACAAACAGCCGCAGCAAAAACAAAAGTATATTCAAAATATGGTAAGGAAGTTTATCTTGCTGCTAAAAGTGGGGTTCCTGATCCAGAAATGAACATGACATTAAAGCATGTTGTTGAAAAAGCAAAGAAGGCTCAAGTTCCTGCTGATGTTATTAAAAGAGCTATTGATAAAGCTAAATCTGGCGCAGGAGAAAACTATGCAGCTAAAACATATGAAGGATTTGGTCCTGGAGCATCTACAATCATTGTTGAATGTTTAACCGACAATGATAATAGAGCTATTAGTGATGTCAGAGCATGTTTCACAAAATGTCACTGTAAATTAGGTGTTACTGGCTGCGTTTCACATAACTATGACCATGTAGCATTAATTGTATTAAAAGGCATGAGTGAAGATGAAGTGCTAGAAGCTTGTATGAATGCTAATGTTGATATTAATAACATTGAAAGCGAAGAGGATGAAGTAAGTATCATTGCTGAGCCAAGCAATCTAAATGCCATTAGAGAAGCTTTGGAAAAAGCAAAACCTGGATTGGATATTCTAACTGATGAAGTTACTTATCTTCCTGCTAACAATGAATATGTAACGTTGGAAGGGGAAGAAAAAGAATATTTTGAAAGACTAATCAACATGCTTAATGAAGTTGATGATGTCCAAGATGTCTATCATAACGTTGAATAAAAAAGAAACCTCAGAAATGAGGTTTTTTAATGAAAGTAAAAAGGAGGCTCTCTCACACAAGCCACCTTTTAGACTGTCGAACGATTTGCCCGAGTAACCATATTATACAATTATTTTTGCTATTTGGCAATATGTATTTATTTGAGCATTTTTCTTTAATTAATTAAAGAATATGTTATAATATATTTGCAATTTACGGAGGAATTATTATGAGTAAATATTTAGGAACACAAACAGAAAAGAACTTACAAACAGCATTTGCAGGAGAATCACAAGCAAGAAATAAATATACATATTTTGCTTCAGTCGCAAAAAAGGAAGGCTATGAACAAATCGCTGCCATCTTTGAAGAAACAGCAAATAACGAAAAGGAACATGCTAAGTTATGGTTCAAAGAATTAGAAGAACTAGGAACAACTTCAGAGAACCTAAAAGCAGCAGCAGATGGCGAAAATTATGAATGGACAGATATGTATGATGGTTTTGCAAAAACAGCTGAAGAAGAAGGGTTCCCAGCATTAGCAGCAAAGTTTAGAGGGGTCGCTGCAATTGAAAAACGTCACGAAGAAAGATACAGAGCTTTATTAAACAATGTTGAAACAAAGCAAGTATTTGAAAAGAGTGAAGTTAAAGTTTGGGAATGCAGAAACTGTGGACATATCGTAGTTGGAACAAAAGCTCCAGCAGCATGCCCAGTATGTGCACATCCACAATCATACTTCGAAGTTCATAAAGAAAACTTCTAATTAAGACAAAAATAAAAGCACTTCATTAAGAAGTACTTTTTTTATGTTATAGAGGGATTACAACATCGTTTGCATCATCGAATTTCTTCAATAATGATTCGACTGTTAATTTTTGTTTTTCCTTACCTGAGACATCAAGTAAGATTTTACCATTATGTAACATAACAAGACGATTTCCATATTTAATAGCATCTTTCATGTTGTGAGTAATCATAATTGTTGTTAGATTGTTTTCAGTGACTATCTTTTCTGTTAAATCTAGGACTACTTTAGCAGTTTTAGGATCTAGAGCAGCAGTGTGTTCATCAAGTAATAAAACTTTAGGTTTATCCATTGTTGCCATTAAAAGTGTTAGAGCTTGTCTTTGACCACCTGATAATAAACCAACTTTTTGAGTAAGTCTATTTTCTAGGCCTAGGTTTAATGATGATAATTCTTTTTTAAACATTTCTTCATGTTCTTTTTTAAAACCCCAATGGAGAGTTCTTTTTTTAGTTCTTCTTAAGGCTAACTCCATGTTTTCATTAATAGACATTCCAGGAGCTGTTCCCATTTTTGGGTCTTGAAAAACACGTCCGATGTATTTGGCTCTTTGATATTCCTTTAATTTAGAAACATCCTCACCATCAATGATGATACTGCCATCATCAGGAGGGAAGACACCACCAATAATGTTAAGTAATGTAGATTTTCCACTACCATTACCACCGATAACAGTAATAAATTCGCCATCTTTAATATCTAGGCTTACACCCGCTAGAGCGATTCTTAAGTCTTCAGCGTTACCAGTAAGGTTAAATGATTTTTTAACGTTTTTAATCTGAAGCATCATTAACCGCTCCTTTCTTTTTGCTTGTTAATAGCTTTTTAATTAACGGGCCTGCAAGAACAATAGTAATTAAGACTGCGTATAGTAATTTCTTTAGGTAATGAGGCAAACCTAATTGAATTGCAACTGCAACTATTAAGTAGTAGACAATTGAACCTAAAGCGACAGAGATAAGATTGTTCTTGAATGATCTTTTCCCAAATATTGCTTCACCGATGATAATAGCACTTAATCCAATAACTAGAGCGCCAACACCCATGTTATTTTCTGCATTTAATTCGTTTTGTGCAAATAAGCAACCACCTAATGCAATTAATGCATTAGAGATAGCTAGACCTACAATAATGCATGAATTTGTATTAATGCCTTGAGCTCTAGCCATGTTTGAATTCATGCCAGTAGCTCTAATTGACATACCAACTTCAGTACCAAAGAAGTAGTAAAGAATTAGGATGACAATAACAACTATGATTAAGGAAGTAATAATACTATTAACATATGAAGAAGAGAAAATATTTAAAATATTGAAAATAGTAGGATTGCTTCCAACATAGACAACGTTTGAATAACTACTTAGTTTTGGCCAACCCATAATCATCATGTTGATTGAGAATAGACCAGTGGTAGTAATAATACCAGAAAGTAGTTTAGGAATTCTAAGTTTTGTATGTAGAACTCCTGTAACAATACCTGCTACAAAGCCAGCAGCAACTGCAGCAATAGTAGCAATAATAGGATTGACTCCCATTGCGATTAAAGCGACTGATAAAGCACCACCAAGAGTGAAACTTCCTTCAGCACCTAAATCAGCAAAATCTAGTAAGCGATAGGAAATAAATATTCCTAAGGCTAGTAAAGCATATGGCAATCCAATAGCTAATGTATCAACTAACGCCCACAACATAGACTAATCACCATACTTTGTTATAACTTCATTAGGTATTACTAGTCCAATTTTATTGCAAGCTTCTTGGTTGATAGCTAATGAATATTCATCTGCTGATAAGTAACCTACAGGGAATGAAGCTGTATCTTTACCATTTAAGATTTCAGCTGCCATTTTACCAGTTAGAACACCTAAGTTATAGTAATCAATACCTAGAGCAAATGTTCCACCAGATTCGACCATTCCTGCCTCACCAGCACTTACTGGAATTTTTGATTCATAAGCGATGTTTGTTACAGCTGGCATATTAGAAGCTAATAGGTTATCAGTTGGGATGTAAATGACATCAGCACCATCACTGATTAGTTTTCTAACTGACATTGCAATATCAGAGACATCACTAACTGTTTGAACAAGTGTATTTAATCCTTGTTTTGCAGCTTCTTTTTCTGCTAAATCTGATTGAACCTTTGAGTTTGACTCACTAATCGTGTATAGAATGCCAACAGTATCAGCACTTGGTAAGACTTCTTTTAGTAAATCAATTTGTAATTCTACTGGGTTCATATCACTAGTTCCTGTGATATTTCCACCAGGGTTTGCATTAGAATTAACAAGTTTAGAATCTGCAGGGTCTGTAACTGCTGTGAATAGAATCTTAGTTTTGCTATTTTGTTGTTGAGCTGCAGCTTGAAGCGCAGTAGCAGCAGGAGTAGCAATACCTAATACTAAATCATTATCTCTAACTATAGTTTTTGCTAGAGCAGATAGAGTAGCAGAATCTCCCTCAGGGTTATCGTAAGATATTGTAATATTTACGCCATCTTCAAACCCGCCTTGTTTTAATCCTTCGATGAAACCATCATTTGCACTGTTTAGTGCACTAAATGTTGCGTACTGAATAATACCAACTTTTGCTTTCTGATTGCTAGTTTCTCCACAACCAACTAAACTAGTGGTCATTAAACAGGATAATAAACTAACAATTCCTAGTTTTGCGAATAATTTCATAATAATCCCCCTTATTTGTAAATCATTCTTTCAATAAAAAGTGTTATCACAATTAAGTAATAACACAGGGAAGTAAATATATTTGTTTCTACGTTATTACTTTAATTAGCTTTATCGTAATAACATTTTAGGTTTTACTTTTACATTAGCAAACACCCAAGTCTGCAATCACGATACATCTTGGAAAATAAAAGTAAAAGTAATAAAAGAAAGAATTGCATAATTTCTTAATAAGTTTCATATGTAGTTCCTCCTTTTTACGTGATACCTCTATTATATGTAATATATATATCAAAATAAATAGTTTTTACAATGTAAGCACTTTCAACATTATAGTTTTGTAAATTTCATGCTTAGAAACATTGGGATCTCACTTTTAGCCAGTTCAATTGCTTCACTTTTGATGCCTTTTTGTTCTTTTTTGTTACTGGCAAGTTCTTGTATTTCTTCTAAATATAAGCCATATTTACTTGCGCTATTGATGTAGGCATTAATAGGGCGGTGATAGTGATAAGTGATTTCTGAATTAGCTTTATTGCTAGGCTTAGATAATATTTCAATAGTTTCACTATTTAAGTATTTCCACATAATGCGTTCTTGGCGATGTTTTTCATCATTAAACTGCCAATTAGAGTATTGAGGAATTCTAAAGCAAGGATGCATCATTACGATGATTAAAGATCCACCTTTTTTAAGTAGTTTAGAGACGGCTTTAAACAAAGGTGATAAAGGATTAATGTTTTGAATTGCTAAAACGACAGTAGCGTAATCATAATATTCACTTTTTAAATCAAGCTTTAGATTACCATTTTGAGACAAAAGTTTAGTAACATCAGCAGTAATGTAACTTGGTTCATTATCATTATTAAGTTTCCTTTTTTTTGCCATTCTTACTAGTGCTGGTGCAATGTCAATTCCTGTTACTTTTGCACCTAGATTAGATAGTTGACGACATAAAACTCCTTGACCACAAGCTAGATCAATCACAGTTTTACCAGCAATCTTTTTATCTCCTAATGATTTTATTAAACTAGGGAATATTACATTTTGATGATATTCACTTCCGGTTTCTCCCACTAAAGAATCATACCATTTAGCAACCTTATTCCATGCAAGGCTTTCATTTTTGTCCATTTTACCACCTCAAACGCTTAATTATTATACAATAATTAAATCAAAACTACCATATTATTCATAGATGTGTTAAAATATTTCAGCGGGGCGTGATACTATGAAATTAAAAAATAATTTTTTTAACACATTCAGAGAAGATGTAAAAGATGAAGATTCAGTTAGTGGTAATTTACTTACTAGAGCTGGCATGATCAAAAAGACTAGTGCTGGTGTTTACATGTACTTACCGCTAGGATATCGCGTCTATAATAACATTTGTAATATTGTAAGAGATGAAATGGTTAAGGCAGGGAGCCAAGAGGTTTTAATGCCAGCTTTAATTAGTGAAGATGTTTACGTTTCAAGTGGTAGAAGAGAAGGTTTTGGCCACGATATGTTTACATTTCACGATAGATTTGATAAGCCATATGCATTAGGGCCAACTCATGAAGAGTTGTTTGTTAATGCTGCAAAAATGTATGTTAAATCATATAAAGATTTACCGTTTAACATTTTCCAAATTCAAATAAAATTCAGAGATGAACCTCGACCAAGATATGGTCTTATTAGAGTAAGAGAGTTTGCAATGAAAGATGCTTATTCATTTGATGCAACTATGGAAGGCTTAGATGAGTCTTACAAGAAGATGTTTGATGCTTATAAGAACACCTTTGATAGAGTAGGACTAAACTATGCAATTGTTAGAGCAGATACTGGAGTTATGGGTGGACTACTAAGTGAAGAGTTCCAAGCAATTTCTCCAATTGGAGAAGATACAATTGTTCAATGTGATAGTTGTGATTTATCAGCCAACTTAGAAATTGCTGAAGTAGTTGAAATAGTAGATCAAAAAGAAGCACATAAAGAAAAAGAACTAGTTAATACACCAAATGCTGGAAGTATTGAAGAAGTTAGTGCTTTCTTAAATGAAAAAGCTGATAAGTTTGTTAAGACGATGATTTATATGATTGATAACAAACCATACGCTATTTGTTTACCTGGAAATAGAGAAGTCAATGAAAACAAAGTTAAAAAACTTGTTGGTGGCTTAGAAATTGAATTAGCTGATTTTGATACAGTAAGCAAAGTAACAAATGCTAAAGTTGGTTTTGCGGGTCCTATTGGATTAAGTATTCCAGTAATTATGGATAGAAATATTAAACACATGGCTAACTTTATTGTCGGCGCTAACAAATCTGATTATCACTATAAAAATGTTAATATCGAAGATTTCAAAGCTGATTATGTTGGCGATATCACTTGCATTAAAGAGGGAGATATCTGCCCAAAATGTGGTGGAAAAATTGTCTTTAAAAAAGGTATCGAAGTTGGTAATACTTTCAAACTAGGAACTAAATATTCAAAAGCACTAGGACTTCAATATCTAAATAACGAAGGTAAATTACAAGATGTTATCATGGGAAGTTATGGCATTGGTATTGGTAGAACAATGGCTGCAGCTGTTGAACAATTCCATGATGAAAAAGGTATTATTTGGCCAATGTCAATTGCACCTTTCAAAGTAGCAATTGTTATTATCAACATTAAAGATGAAGAACAAGTTAAGATTGCTAATAAGATTTATGATGATTTAATGGCTAAAGGAATTGAACCACTTCTAGATGATAGAGATGAAAGAGCAGGAGTTAAGTTCAATGATATGGACTTAGTAGGAATTCCTCTAAGAATTACTGTAGGTAAGGGCATTAAAGAAGGCGTAGTTGAATTCAAACATCGTAGCGATAGTGAAGCAACTAATATCAAGATTGAAGAAATTGTAAATCTTGTTGAACAAGAAACAAAATAAAGGAGTTAACATGGCAACAAAGGGAAAAAATAAGAATATAAAAAGATATTTTTTATATGTAACAGGTTTTTTCTGTGGCATGTCGATTATGGCTATTGAACTTGGAGCATCAAGACTAATGGCTCCATATTATTCTTCCTCTCAAATTATCTACACTATTATTATCGGAACTGTCATGATTGCAATGGCATTTGGTAGTATATTAGGTGGGAAGATGGCTGATAAATATGAAGCACCAGATAAGCTATTTATGTGGATTTTTATTGCGGCTTGCTGGACGTGTTTAATTCCACTTGTTGGTAAATATATTATTGCAGGAGTTGCTTTAGTTTTAGCGGCAAGTCCACTTGCGAATAACTTTCTTGTTATTGCAGCATTTTTATCTTGCATAATTGTCTTTGTCCCACCGCTATTAGTTATGGGTATGGTAACACCTAATCTTATAAAATATGCAGTTGGAAATTTAGAAAATAATGGTAGAGTTGTTGGAACAATTGAAGCATTAAATACAATAGGTTCTATTATTGGAACTTTTATTCCTACTTTTGTTACAATTCCTTTTATTGGAACTAGTTGGACCTTTCTAATTTATAGCTTTATTCTTTTTGGAATTTGTTTATTTTACTTTTTCAAAAAACATCAAAAAAGATTATTATATTCATTTATTTGTTTAATTGTTATAGCAGCAGGCATTTTGGGTTCAAGTTTTGGCAATATTGCTTTTTTTGCTTCAAATACAGTTTATGAAGGTGAATCTATTTATAATTACTTAAGAGTTGAAAAAAATAGTGAACAAACAATTTTATCAACCAATGTTTTATTTGGTGTTCAATCACTAAAAAATAATAAAGATGGTTTAACAGGAATGTATTATGATTATGCTTTAGCTGCTAATTTAATGGCAGATAAGGGCAATGATGGAATACTTGATATTTTAATACTTGGTTTAGGGACTGGAACTTATGCTTATCAAAGCAATTTATATGTTGGGGACTGTGTTTTTGATGGTGTAGAGATTGATCAAAAAATAGTCGATTTAGCATATGAATATTTTGACTTACCTAGTAACGTTAATGTTTTTGTGCAAGATGGTCGAATTTATTTAGATAATTGTGACAAAAAATATGATGTAATTCTTGTTGATGCTTATCAAGATATTACAATTCCATTCCATATGTCTAGTATTGAATTTTTTAGTAAAGTAAAAGATCATTTAAACCCAAAAGGAGTTATGGTTGTTAATATGAATATGTATACTTCCAACGAGGGTGGAATTAATGATTATTTATCAGGTACAATTTCCCATGTTTTTAATAATATATATGGCGCGAATTGTTATAGCAATAGCAATTATGAATTATTTGCATGTAATGATTTTGATCTAAAAGATAAATTATCAAAAACAATAGAAAACAAAGAAATAACAAACCATCAATTACTTACTATGATGAAAGAGGTTGAAAGAAAGTTAGAAAAGGTTACTAACAAAGAACAATATGTACTAACAGATAATATTGCTCCTGTTGAAATCTTAGGTATGAATGTTTTAGATGATATGATTTTTGAAGAAATAAATTATTATAAAAGTAAAATTAAAGGTCTTTCATTAAAAGAAATTGTTGAGATGTTAAGTAGAGGGGAATTATTCTAACTTATTTGCAACAAACAAAAAAGAGGCATTGCCTCTTTTTAACATTTTATCCTGGTAAATTAACACTTGGTAATAAATCACCAAAGAATAGCATAAATATACATGCAGCGAATACAAGTATGAATAGTATCAAACCTTTAATGTTTGTTTTTTTGTTCATAATAATCAACCTCTTCGTCTATGCTTTTATTATAAAGGATAGGATAAAGACATAGCAAGTGAAAAATCTTTATCACTAGTGATAAATGTGCTATCATAATAATTGAAGAAAGAGGAAGCAGCTATGTACGAAGAATATATTGAACAAAATAAGAAAGAAATAAGTGCAATCATCCAAGAGATGAGTGATGATTTTAAGGAACATAAACAAGACTACTTCTTTAGAGAAAGAATCTCACAAGAAGGAGATGTTGCTGTTGACAAGGCCAAAAAAGGTAGTGCTCCAAGATATGGAGTTAAAGTAACTCAAGATTGTGAGAACTTTATTTATGGTTACATTAGAGTATTAAAAGGGATTATTTATAAAAAGAATCCTGATGATGATGACCGTGATTCAGAAGCAATTGCAAAAGATATTATGTGCACTTATATCTTAAAAGAAGTATATAAAAATATTGATATGCCATACAATTCTAGATATCAAGAACTTATCAATCGTCGTGAAAGATATACAAAGATAAAAGTTATTGGTATTCTTGGCTTTATCATTTGTATCATCATTGTTATTATTTGCGCAATAGTAACTGGTGGAAATGCAGCGTAACAGTTAACTTTTGTAATAAAAAGTAGTAAAATATTTTTGAAACCATGTGGAGGTAATTAAAATGGCAAAAAAATTTATTGTAGAAACATCAGCAAGACATGCTCACATTAGTGAAGCAGATCTAGAAACACTTTTTGGAAAAGGATACAAACTAACTCCAAAGAAAGACTTATCACAACCTGGTCAATTCGCTTGTGAAGAAAAAATTACAGTTAAAGGACCTAAGGGTGAAATTAAAATGTCAATCTTAGGACCAACAAGAAAAGAAACACAAGTTGAAATCTCATTATCAGATGCTCGTTCACTAGGATTTGATGCTCCAATCAGAGAATCAGGAGACCTAGCAAATTCAGCACCATGTGAAATCGTTGGGCCAAAAGGTAGCGCAAAATTAGATAAAGGCGTTATCGTTGCAAAACGTCATATTCACGCAACACCTAAGGATGCAGAAGAATTAGGAGTTAAAGATAAGGATATCGTTTGGGTCAAAGTTGAAAGCAATGGCAGAACATTAATCTTTGGTGATGTTGTTGCAAGAGTTAATCCAAGCTATGCATTAGCAATGCACGTTGATACAGACGAAGCAAATGCTGGAGCATTCAAGGGCGAAGTTTACGGCGAAATCGTTAAACTATAATATTAAAGAATTAGGGTGGGTAACCACCCTTTTATTTTGCTTGCAATTAAGTTAAAATGTAACAGTAAGAGGGCGATGGATTTATGGATAATGAGTTTATTGAAAATATAATAGTGGGAGCAAATGATGTAGATGAATTTAAACAAATGAAATATTCATCAATTTTTACTGCTATTGAACATGCTTCAAGTGACCACGTAGATACTATTGGACAAGGTGGCAAAGATTTACTTGCAAGAGGATTAGTTTGGGTAGTAGCAAGAGCTAATGTAGTAATGAAAAGATTACCTTTAGTAAATGAAAAACTCACAATCAAAACTTGGCCAGGAAACAATATGAAATTCATCTATCCTAGATATACATTAATCTTAGATGAAAAAGGTAATGAAATTGGTAAGGCTAATGTATTATGGTCTATCATTGATTTAAAAAATAGAAGAATTGTTATGAATCCTAGTAAATTAGTTAATTACTTCAAAGTAGAAAATAAAGTAGAAAAGTTAATAGAAGATCCAATTGGTTTAAAGTTTAATGAATTAAAAAATCATAAACTTATCAAAGTTTGTGATAGTGATATTGATTTAAATGGACATGTTAATAATGCAAAATATCTTGATTGGATTTATAATGTTATTGAAAAGGATTATTTGAAAAATCACTTTACCAAAAATGTTATAATTAATTATCAACATGAAATTGGTTTAGAAGATAACGTTGATTTAAGTTATGAAATTAATGATGGTAATTTATGTGTTAGTGGGATGGTAAATAACATTATTTGTTTCAATGCATTAATAAAGTTTTAGGAGGAAGAAGTTATGACTGACGAAATCAAACAAAATAACATAGATGAACAAGGTCAACCAATGTTTGAAGGGGAAAGAAAAGAGAAGAGATTTATCTATGCCTCAACTGGAAGAAGACTTGTCGCAGCATTGATCGATTTAATTATTTTCTTGGGCTTATCATATTTAATGAACTTATGGGTAGACCCAATGGTTTCAGGTTGGTTTGAAGCCGAAAAGAAAGTGTTATATTTTGCAACACTTATTAGTAGTTTACCAATTGCAATACTAGTTTATTTTGTTCCAAGTTTGTTCTTTAAAGATGGTAGAACATTGGGCAAGAAATTAATGAAACTAAAACTTATTAGAAGAGATGGTGGAGAAGCAACATCAATGTATGTTTTTGTTAGAACCATTTTGGGTTTTTATGCTATTGAATATTTCACTAGTGTTTTCTTTACAGTTCAAATTCCTATCATCTTATTTATTTCTGCACTATTAACTATTGTTGATAAATATCATAGGGCATTTCATGATTTCTTTGCAGGAACATTAGTTGTTGAAGAAAAGCAAGAAGATTACACAATCGTAAAATACATGCCAGGTAAAAAAGTTGATAATGAATTCGGCGATGATGAAAATAAAGCAGCCGAAGTACATAGAAGATAGTATATGGTTATAGCGATAATTGTTTTAGCAGTTTTATTATTTTTGATAATTTCAAGCATTATCGCTTTTAATTTGATTTTTATTCCTAAACAAAAAAGAAAATACTTTGATGAAGATTATTTAAAAGATCGATTTATTTCAGGTAATTTTGTAGAAGTAAAAAAGTGGCTAGATAAAGTTAAAATAGAAGAAGTAACAATTTCTTCTTTTGATCATAAAAAACTATATGGGAGAATTTTTATTAATAAAAACGCTAAAATAAATGTTATCTTAATTCACGGTTATACTTCAGTTAGTTCTAGGATGTTTGAACTTGCTAAATATTATTATGAGGAATTCAAAGCAGAAGTGATTGTTGTTGATTTAAGAGGTCATGGGAAAAGTGAACCAAAGTACGTAAGTTTTGGTTGTTTGGAAGGGAAGGATAGTGATTCTTGGATTAAATATATTGAAACAAGAAATAATTTACCAATTGTAGTTCATGGACTATCAATGGGCTCAACTGGATTGCTACATGTTAGTGACATTAAATATGATAACGAAGTAATCCTTATTGATGATAGTGGATTTAATAGTGCATTTAGCGAATTATGTTATGCTTCAATTAATAAAATAAAAGTTCCAGCAATTGCTTTAATTTATCCTTTCTTATCATTAATTGCTAAGTTTAAATTAGGGGTATTTTTAAGTGAGTCAAACGCTTTAAAGCATGTTAAAAATTCACTTCATCCAATCTTATTTGTTCATGGAACAAAAGATAGTGTTACAAGTCCTAAGGATACAATAAGGTTATATAATGCATGCCCTAGTAAAAAAGACATCCTATTAGTTAGCGATGCAACACATACATTAGCTTATAAAAAAGCAACAAAAAAATACCAAGATGGTATCAAAAAAATATTGAAATAAAAGGATTGTAAATCCTTTTTTTTATGATAAAATAAAATTGTTTTAAGGGGTAGTAAAAATGGCAAATAAAATTGACTTAATAAGTAAAGTTAGAAGTGGCGATCAAAAAGCAATAAAAGAACTCATGAAGACTACAAGACTTCATGTTTTAAACATGGCTAGAAGCTGTGTAAATAACGATGACGATGCTTTACTTGTTGCGCAACAATCCTACGAAGATTTAATTTTAGGGAAAGCTAAAGTTGATGATGTTTGTAAATACTTAAACAAAAGAGTAATTGCTAATGCAAACAAACTCAAAAATAATAAACTTGATTTTAATCTTAAACATAAAGCTAAGAAATCAATTGATTTAGATAAAGTAGATATTAATAATGCAAAAGATTGTTTAAATAATCCATATCTAGAAAGAGTTATTTATGAAACATTTGATAAGTTAAACGATGAAGAAAAAGCAGTTGTAATGCCAATATATTATTCTTCAAATAGTGTAGAAGATGTTGCTAAAGAATTAAAACAAGATAAAAAAACAATTCAAGATTATCTTGATGTTGCTAATGAAAAGATTGATAAAACATTCCAAAAATTATGTAAGAAATATAAACTAGGGAACCTCGTTAATTCAAAAGTCTACAATGCTTCGTTTATTTATTCAGTTGTCAAATTAGGATATAGTATTGTCACTCTTGATGTGGTTGGTTTATCAGTTGACTTAATTGGTGATAGTAAAAAACCTAGTGCTATTGGAATAAATAAAATTAAGGAAGATAACCCCCTTGATGTAACATTAAAAATTTTTGTTAGAGCAGTTTTTAAAGATTTAGTAAAAGACTTCTTTATTGGAAGAGCACAAAGTGTTGTAACTGGAGCATTCAGCGGAATTGCAATAGGAGGGACAACATTATCTTCAGGGGCAAGTGCTGGTGGAGCAAGTAGTGGAGCAACTACAGTTGGCCTATCTTCAACAGCTGCCACTGGTGCGACAAGTGGAGCAGCAACGGTAAGTTTATCTTCAACAGCAGCGACAAGTGGAGCAGTAGGAGCAACAACCGTTGGAACTACTAGTATAGCAGGAACAGTTGGTGTAACAACAGCTGGTGCAGGGGCAACGATTGCAAGCACTACAGTTATTGGGACTGCAGTTGCTTCAGGCGCAATAGCAAGTGGTGTGGCTGCAGCTACAACAGCCGCAGCAACTACAGCAGCAGTTGCCTCAGGAGCAGCAATTGCAACGGGAGCAGGAATTGCCACAGCAGGAAGTGCAATTGTAACAGGAGCAATTTCTGTTGGTATTGCAGCAGCAACTATTGCAGGTGGTGTTGTTGCAGAAGAAATAATTACACCAGAAAAAAATGAACCTATTAAACACGAAGAGCAAGTAGAAATTACTTGTGAGGCTTTATATGCTAATTCTCCATTTACAATCTTAATCTACTCAAATGATGATGTTAATGTTACTTCAATTGACCTTCATGGGCGTCTTGATAATGAAGTATTTGGCTATTTAACAGATGCTGATTTGGAATTTATTAATTCAATAGAAGGATTAGAAATTGAATATCAAAAAGATATTCCAAATAATTATCATTCTATAATAGATGTTCATGTTGATAAGACAAAAATTAATCCAGAAATATTCGAGGGTTTAAAAGGATTTGTTGGAGATCAATACGAGTTTATTGATGATGTAGGAGAAATGATTAATTACGATGTTGATGAATTATATAATTATTTAGTAGAGCAAACGTATAAAGTTAATAGAAATTAGGAGGATAAACACTATGATTTTATTAGATTGGTTAAGCAATCCAGGTGTTACTACACCATATGACTTGGAAGCAGGATTACAAACAACTTCGACATTTAATTGGTACATTATTCCGATATTTGTTATTTTGTTTTATTGCGTTTGGAAAAACATTAGAGCTAAAAGATACTCAGTAGTTTTAGGAGGAGTAGCATTCTGGCTTTGGGATGTTTTTAATGAAACATGGAACTCAATGGTTTATGCCACAACTGGTCAACCAGTATGGGGTACAACCTTAGCGGGTAATTCATGTTTTCAAATCTTAATTGGTTATAACATTGAGATTTCTATTATGTTTATGTTTTTAGGAATGGCAACATGTTATATGCTATCAACAACATTAGGTTATGAAGGGGAAAAATTTATGGATGGCAATAAAAATTGTCTAGAAGATTCTAATAACTTATATTACAAAGCTACAACCAAAAATAAAGATTTAACACCAGCCCAAAGAAAGACAAAAGCAAAAGCAATTAGAGGAAGAATTCTTACAATTGTTTTAGGATCAATCTCCGCTGTTATTATTGAAATCATTTTAAATAAATGTGGAGTCCTTACTTGGGAGAAACCTTGGTGGCAACCAAACTTCCCATTCATTCTATTCCTTATCGGTTATGTTCCATTCTTTGTAGCAGCAGTCTTAATTCATGATGCTCCTAGAAAATGGCAAATAATAGGACTAGCAATTGAACTAGGTATTGTTATTGCACTTCTAGTAGTTGCAGGTTGCATGGGAATGCTAGGACACCAAATCGAAGTCTTACCTAATGGAGATTGGGTATGGGTCGGTAAGTGGTTAAGAGAAGGAATTACATTAATTAGATAACAAAAGAGGCTTAAGCCTCTTTTATTAATTCAGTAATTCTTTAAAGAATGTCTCATCGTAGTAAGTAGAGTAACTACCAGCATTACTATTATAAAACTCATAGACTTTATAATTAGGTGAATAATTTGTTAACTTATAAGCTGATTCATCATAGTTTTTAATAAGTTGTCCAGAACTTTCTTGTTTTTCTAGTGAACTATTAAGATTTCCATCATCTTTATAATCAAACGCATCATATAGTTGCTTGATTAAAGTCGCACGATTTTCTGGATTAAACCATTCAGTTTCTTGAGTGCCATTAATTAAAACAATTTTACCAACATTGTTAGCAAACTTATCATAATCGATATTGTTTGTTAAATGAATTTCTGTCCTAGTGTCATTACCATAAGCATAACCATCTATAATAATAAGTTCTTCGATTTTTTGGTCTTTTAATAGCGAATTAATTCCAAAGTTGGAGTTGAATGCCTGTGCTACTAATACAATTTTATTGTTTTGCAATTGAAATTTATCAACAAATTTATCTAAGAATGTATCAATTGATTTATTTAATTTTTCTTCATCCTGCCAAGCGTTTGTTAATGGGAAAATATTAATTACATTACTATCTTTATATGTAGATTTATACCAATTAATTATGTTTTCTTTTCCCCAATCAAAATAAGATAAAACAATAGAGGTGTTTTCATTAATTGTATCAGGTAGGAAATATGCAAAGTCCATTCTTTCATAATAGACTTCGTTAATACCTTTATTAGTAGTTAATTCATCGTTAGTTCTAGGAGCAGTTAAATCTTTTTTCCAATCATTCTTTTCTCCAAAGAATGATTTGAAGATAATTTTTAAAACTGCATTAGTTATGGTATGCGGATAATTATCAATATCATAATAAACAATAGTACCATCATTATAACTTGTTACATTATAGGTTGCATTTTGTTGGTAAAGAGAATTAGATCCAAAAAATTCTTCTTTTGTTAGTGAATCATTGAGTTGCTTGTCATCGATATAATCGAATAGTGTAGTCATTTGTTTTACAACATATTTAGCATTTGCTGGCACAACTCTTTCATCCATTTTACCATGGAATATTAGAGCTTTTTGTTTATCCAATGCGACACTTTTATAGAAGTTTTTTGGATAAGTAAAATCACTATTTCCACTTATAACATCATTCGCTTCGTTAATAGTATTAGCAACACCATCAGCTATACCTGCGACACTAGCAATTCCTTTATACATTGGGTTAGAAAAGAATAAACCGATAGCTTCAGCAGCACCTGCTGAAAGTCCTGAAATATAGACTTTATCTTTGTTTATATTGCACGCTTCGATGACTTGTCTAGTTATTTCATTAATGGCAGCTGAATCTAAAGCAAAGCCTTTTCTATTATTTTCAAAAAACCAATTCCAACATAAGTCGGTGTTACAAGTATAATTTTGTGAAGGTAAAACAACAACAGCGTTATACTCTTCAGCACATTTTTTAAAATCATAATTTTTGTAGTAGGCATAACCATCATTGCCACAACCATGAAGAAATAATAGAAGCCCTGTTTCAGAGTTATAACAAGAAGGAACATAGTATAAGTAATTAAAACTATTTAAACTACCTTTGTGTTCTCCAATTTCGTTACTAAATTGATTTTCAATTGTGGGGTTTGTTTCATGAGGGTTTTTGTTTGAAGTGGTTCCACAACTAACTAGTAGAAAACATCCTAATAATAAAGCTAAAAATTTTTGCATTAAAACCACCCCTTTTAACACTACAAATTATAACATATACTTAATGCTTGGCAAAATAAGGTAACATTATTTTTCAAAAGGTGTATAATGATTTTGGACAAATGAGGTGAGTGAGAATGAAAGTAATTATTATTACTGGAGCAAGTAGTGGTATTGGTCTTACAACAGCCAAGTATTTTGTAACTAAGGGTTATAAAGTATATGGGATTGCTAAAGATAAATATCAAGGAAATGAATTTACTTGCTATCAAGCTGATGTTTGTGACTATGCTAGCATTGATAAAATCTTTGCAGAAATCTATAAAAAAGAAGGACATATTGATGCACTATTTAATAATGCAGGATTTGGAATTGCAGGAGCAATGGAAGATGCTAGTAAAGAAAAGATACAAAATATTGTTAATGTAAATTTAGTAGCAGTAACTACATTATCTTCAAAGATTATTCCTTACCTTAGAAAAAGTGGTGGGGGAAGAATTGTAAACACTTCAAGTGTTGGAGGATTAATGCCTCTACCATATCAAGCGATGTATAGTGCAACTAAAGCTGGAGTTGAAGTTTATTCTAGAGCACTAGATAACGAAGTAAGACCATTTAACATTAGAGTAATTGCAGTCTTACCTGGCGATACAAAAACAGGCTTTACAGCAGCTAGAGAATTTGAAGATAAAAATAGTGGTAATGGTGAAGCTGCTGCTAGATCAATTGCTAAGATGGCAAAAGATGAACAAAATGGAGCAGATCCAATCACAGTTTCCAAAGCAGTCTATCAAGTTATTGAAGCCAAAAATCCTCCATTAAGAAAGATAGTAGGATTAGTTTCTAATCTAGAATGCTTCGTTATTAGATTACTACCATTAAGATTTATTAACTTTGTGATATCAAAAATGTATTGTTAAGGGGATAGTAAAAATGAAAGATTTATTTGAAAAAACTAAACAACATCAAATATATGATACTTTAAAGGAAACAGGGAATTATCCTTATTTCCATGCATTAACTAGTGGTCAAGATACTGTTGTTGAAATGGAAGGACATAGAACAATAATGCTAGGTTCTAATAACTATCTAGGACTTACATCAAATCCTGATGTTATTAAAGCTGGTGTTGAGGCATTAGAAAAATATGGTTCAGGTTGTTCTGGATCAAGATTTTTAAATGGCACACTTGATATCCATTTACAACTAGAAAAAGAACTAGCAGAATTTTTACATAAAGATGCTGTCATAACATTTGGAACAGGATTCCAATCAAACCTAGGAATTATTTCTTCTATCGTTGGATTTAACGATGTTATCTTATGTGATAAAGAAAACCACGCTTCAATTTATGATGGTTGTAGATTAAGTTATGGAAAACTAGTTAGATTTGAACATAACGATATGAATGACCTAAAAGAAAAATTGAAGGAAGTACCAGAAAATGTCAGTTGTTTAATTATCACTGATGGTGTTTTCTCAATGAGTGGAGATATTGCAAATCTACCACGTATTGTCGAACTTGCTAGAAAATATGGCGCAAGAGTCATGGTTGATGATGCTCATGGATTTGGCGTTTTAGGTAAAAATGGTAGAGGAACAGCAGAATACTTTGGACTAGAAGATCAAGTCGATATCATTATGGGAACATTCTCAAAGTCATTAGCTTCTATTGGTGGATATATGGCAGCAGACCAAAGAACAATTGATTTTGTTAAACACAGTTCACGTCCTTATATCTTTAGTGCTAGTATGACTCCTGCTAGTGCAGCTTGTGCCTTAGCAGCTTTAAGAATAATTAAGAGTGAACCTAATCGCCCTGCCAGACTTCTTGAACTTACAAAACATATGCAAGATAAATTAAAAGAATATAACATTAATATCATTGAAGCTAAAACTCCAATAATTCCAATTTATACTTATGATGATGAAAAAGCATTTAAAGCGTGTGCATTACTTCTTGAAAGAGGAGTATATGTTAATCCAGTAGTAAGTCCTGCCACTCCAAAAGGCAAAGCACTACTTAGAACTTCTTATACAGCAACACATACATTTGAAGAATTAGATGAGGCTGCTAAAAAGATTAAAGAAGTTCTAGATATTCTAGATGTAAAATAAAAGAGGCGCTGCCTCTTTTTTCGTATACTAAAACTAGGAGTGAATTTTTTAGTTTTTTTATTTCTAATATTGATGTATAATAATAATGATGGAAAGTTATTTATATCTTAGGGCAGTTACTGACCCTGCAAAAACCATGTAAAGCTTTGACTTTTTATTCTTGGTCTTTCCATCACTATCGAAATAAGTTGGCTGAGAGAATTTTTGACTCTCAGCTTTTCTTATGTAACTCGAAGAGTAACATAAAACCGCCTTCTTTGAGGGCGAGAAATGAATAAGCAAGAGCGATAGGCAAAATAAAACCTTCCGGTGTATAATGGTAATGCTCAATTGCCAAGGCACAGAAAGGAAGGTTTTATGCCACATTTTAAAAATGATGACACAAGTAGTTTATCACACACGAGGTGGGATTGTCAGTATCATATTGTGTTTACGCCGAAATATCGAAGGAAAGCAATATATGCGAAACTACGACAGGATATAGGGAAATATGTGCGGAGGTTGTGTGAATACAAAGGGGTAGAAATAGTAGAAGCACATGCTATGGTAGACCATATACATATGCTTGTAAAAATACCACCGAAGATAAGTGTATCATCATTCATGGGATATTTGAAGGGAAAAAGCAGTTTGATGATTTTTGATGAACACGCCAACTTAAAATATAATTATGGGAGTAGGCACTTCTGGTCAGAAGGGGACTACGTTTCGACCGTAGGTCTAAACAAGAAAACAATACAGAATTATATTCGTAACCAAGAAATAGAAGATCGGATATCGGACAAAAGAAGTTTAAAGGAATATAACGACCCGTTTACGGGTAAGTAAGAGTGTCCAAGGCAATTGGGCAAATAAAAACACCCCGAAATCGGGGTGGCCAGTAATTAGCCTTGAAGGCGTTAGAGAAAAACCACGCCTTGTCAGACGTGGATTTTTATTTTTATGTAGGCGTACATCTAAAGCAAGTGATTAAATATTTCTTGACTAAATCACTTTTGTTGGATGCTTTTTGAAAATAGTTATCAACTTTCATTGGATGCGCTTACCAACGATTACCAACTTTTATTTGAGAGAACCTATTATACTACATAATTTTAAAAAATGCCTCTTTTGAGGATTTTTCGTCGTGGTTTTGATTATATACGTTAATTTATTAGAAAATTATTAATTTAATACTTGATTTTCCTTATCTAATTTTTTGCTCAAAAAACTTAAAAAGTATTGAAAAAGGGGATAAAATAAGTTAAGATAATAAAGCAATCATAAATGGATCCTTAGCTCAGCTTGGTAGAGCAACTGACTCTTAATCAGTGGGTCTGGGGTTCGAATCCCCAAGGATCCACCATTTATTAGAACACTCAGTGTTCTTTTTTTTATCTAAAAAGTGATATAATAATGTTAAGCAAAAAAACAGGAGGGAATATATGTTTTTTAAATTTTGGGGTGATGGTTCTAATTTTGCTAAAGGCTTAATTCAACAAATCGCAGTACGTAGTACAGAAAATTTTAATTGGACGTTTATTTTTATTCTAGCTGTTGTTTTCTATGTTTATTGGAGTGAAATAAGAAAGAAAAACTATACAGCAGTCTATGCAGGACTTGCACTATATGGAGTTCACTGGTTATATGAAATTGTTAATGCTGTTATTGCACATTTCTCTGGTTATCCATTATGGGCAGTCAGCAATGAATCAACATCATTTATTTTGTTAATTGGTGTTTGTTGGGAATTATCAATGATGTTTGCTTTAGCTGGTATTATTTCATTTAAGATGTTACCAGATGATCGTAGCAAGCGTTATTTTGCTAAAGGTAAATTCAAAGGTATTAGCTGCAAATTAGTTGGTGCTATTGAAATGGCAGTCTTATTTGCATTATTTGAATCTTTCTTAGCAGGTACTACAAATAATAGCTTTATTTGGGTTTACAAATGGTGGGGAGTACTTCCTGTATTCATCACAACCTATGTGCCATTCTTCTTGGCAAGCAACTTTGTTCCTGATATGAAACCAAAAACAAGAAAATGGTTCTTGATAGGGCTATGGGGATTAGTAGCACTTTTGTTAATTGTATTAATTCCACTAGGAATAATTTAGAGATTAAAAGAGGCACAGCCTCTTTTTATATGAAAAACATTAATATTTTACATATTATTTATATTTGTGTATAATGATATAGATTTTTTAGGAAAGAGGTATAAATTATGACAATAAGTGAAATATGGGATGCTATATATAACGTTATTGAAGAAATTTGGGGAATACCTCTAGTTATTTTACTGATTGGTTTTGGTTTATACATTTCTATTAGAACTGGCTTTTTTCAATTCACAGGGATTAAAATGTGGTTAAAAAAAACTATCGGAGAAATGTTTAAAAAAGATAAACAAAAAGATGGTGGAGGACAATTAAGTCCGTTAGCAACAATATCTTCAGTTTTAGCAGGTACGGTAGGATCTGGCAATATCGCTGGAGTTGCTACTGCAATTGCTGTTGGTGGTCCTGGTGCAATTTTCTGGATGATTCTTATTGCTTTAGTAGGAACTATGACAAAAATGTGTGAAGTTACACTAGCAGTAAAATTTAGGAATAAAGCTGAAAATGGCGAGTATTTTGGTGGGCCAATGTATTACATGAAAAAAGGTATTAATGGGAAACTAGGTAAAATATTAGCTACAACTTTTGCTGTCATTTTATTTGTCCAAGTGCTTGCAAGTAGTTGCTTTGTTCAAGCAAATACTTTCTCATCAACAGCAAGTTATACTTTTAAAATTCCTGCTATTGTTTCTGGAATTGTTATTATTATTTCTGCCTTTTTTATCATAAAAGCAAATAAAATTGAAAAGATTGGGAATGTTTGCGCAAAAATAGTTCCAGTAATGGTTGTTTTATATATAGTTTCATGTTTAATTATTATCATTTCTAATATTCAAGAAGTTCCAAATGCAATTGGAATGATAGTTAAATATGCTTTTGCTCCAGCCCCAGCAATAGGAGGGTTTGCAGGATCTAGTGTTAGATTAGCTTTGGCTAATGGTGCAGCAAGAGGAGTATATTCAAATGAAGCAGGTGAAGGCACATCAACTCCAGTTCATGCAGCAGCTATTACTGACCACCCAGCACATCAAGGAATGTGGGGAATTTTCGAGGTCTTTTTTGACACAGTAATTGTTTGTAGTTTAACAGCGTTGGCCATTTTAACAAGTGGAGCATGGACTGCTGGGAATCTTTCTGGAGTCCAATTAACTTTGTCTGCTTTTGAAACAGTGGTACCAACTCCTGTTGTTTGGGTTATTGCAGTTTCAATCTTATTCTTTACTTATACAACATATTTAGGTAATTATGTTAAATTTAGATCTTCTGTAGAATATTTATTAGGTGAGAAAGGTTGCAAATACTTGAAGTATTTGTATCTATTACTTCCAATTTTAGGAGTTTTACTACAAGTTAATCTTATTTGGCAAATTAGTGATGTAGCATTAGGATTTCTTATTATACCAAATATGATAGCGTTGATTATTTTGTCTCCTAAATTTTTGAAGACATTTAAAGAATACAAAGAAAAACTTAAAAAAGAAGAAAAAGAAATTAAGAACACTTAGTGTTCTTTTTTGGTGTATTCCAATAAATATATGTTATAATACATTTACTGATATAAGATGTTTTTTAAGGAGCCAAGTATAAATGAGAAAGTTTTTAGAAAAAGTAGCGTATAAAATTCAAAGATTTATGTATGGAAGATATGGTAATGATAAATTATCAAGATTTATTTTAGTTTGCGCTATTGTTTTACTTGTTATAGCTTTCTTATTTAATAGAGGAGCAAATGAAGGATTTGAATATGCCTACATTGTAGGAGCAATATTAGAGGGTATTTCTTTTGTTTTACTTGCATATACAGTTTTTAGAACATTATCTAAGAATATTACTAAAAGGCAAATAGAATTAAATAGCTTTTTTAGAATCAAAAACAAAATTTTTGGATTCTTTTCTTTGAATAAAAAGAAAATGAAAGATAAAGACCATAAATATTATAAATGCCCACATTGCGGCGCTAATATAAGAATTGTTAGACCTCCAAAAGGGAAAACAATTACTATTACTTGTCCAAAATGTAATCAAGAATTTGAAAAAAGAACATAGGAGGAAACTGAATGATAGATCCTTATAAAGTATTAGGAGTTTCACCTGATGCGAGTAGCGAAGAAATAAAGAAAGCATATCGAAAGCTTGCAAAAGAATACCATCCAGACTTGCATCCTAATGATAAAGAAGCTGCTAAAAAAATGGATGAAATAAATCAAGCATATGATTTATTAAAAAATCCAGAAGCTTATAAAGCTCAACAACAGCGACAAGCAAATACTAATCAATATGGTAGTTATTCATCTGGTAGTTATGCTAATTTTGAGGATATTTTTGCTTCATTTTTTAGTGGTGGGAGAACAATTGATACAAGTATTCATGTTCAAGCAGGGGATCCAGATGGTTTAGTTAATGCAATTAATCTTATTAATAGTGGTAGATATCAAGAAGCTCTTAATAGTTTAAATACTCTAACTAGCGTTTATCGTGGTGCTAGATTTTTCCATGCATCAGCGTTAGCTCATCATGGCTTAGGAGATGACATTAGTGCATGTGAAGATTTAAAACAAGCTATTAATATGGATCCAAATAATGCAGCATATCAAGTCTTATTAAGAGCCTATCAAAATAATGGATATTATCGTCATGCTACAGTTAAAAAAGTTAGTCTTGGTGGTCTAATTTGGAAGGCAATATTGATATTCTTAGGAATTAGATTGGTACTGATGCTTTTATCAGGAATGTTTGCAGTTGCAGCTTAACCCGTATTAATACGGGTTTTATTTTTATTTTATTATTTGTGTGTTATAATAATATCTATAAAAGAGGTAATAACATGACCAGTGAAACGATTGTTCAATTAATTTTAGTATCATCAGTTCCAATAATATTTAGTATTCTTTTCTATTTGTTCGATAAAAAGACTAAATTTAATAAGGTTCCATACTGGTGGAAACAAATAATTATTGGGCTTGTTTTTGGTGCGATTGCAGTTGCAGGAACTGAATTTGGGATTAGTCTTAGTGGTGTTACTGTAAACGCTAGAGATGCAGCACCTATTTCAGCAGGTTTATTTTTTGGAGCACCTGCAGGTATTATTGCTGGTGTTATTGGGGGAGTTGAAAGATACTTTGCCGCTAGTTGGGGAGCAGGAACATATACTCAAATTGCTTGTACAGTGGCCACGATTGTATCTGGTTTAATTGGAGCAATTTGTCGTAAATTATTATTTGATAATCATAAACCAAGTACCTTACTTGCTGGAGCAATTGGACTTGTTTGTGAAGTGTTCCATATGTTGATGGTTTTTTTCACTCATATGGAAGATATTGAAGGAGCATATATTGTTATTCAAAATTGTGCACTTGCAATGATAATAATTAATACAGCTTCTGTAACAGTAGCGGCTTTGATATTAAATGTGTTAAGTGAGTTTGTAATTCACGCAGACAAAATAGATCCTAATGAGAAACCCCATTTACATAGAATCATTCAAAGAGTGTTAGCAATTATCATGGTTGCGGGTTTATTCCTTAGCACTTTTTACACATATAGTGTTCAAGGAGAATTTGCTTTAGAAGGAGCAAGGGGGACATTTAATTCAAGCCTTAATGATGTAAGTAGAGTAATATCTAATAAACTAGATGAGGAAACTTTATTAGTTTACACAGAAAATTATCATGTGGGGGATGATGGCTACATCTTAATTCTTGATGATAACTATAATATTATTTCAAAAGATAAAGAAGGAAAAGTTGATTTATCTAATTATGAAAAAGAAACTTTAGGTGAAATTAGATTATTTGATACCGATTATTACTTTGAATATACAAAAGCTGATGGTTACTTTGTTATGGCACTTATGAGTCAAAAGCAAGTAATGATGGATAGAGATATTACGTCTTACATGCATGCTTTTAATGGCGTAGTTTTATTTGCAATATTATTTGCTTTTATCTATTTATTAATCAAACGTAGAATGGTTAATAATATGTTAAGTGTTAACAAATCATTAAGAAAAATTTCGGAAGGTAAACTAAGAACTAAAGTTAATGTTGATGATACTTATGAGTTTGCGGAATTGTCTAATGATATTAATACAACAGTTAAAACATTAAGAGGTTATATTGATAGAGAAAAAACTAGAAATGAAAAAGAAATGGCATTAGCTAAGAGCCTTCAATATAACTCAGTTCCTAGTATGTTCCCACCATTTCCATCACGTATTGATATCTTTGATATTTATGCAACTATGGACACTGCAAAAGAAGTTGGCGGAGACTTCTATGATTTCTTCTTTGTTAATAGATCAGAACTTGCAATCTTAATTGCTGATGTTAGTGGTAAAGGAATCCCAGCAGCATTATTTATGATGGAAGCAAAATCTATTATTAATTCATATTCTGAAACAGGTATTGGCCCTGCTGAAGTATTTAGTAAAGTTAATGAGAGATTATGCAATAATAATGCTTCAGGAATGTTTGTTACAGGTTGGATGGGATTTTTAAATATTGATACCGGCGAATTAAAATATGTTAATGCTGGCCATAATCCTCCAATGATTAAACGTGGCAAAAAAAGTTATGAAATGTTAAAAGAAATCTCAGGCATTATGTTGGCGGGAATGTCAGGAATTAAATATCGAGAAAAAACATTGAAATTAGAATCAGGGGATCAAATGTATTTTTACACTGATGGTGTGACAGAAGCTATTAATAAAAAAGAAGAATTATTTGGAGAAGATCGCTTGATTAAAGTGCTAAATAAAAACGCATCTAAGGATGCAAAAACAATTTGTTTAAATATTAAAGAATCAATCGATAATTTCTGTGATGGCATGGATCAATTTGATGATATTACAATGATTTCATTTAAATATTATGGTAATAACTATATTGAAAAACACTATCCTCCAAAGATTGATAGTATTAATGATATCATTGAAGAAATTGATGGTGTATTAGAAGAAAATGACGCAGATATGAAAACAATAGCAAGTATCAACATTGCTATTGATGAACTATTTAGTAATATTGCTAAATACGCATTCAAAGGTAAGAAGAAAAAGAGCGATGCTGTTGTTAGATATTCATTACTAGAAAATACAATGAAGATTTCCTTTATTGATGATGGCGTTGAATTTAACCCTTTGACCCATGAAGATCCTGATGTAAGTAAGTCTATTGAAGAAAGAGGTATTGGTGGATTAGGTATTTATATGGTTAAAAACAGTATGGATAACTTATACTATGAAAGAATCGATAACAAAAACATCATCACAATCATTAAAAAGATTAAATAGGTAAACTTTATGAAAGCTAAATTTAAAGTTTTTGGCATGTCTTGTGCTGCTTGTAAAAATAGAGTTGAAAAAGTCACATTAGCTAGTAAAGGCGTTAGTGCAGTTTTTGTTAACCTTGCAAATAATACAATGATTGTTGAGCATGACGATGAATTCGATCATAAAGAATTAGCCAAAGCTTTAAAGATAGAAGGCTATAGTTTAATAGATGATGATTATAAGAATAATAAAGAGAATAACGCAAAAAATTCAAAACTAGTAGCATCAATTATTTTGTGGCTATGTTTAATGTATGTTGCTATGGGACATATGGTTAATTTACCGCTGCCTAGTTTAATTAGTGGCATTGAAAATGCTTTTGCATATTCATTAACACAATTTGCAATAGCTATCGCAATCATTATTATTAATTTCCATTATTTTAAAAATGGATTTAAACATTTATTCAAAGCAAATCCAAACATGGATACTTTGGTAGCTTTAGGTGCTCTTGCGTCTTTAGTATATGGGATTTATGTAATTGTTTTAATTTATAAGGCAACGATAAACAATGATATGGAAATAGTGTCTATCTATCATCATGATTTTTATTTTGAAGCAGTGGGAACAATCCTAACATTAGTAAGTATTGGCAAAACTATTGAAAACAATAGTAAGAAGAAAACTGGGGATGTAATTGAAGGTTTGCTAGAGCTTGCTCCTACTACAACTTGTGTTGTTAGAAATGAGGAGGAAGTAATTGTCGAAACTAGTAGTGTTAGAGTTAATGAAATAATGGTTGTTAAACCGGGAGAATATATTTCTTGTGATGCGCTAGTTTTAGAAGGATATAGTAGCGTAGATGAAAGTATGCTTACTGGGGAATCACTTCCTAAAGAAAAAAGTGTTGGGAGTAAGATTAGTGCGGGAACATTAAATAAACAAGGATATTTAAAATGTAGAGTCATCGCAGTAGGAGATAAGACGACACTTGCTCACATAGTAGAAATGGTAGAAGAAGCAAGTTCATCTAAAGCTCCAATTTCTAGAACTGCTGATAAGATTGCAAAGGTGTTTGTACCAGTGGTTATGTTAATTGCTATTGCTACGTTTGTTATTTGGTTTATTTTAAGTAAAGAGTTTGAAGTTGCTTTCCAATATGGAATATCAGTGCTTGTAATATCTTGTCCATGCGCACTAGGACTAGCTACTCCAATAGCAGTAGTAGTTGCAATGGGTGTAGGAGCCAAGAATGGTATACTAATCAAATCTGCCGAGATCTTAGAAAACTTACATGATGTTGATTCAGTAGTTTTAGATAAGACAGGCACAATTACTAAAGGTGAGCCTGAAGTATCTGATTATATTTGTTATAGTGAAGATGAAAAAAGTTTATTATGTATAATTTTAGGAATTGAACAAAAGTCAGAACATCCTTATTCAAAAGCAATTAAAGAATTAGGAAATAAATATAAAGCTAATGGAATAAAGATTGATGATTTTAGAAATACGCCAGGTGTTGGTTTAAGTGGCAAGTATAATGGCGTAACATTTTATATAGGTAGTGTTGCTGCTCTTATTGATAAAGCAAGTGAAGATGAAAAAGAAACAGTTGATAAATTACTTAGTGAAGGTAAAACAGTATTACTAGTTGCAGTTAGTGATGCTATTTTAGCGATTATTGGAATTAAAGATAAGATTAAGCCATCTTCTCCAATTGCAATTTCAAAATTAAATGATTTAGGGCTTCATACTTTAATCGCTAGTGGTGATAATAAGATTACTGGCGAAATCATTAGAAATGAAGTTGGAGCAAAATGGGGAAGTTATGAACTTCAACCATATCAAAAAGAAGCTTTGATTAGAGAACTAAAAGAAAATAATCACAAGGTGGTTTATGTTGGTGATGGAATTAATGACGCACCAAGTTTGGTAACTAGTGATGTAGGTATGGCAATTGGTAATGGAACAGATATTGCAATATCTAGCGCAGATGTAATACTAACAAGTAGTGATTTACTAGATGTATACAATGCTATTAGATTGTCTAGAAAGACAATTAAAAATATTAAATTAAGTTTGTTCTGGGCATTTATATATAATATTATAATGATTCCAGTTGCGGCAGGGTTTTTGAGTTTTATTAATATAAAATTAAATCCAATGATTGCATCTGCTTGTATGTCATTAAGTTCAATTTGTGTTGTTTTAAATGCATTAAGAATTAAATCATTTAAACCTTATAAGGAGGAAAAAGTATTGATGAAAGAAATAGTTTTTGTTGATGGAATGATGTGTGAACATTGCGCTGCTAGAGTTAGCAATGCACTAAAAAGTATCGAAGGAATAAGTTCTGTTGAAGTTAATTTAAAGACAAAAGGCGTTACTATTTTGACTACTAAATCAATTGAAGATAGTTTAATTGAAGAAGCAATTTGTAATGCTGGATATAAATTATTAAAGATATCAAAATAAAGCAGTTTTCATAACTGTCTTTTTGCGCTTGTTTAAAATGCATAAATAATTTAGAATATTGTATTGCGGTGGTGATATTGTGAACAAAGAAATCTTAAATAAAATAAAAGAATATGATGTTATCACAATCTTTAGACATATTAGACCTGATGGAGATGCTTATGGCGCTCAAATGGGTTTAAAGCAAATTATTAAAGATAATTTTCCTGATAAAAAAGTATATGCATTAGGAGAGCCTAATGCTCATTGGGGAAATATCATGGGGGAAGTAGATAGCAAAGTAACTAATGCGAGAATAGCTGACTCATTAGCGATTGTTTTAGATACTCCAATTATTTCTAGAGTTGATGATGAAAGATTTCAAGATGCTAAAGAAATAATAAAGATTGATCATCACCCATTTGTAGAAAAGTTTGCAGAAATTGAACTTATTGATTCAGAAAGGATTTCTACTTGTGAACTTATTTGTGAGTTTGCTAATGAAAATAAATTAGAAATATCTCCATATGCTGCAGCTTATCTATATACAGGACTTGTTTTAGATTCAGGTAGATTTATGTTTGCTAATACCAATTCTAAAACTTTTGATGATGCTTCACTTCTTTTATCCAAGGGAGTGGATATAACTTCAATTTATGATTATATCTATGAAACAAAAGAAGAAGAGGTAAGATTAAGAGGATATTGTGAATTAAATTATAAAAAGACTCCAAATGGGGTGGCATATATGATTATTGATGATGAGCTTAAAAAAGAGTTTAATATCAGTGAATTCCAATCTTCAGGATTAGTTAACTGTTTATCTCATATAAAAGGAATCAAAATATGGGTTTTCTTTGTAAGTAAAGATAATAAAGTAAAGGTAGAACTTAGAAGTGCAGGACTACCTATTAATGAAGTAGCTAAAAAGTATAATGGTGGAGGACATAAATTAGCTAGTGGCGCAATTATTGATAGTTTTGATCAAGTTGATGCTATAGTAAAAGATTTAGATGATTTGGCTAAAGGAGAACAATTATGAGAAAGAGAAAAAGAATAACACTTAGTGATCGTGGTTTTGCATTTGTTATTGATATTGCTTTAACATTAATACTATTTTTAGTAGTTGATTTAGCAGGGCATCCTTTAGCAAATAAGATTTTTGATTATGAAGCACAACAAAAACAATATATCCAATATCAAATAGATTATAATCTTGGATATTTAAATGCTAATAATGAAATGGTTTATTATGATGAAAGTGATAATGTAAATATCAGATTTGAAGAATATATAAATGATGAAAGAGTTGTTGCTTTAGCAGACACAATGGAAAAAGAACAATTTTGTCAATATGGCTTTGATTTAGTAATAGCAGAGATAGTTGTTTTCTTGGTATTACCTCTTATCTTAAAGAAGGGCCAAACCTTAGGATTAAAAATAATGGCTAAGCAAGTTGTTGATAAAGAAAATCAAATTGCTTCCAATAAAATTATGTTTATTAGATTCTTTTTTGGATTCTTGATTATTGAATCGTTAATTCCAATGGCAGCATTATTCTTATCAGAATATGGTATCATATTAGCACTAGCCATTTGGGTGGCAAGTGGTGTATACATGCTATTTAACAAAGAACATAAATCTATTATTGATGTTATGTCAAAATCTAAGGTAATAGATGTAAACAAAAAAGAGGAGTAATCCTCTTTTCAGTCTTAAATAAGTTCTGCTTTAACCATGTATTCTTTTAGTTCCTTTAATGCTTTTTCTTCGTCAATACCATCGGTAACTATTTCGAATTCCTCTCCACTTCTTATTACTAAGGCCATGATGTTCATGATTGATTTCATGTTTGCTACATCATTAGCGTAGTGAAGTTCTACATTGCATGCATATTTATTTGCTTCAAACACAAGTGCTGCGCTAGGACGTGATCCTAGGCCATTTTGTGCTTTTAGTGTAAACTTTTCCCTTGACATCCAAAATCACCTATTTTCGTATACTACCTATTTTAACAATTAAAGATTTTGTTTTCAATAGAAAAAGACATGAAAGCACTTTCAACATCTTGTTTATTTTATAATTACAATATGGTAAAATTAATTATTAAGATATGAAATGTCGGGATTGTCTAAGTAAAGAATAAAAAACTTAATATGATATCATATTTTTAAGCCAAAGGAGTGGAACATTATGAAAAAGAAAACATTTTTAACAATGGATGGGAACGAAGCATGTGCTTATGGCAGTTATGCTTTTAGTGAAGTGGCAGGAATTTATCCTATCACACCATCATCACCTATGGCAGAGCATATAGATGCTTGGGCTGCAAAAGGAAAGAAAAATATTTTTGGCAGTGAAGTAAAAGTTAGCGAAATGCAATCAGAGGCAGGAGCATCTGGAACAGTCCATGGAGCACTTCAAGGTGGAGCGCTTGCTTCTACTTATACTGCATCGCAAGGATTATTATTAATGATTCCTAATATTTATAAATGGGTAGGAGAAGAGTTACCTGCTGTAATGCATGTTTCCGCAAGAAGTCTAGCTATGCATGCTTTGTCAATATTTGGTGATCATCAAGATATTTATGCAGTAAGACAAACAGGAATTACCATGATTTGTTCTAACTCAGTTCAAGAAGTAGCTGATTTAGCACCTTTAGCACACTTAGTTGCTATTGATGCAAGTGCACCAGTACTTCATTTCTTTGATGGATTTAGAACATCACATGAAATTCAAAAGGTTGAATTACAAGATTATCAAGACCTAGCTAAACTTTTAAATAAGAAAGCATTAGCTAAATTCAAAGCAAGAGCGCTTAATCCTCATTGCAATAGTGTTACAAGAGGTAGTAACCAAAACGATGATGTTTATTTCCAAGCTAGAGAAGCACAAAACCTTCATTATGGTAAAGTTGTTGATGTTGTTGAAAAATATATGAATGATATTTCTAAGCTAACAGGGAGACATTACGCACCATTTGTTTATTATGGAGACAAAAAAGCTGAAAGAGTTATTGTGGCTATGGGTAGCGTTTGTGAAACCATTGAAGAAACAATTGATGAATTAGCAAAGAAAGATCAAAAGTTAGGTTTAATAAAAGTACATCTATATCGTCCTTTTTCAAAAGAAAAGATTTTAGAAGTACTACCAAAGAGTGTTAAAAAGATTGCAGTACTAGATAGAACAAAAGAAATGGGTTCTAGTGGAGAACCTTTATATCTAGATGTTTATAATGCTATTAAAGAAGCAAGAAAGGATATCGTAATTGTTGGTGGAAGATATGGATTATCAAGTAAAGATGTTCAACCAAGTCAAATCAAAGCAGTTTACGATAACTTGAAAGTTAAGAAACCATTAAATAACTTCAGTGTTGGTATTGTTGATGACGTAACTAATCTATCTTTAAAAGAGGATAAGAAGTTCCATACAACAAACGATTATACTTCTTGTTTATTCTATGGTTTAGGCAGTGACGGAACAGTTAGCGCTAATAAAAACTCAATTAAGATTATTGGTGACCATACTAATTTATATTCACAAGCTTACTTTGCTTACGATTCTAAAAAAGCAGGGGGAGCAACTAGATCCAATTTAAGATTTGGTAAAACACCTATTAGGTCAACATATTATGTAAAAAATGCTGATTTTATTTCATGTTCATTAGATTCATATCTATTTAAATATGACATGATTTCAAATTTAAAGGTTGGAGGTACATTCTTACTTAATACTTCATTTAATAAAGATGAGATTATTGAAAAACTACCTTATTTAGTTAAAAAGCAATTGGCAGAAAAGAAGGCAAAGTTCTTTATCATTGATGCCAATAAAATAGCTCATGAAATTGGAATGGGTAGAAAGACTAATACGATTCTTCAATCAGCTTTCTTTAAATTAAATCCAACTATTTTAAAATATGAAAAAGCGATTGAATATATGAAAGCAGCAGTTTTAAAATCCTATAGCAAGAAAGGGCAAGAAATTGTTGAACTTAACTATAAAGCAATTGAATTAGGAGGTAGTGCAATCCAAGAAATTAAAGTTGACAAATCTTGGGCTAAACTAGAAGTTATTAATAAACGCAAATCAGATGATGAATACTTTGTTTTCACCGAACAAATGTCTTCATTAAATGGTAATGATATTCCAACAAGTGCTTTTGTAAATCTAGGAATTGAAGATGGCACAATGCATAATAATATTACTTATGAAGAAAAACGTAATATTGCTGATGAAGTTCCTAAGTGGAATAGCAAGAAATGTATCCAATGTGGCAAATGTGTGTTTGTCTGTCCTCATGCAACAATTAGAGCATTCTTATTAAATGAAGAAGAAGTCAAGAAAGCTCCAAAAGTAGTGAAAGAAGATTTAATTGATGCAATGGGTAATAACGTTAAGGGATTAAAATATAAAATTCAAGTCTCACCAGACAACTGTGTTGGTTGTGGACTATGTGCGCAAGAATGTCCAACAAAAGCACTAGACATGGTTTCTGTTAAAGGACAGATGGCAGAATCAAAAGGTGCAGATTACCTTTATAAGAAAGTTAAATACAAGAATAATTACTTCCCATTAAACACATTAAAAGGCGTTAGCTTACTTCGTCCATACTTTGAAGTAAGTGGCTCATGTGCAGGTTGTGGGGAAACCCCATACTATCGTTTACTATCACAACTATTTGGTAAGGACTTAATGATTGGTAACGCAACTGGTTGTTCATCAATTTATTGTGGGGCAATGCCTTCAACACCTTTTGCAACAGATGAAAATAATGAAGGACCAGCTTGGGATAACTCATTATTTGAAGATAATGCTGAATTTGCTTATGGTATGAGAGTAGCAACAGATTACAAGTTAACAAACATAAAAAGAGTCATGTTAGAAAATATGGAAGAATGTGAAAAACCACTTCAAAATTTAATCAAGAAATATCTTGAAGATCAATCTAACAAAGCAGTCGCAAGAGAAGTTAAAAAAGACTTAATTAAACTTGTTAAAGAAAGTAAGTGCAAAGGAATTAAGGCACTATTAGATATGCAAGATGACATCGTTGATAAATCAATTTGGGCAATTGGTGGCGATGGTTGGGCATACGATATAGGTTATGGTGGATTAGATCACGTAATTGCTAACGAAGATAACATCAACATTCTTGTCTTAGATACTGAAGTTTATTCAAATACTGGGGGTCAAGCAAGTAAATCTACTCAAACAGGTGCAATTGCTAAATTCGCCGCTAGTGGTAAAAAGACAGCTAAGAAAGATTTAGGAGCAATTGCGATGAGTTATCAGCATGTTTATGTGGCATCAATTGCAATGGGGGCAAATCCAGTGCAAACAATCAAAGCTTTCCAAGAAGCTGAAAGCTATAATGGGCCATCAATTATTATTGCTTATTCACCATGCATTGAACATGGAATTAAGGGTGGACTGATGAATCATCAAGCAGAGCAAAGAAAAGCAGTAGAATGTGGTTATTGGCCACTTTATAGATATGATCCTAGACTTGCACTAGAAGGAAAGAATCCATTGCAAATAGATTGCAAGGAACCTGATTTCAATAAGTTTAAAGAATTCGCTTTAAGTGAAAATAGATATAGTCAACTACCAATTGTTAATCCTGCTAATGCAGAAGAATTAATTGCTAAGACAAGAAGATGTGCAGAAGCAAGATGGAAGAGACTAAAATTAATGAGTGAATACGATAAATAATATTAGAGGAGTTTAACTCCTCTTTTATTTTCTTTGCTATTGCATAGATGATTTATTTCATAGTACAATAAAAGATACAACATATAGGAGATGACTCATTATGGCTATGAACAAGATTGTGATTAAAGGGGCAAGAGAAAACAACTTAAAAGATATTAATATCGAGTTACCACATAACAAGTTAATTGTTATGACAGGACTTTCAGGTAGCGGTAAAACCACGCTTGCTTTTGATACTATTTATGCCGAAGGTCAAAGAAGATATGTTGAGTCATTAAGTGCATATGCAAGACAATTTTTAGGTGGAGTAGATAAACCTGATGTTGATTCAATTGAAGGATTAGCTCCTGCTATTGCAATTGATCAAAAGTCAACTTCCAACAACCCTAGATCAACTGTAGGTACTGTTACTGAGATTTACGATTATTTAAGACTTTTATTTGCTAGAATTGGCACACCTTATTGTCCAACACATAATATCCCTATTCAAGCTCAAACTCTTCATCAAATGATGGATAGATTAAATGAGTTTGAAGATGGTAGTAAGATTACTATTTTAGCCCCTATTTGTCGCCAACAAAAAGGAACACACAAAGAAATATTGGACCGTCTTATTAAAGAAGGCTACATTAGAGTAAGGCATAATAAAGAATATAAACTTATCGAAGAAATGGAAGCATTAGATAAAAATAAAAAACACGATTTAGATATTGTGATTGATAGACTAATGCTCAATAAAAAAGATCATACTAGATTAAGTGATTCATTAGAAGCAGCGCTTTCTTGGGGAAAAGGGCTTGCTCTAGCGCTAGTTAATGACGAGGAAATTCTTTTCTCATCAAATTATGCTTGTCCTCATTGTGGTTTTACAATCGCAAAACTAGAACCTAGATTGTTTTCTTTCAACTCACCATTAGGAGCATGCCCTGATTGTGCAGGGCTTGGAGTTAAAAATGAGGTTGATTTAGATATTTTAATTAGAGATGAAAACCTTTCAATTAGAGATGGTGCGATTAGTTATTATAAGAATTTAGTCGATAGTGAAAACATCGATTGGCAAGATTTTGAAGCTGTTTGCAAAGAATACAAAATTGATTTAGATAAGCCTTATAAGAATTTAAGTGATTATCAAAAAAATATAATTCTTTGTGGTAGCGATAGAGAACTAGAATACACTATTGAAACTCGTAGTGGAAACAAGATGCATCGAAAAGGATATAGCGAAGGTATAAAAAATAAAATAGAAAGATTATATTCAGAAACTACTTCTGAATTAATGCGCTCATGGTATGGTTCCTACATGATGGAAAAAACTTGTCCAACTTGTAATGGTAAAAGACTTAATGAGCAAGCTCTTGCAGTTAGAATCAATGATAAAAACATCTATGATGTTGTATCAATGTCGATTAAAGAGTCGTTAGAGTTCTTTAATAATTTAAAGCTAAGTAAGATGCAAGAAGATATTGCTAGACTTCTAGTCAAAGAAATTAAAGATAGACTTACATTCTTAGTAAATGTTGGGCTTGATTATTTAACCCTTGCTAGAAGTGCAGGAAGTTTATCTGGGGGAGAAGCACAAAGGATTAGACTTGCAACTCAAATAGGTTCACATCTAGTAGGAGTATTATACGTCTTAGATGAACCTTCAATTGGTTTGCATCAAAGAGACAATCATAAACTTATTGAAACGCTTAAATCAATGAGAGATTTAGGAAATACACTAATTGTTGTTGAGCACGATGAAGAGACCATGTGGAATGCTGATTATATTGTTGATATTGGACCAGGAAGTGGCGTTCATGGTGGCGAGATTGTTGCTTTTGGAACACCTAGTGAAGTTGCTAAAAATCTTAACTCAATAACGGGAAGATATTTGGCGGGAATTGAAAAGATTGAGACGAATAAGAATCGTAGAAAAGTAACAAAGAAATGCTTAGAAATAAAAGGCGCAAGAGGTAATAACTTGAAAGGCATTGATGTTAAAATACCTCTAGGAGTAATGACACTAGTTACAGGAGTTTCTGGAAGTGGGAAATCAACTCTAGTTAACGAGATATTATCTAAAGGATTACAAAACTATTTAGGGAATAGAAAAGTAAAACCATTAGATCATGATGAAATAAAAGGTAAAGATAAAATTGAAAAAGTTATCAATGTTAGCCAAGATCCAATAGGGAGAACTCCTAGAAGTAATCCAGCGACTTATACTGGTGTATTTGATTTAATAAGAGATTTATTTGCACTAACTAAAGAAGCAAGACTTAGAGGATATGATAAATCTAGATTCTCCTTTAATGTTAAGGGTGGAAGATGTGAACGTTGTCAAGGCGATGGTGTGATAAGAGTACCAATGCATTTCTTACCAGACGTTTACGTTCCTTGTGAAGAATGTCATGGGAAACGTTATAATGAAGAAACACTTCAAGTTACCTATAAAGGGAAAAACATTTATGAAGTGTTAGAAATGACAGTGGAAGAGGCTTTAAGTTTCTTTGAAAATGTCCCAAATATTAAACATAGAATCCAAACACTATATGATGTGGGATTAGGTTATATTAAACTTGGACAAAGTGCAACAACACTATCTGGAGGAGAAGCTCAAAGATTAAAATTAGCTTATGAACTACAAAGAAAATCTAATGGTAAAACACTTTATATCCTTGATGAACCAACCACCGGATTACATAGTGCAGATATTAAGAAGTTATTAACAGTTTTAAATAGAATTGTTGACAATGGTGACACAATGATTATTATTGAACACAATTTAGATGTTATCAAAAATGCTGATTACATTATTGATATGGGCCCAGAAGGTGGAGATAAAGGAGGAAATGTTGTGGCAACGGGAACTCCAGAAGAAGTAGCAAAAATAGAAGGATCATATACAGGTCAATATTTAGCTAAGATATTAAAATAGTGGTAAATATTGTAAATTTGATTTATCATTTATGTATAAATGGGAGGTAGTAAAATGAGGCACGAAACATTAACAGTTCAAAACTTACTTGATCATTTTGATTTTGAAGTTTTATATAAAGGCAATACGAATCTAGAGATAGTTGTAAGTGAAATCGATAGACCAGGCCTAGAACTTGCTGGATATTTTGACTACACCCACTCAAATCAAATTCTTTTACTAGGATTAAAAGAGATGCATTATCTTGAAACACTTGATGAAAAAGTGCAAAAAGAAAGATTGGATAACTTAGTTCAAGATTCGACACCTTGTGTTTTAATAGCAAGAAATCTTGATTGTCCAAAATACTTAATAGAAGCTTGTAAAAAATCAAATATAAGTTTATTTAGAAGTAAGGATCAAAGTTTATACTTAATGGATAAATTATGGGCTTATATTAGTGAACGAATTGCTCCTCAAGAGTTGTATCATGGGACACTTATGGAAATATTTGGAATGGGTGTGTTAATCACAGGTAAAAGTGGAATTGGTAAGAGCGAAACTGCTCTTGAATTAATCAAAAAAGGACATCGTTTAATTGCGGATGATTCTGTTATTGTTTATGAAGTATATGATCATATTTATGGAAAATCACCAGAACATTTAAAGAATCTTCTTGAAGTTAGAGGGATTGGTGTTATTGATATTTCAAAAGTATTTGGAATTACTTCAGTCGAAAACTCAAGAAGAATAGATTACATAGTAGAACTTGTTTCAATGGATGAAGTTTTAAAATCAATTTCTCGTCTTCCTGAAGAAAGATATACAAAGAAGATTTTTGATAAAGAAATTGAAACTGTTTCTATTCCTGTTGCACCAGGAAGAGCAGTTGCAGAACTAGTTGAAATTGCAATTACAAATCTAAGACTTAAGAGTGAAGGATTTGATGCAACTAAAAACTTGATTGATTCATATGATGAGATGACAAAGAAAGGCGGTAAAAAGTGATGATTACAATGCTATTAGATAAACTAAATCCTGTCATTTTAAGATTGGGGAATGTAAAGATTACTTGGTATGCTATCCTTGTTATTGGTGGAGCAATATTAGCATATGTATTTACTCAATATTTAGCAAAGAAAAAAGGCTTTGATAAAGATATGATAGAGGGTCTATTCTATCTAGTGTTTCCAATCGGAATTGTCGGAGCTAGAATTTGGTTTGTCTTATCAAATCTAAGTGGCTTTAGTGGTGAAAATTGGTATCACATGTTCTTTGTTTGGGAAGGTGGCCTTGCCATTCAAGGTGGTGTAGTAGCAGGAGTTATTACAGCATTCATTTACCTACTTAAAAAATATCCTAAAGTTAATGCTCTTGATGTGGTAGATTTAGTTTTACCTAACGTCTTACTTGCTCAATGTATTGGAAGATGGGGAAATTTCTTTAATCAAGAAGTATATGGGGCATGTGTTGATCCGTCAACATTGTCATTTTTACCAAAGTTTATTTTGAATCAAATGATGGGTGGTGGAGGAATCTATTGTCCAACAAGCCAAGCAGCTCAACCACTATTTTTGTATGAAGGATTACTTACTTTATTAGGATGGGTTATCATTTCTATTATTTTAAGAAAATTCTGGAATAAAAGACCAAGTGGAATTTTAACTTCTTTATATCTAGTTTATTATGGTACAGTTAGAGCAATCTTGGAGCCTTTAAGAAATGAAGCATTTATTATGCAAATCAATGGTGTTTCTACATCTGTAGTTACTTCAATTGTTTATGTAATATTAGGAGTCATAATGTTTGTATTATGTTTTGTCTTTAAAGATAAAATTAAAAACTTCTATGCTAAAAAAGAGTTAGAAAATAAACCTAAAAAAACTAAAAAATAAAGTATTACCCAGCTAAGCTGGGTTTTATTTTAAAATGGCTTTTTTTCACACTTTAAGTGTGCTATAATAAAAGTATAATCCCTGGAGGAAAGCATAATGGGAAATAATGCATTACCTATTGAAGAGGTTTCTTTTACTAAGGAAGTAAAAAATGAAATAGCATTAACACCTGAGCGAAATGTTTCAGAGTCTTTAGCGTTGCTTTCTTCTTTTATTAAAATTAATGGCAATTTGATTTTAAGAAACAATGAATGGATTATTGATATTCATAGTGAAAACCAAAAGATTGCTAAATTAATTTTTAGTTTAGTTAGAAAATTATTTAACGCAGATTGTAAGGTTAAAGTAAGTGAAAAAAAACACTTTAAAAAAGCTGGCAATAATGTAGTTGTAAATATTGAGATATCAAAAGGAGTTAAAGACATCTTATCAACATTAAAAATTTATAATGATAAAGAGGGATTCAATGCAATTCCTAAACAAGACTTTTTTGGTAACAATGAAATAAGAAGAGCGTATCTTGCAGGTGCATTTTTAGCTTCTGGGAGTGTTAACTCACCTAGGACTTCTAACTATCATTTAGAGGTAGCAGTTAACAGTGAACAGCATGCTGAATTTATCATTAACCAATTAGATAGATTCTACATTGAAGCCAAATATATCATTAGAAGAAACCAGGTAGTTGTTTACATTAAAAAAAGTGAATATATTGCAGATTTTTTAAGAGTTATTGGAGCGTATAATTCACTTTTGAAATTTGAAAATGTTCGAATTGAAAGAGATTCAATCAATTCAACAAATAGAGTTAATAATTGTGACCTTGCTAATCTTGCTAAAGCTGTAAATAATGGTTTAGAACAACAAAAGAAAATTAAGATTATTGCAGATAAATTTGGGATTGAAAATCTAGATCAAAAATATATTGCATTAGCAAAAGTTAGACTTGAACATTCGGAATATTCCTTAAATGATATTGTTGATGAATTAAGAGATGAATATCATATTCCAATCACTAAGTCAGGTGTTTATCATAGACTTAAAAAGTTAATGGAAATTTCTGATACTTTGGTAGGTGGTAACAATGACGAATAAGGTAGAAGTAATATTTGGGCAAAGAGTGAGAAGTCTAAGGAAAATTCTTAAGATTTCCCAAGAAGAATTAGCTTTTAGAGCAGGTTTACATAAAAACTACATCAGCGATGTAGAAAGAGGTCGCAGAAATATTTCGATTAAAGCAATTGAATCAATTGCAAAAGGACTTAATGTTGAAATTGAAGATTTGTTTATAAAATAGATAGGTAAGATAAATTATTTATCTTAACAATTGAAAAGGACATCTATTTAATATATAATTGTCAATGTACTTGATTTTCGACGCGGAGGTATAATAATGAAGATTAAAGTAGGTATTAACGGGTTTGGACGTATTGGTCGTCTAGCCTTCAGGAGAATGGCAGAGGATAAAGATTTCGAGGTTGTAGCCATTAACAATGGATCTTCTCCAAAAAATCTTTCATACCTTTTGAAGTATGACTCAGCTCAAGGACCATTCAAGGGACATGAGATTTCATGTGATGAGTCAAATTTAATTTTTGATGGTAGAAAGATTCCTTGTTTTACAGAATATGATCCTTCAAAAATTAATTGGAAAAAGTTTGGTGCAGATATAATACTTGAATGCACAGGAAAATTTAAAAATGTTGATGAAGCTATGCCACACATTGTTAATGGAGGGGCAAAAGCTGTAGTTATTTCAGCACCTGGAGAAAAGAGTACTCCAACAATTGTTTATGGTGTAAACCATGATAAATTAACTAAAGACATGAAAATTATTTCTGGAGCTTCATGTACTACAAATTGTCTTGCTCCAATCATGAAAGTTGTTGAAGATAAGTTTGGAGTGGTTGTTGGATACATGACAACAGTCCACGCTTATACAAATGACCAAGCAACACTGGATATTGATAAAGAAAAAGACTTTAGAAGAGGAAGAGCAAGTGCTGATAACATTGTTCCTACTTCAACAGGAGCTGCTAAAGCATTACATCTAGTATTACCTAGTCTAGAAGGGAAACTATCTGGGGGAGCACTTAGAGTTCCAGTAATTGATGGTAGCTTAGTTGATTTAACTCTTGAATTAAAGAAAGAAGTTAGTGTTGAAGAAATTAATAAAGCAATGAAAGAAGCTAGTGAAACATACTTAAAAGATGTTTTAGGTTACACTGAAGATTTAGTTGTTTCTAGCGATATCATTGGTATTACATATGGTAGTTTATTTGATGCAACTCAGACATCAATTTTAAAAACTAAGGAAGGTAAACAACTAGTTAAGATTGTTGGTTGGTATGATAATGAATATTCATACACATGCCAATACATTAGAACAACAAAGCAATTTGCAAAAGTATTAGGACTATTATAAAAAAATATTAGGCAAGTATAGGAGAGATTAAAATGACAAAATTAGGATTGAAGAATATAGGAGATGTCGCGAACAAAGTCGTTATCGTTCGTGTCGATTTTAATGTACCTTTAAAAGGTGGAAAGTGTAGCGATGAAACTAGAATCGTTGAAGCACTTCCAACAATCAAGGAATTACAAAAACTTAATGCTAGAATAGTCTTATTATCTCACCTAGGAAAAGTAAACCATAAAGACAAAGAACAAGAAAAATTAGATATGCAAAAAAACAATATGGAACTAATCTTGCCCGTAGTTAAAAAGTATATTAAGAAAGGTCTATATTATTGCGAAGAAACTAAAGGTAAAAAATTAGAAGAAGCAATCAAAAACTTAAAAGAAAAAGAAGTGTTGCTTGTTCAAAATACTAGATATGAAATAGGTGAAGAAAAAAATGATGATAAACTAGCTTCTTATTGGGCTTCTTTAGCAGACGCTTATGTTAATGATGCTTTTGGTAGTGCGCATAGAAAACATGCGTCAACATATGGTATTGCTGATGAAATGATTAAAGCAAAAAAGAAAGCAGTACTAGGATTATTAGTTGAAAAAGAAGTTGAATCACTAACTAAATGTGTTGAAGCAAAAGAACATCCATATGTTGCAATTTTAGGTGGTGCCAAAGTTTCTGACAAAATCAAAGTAATCGAAAAATTACTTGATAAAGCAGATAGCATTATTATTGGCGGAGCAATGGCATATACATTTTTAAAAGCTAAAGGACTAAAGGTTGGCAAATCACTAGTTGAAGAAGATCAATTAGAGTTTGCTAAATCATGTCTAGTGAAAGGTGGCAAAAAGATTGTGCTACCAATTGACCACGTTATTGCAGAATCATTAGAAGATCCAAAAGATATTAGAAACACATTAAGTGGAAATATCGTTGATGGATTTATTGGTTTAGATATTGGAATTAGAAGTATTGATTTATACAAAAATGCATTGAAAGATGCAAAAGTTATATTCTGGAATGGCCCAATGGGTATGTTTGAAAATTCTTGGTTTTCAAAAGGAACATTTGGCATTTGTCAAGCAATTGCAGTTTTAAAACAAACATTTAGTGTTGTTGGTGGTGGCGATAGTGCTGCTGCAGTAACAGAGTTTGGATTTAAAGAAAAATTCAGTCATGTTTCTACTGGTGGTGGAGCATCATTAGAGATGATTGAAAATGATGGACATTTACCATGCATTGATATCATTCCCGATTCAAAGTAGAGGTAATATATATGAGAAATAAGGTTATTTTTGGTAACTGGAAGATGCATAAAACAATTCAAGAAGCTGTTGATTTTATCAATGACTTTGATAGTTTTGCTTATGAATGTAAGAAAAAAGGAATTGTTGTTGGGATTGCTCCTTCCTTTTTGGCGTTAGAAGCTTTACAAGTTAAAGCAACCTATACCATTATTGCTAGTCAAAATGTTAATGAGAATAATGATGGAGCATATACTGGGGAAATTAGTATTCCAATGTTAAAAGAGATTGGGGTTTTATATAGCTTAGTAGGACATTCTGAAAGAAGAAACTATTATAACGAAACTAACATTTCCTGCAATGCAAAAATAAAAGCATTATCCTTAAATAATATGTTTGCTATTTATTGTGTGGGTGAAAATTTAAGTGAATATGAAAATGGCCTATCAAAAGATGTCGTAAAAAGACAACTTGTTGAAGGCTTAAAAGATTTAAAATCAAGTTATGTTAAAAATATGATTATTGCTTATGAACCTGTTTGGTCTATTGGAACAGGACATAATGCTTCTTCTTCGATTGCTGAAGATATGTGCTGTTACATAAGAGAAACGCTAAAAGAATTATATGGTGAAGAAGTAGCTAATAGTATCATCATTCAATATGGCGGTAGCGTAAATAAAGAGAACGCTAAAGAATATTTAAGCCAAAATAATGTTGATGGTGTACTTGTTGGTGGTGCAAGTTTGAAACTAGAAGATTTCAAGGATATTATTTCGAGTATTTTTTAGGAGGTAAAAGATGAAACGTCCAATTGTACTTTGTATTATGGATGGATATGGTATTAGCAACATTAAATGTGGCAATGCCATTTTGGCTGCTAAAAAACCAAACCTTGATTGTTTATTTTCTAACTATCCAAATATTTTGTTAGAGGCTTCAGGTAATGAAGTTGGCCTTCCTAAAAATCAAATGGGGAACTCAGAAGTAGGCCACTTAAATATTGGAGCAGGTAGAGTAGTTTATCAATCATTAACATTTATTAATAAGGCTATAGAATCAAAAGAATTTTTTACAAACAGGGCATTTAATGATGCAATAAATAATTGTAAGCAAAACAATTCTAATTTACATATTATGGGGTTAGTTAGTGATGGCGGTGTTCATTCGCACCTTGATCATATTTTAGCGCTAATAAAACTAGCAAAAGATAATGGGCTAAAAAACATTTATGTTCATGCAATACTAGATGGCCGTGATGTAGAACCAAAGACTAGTTTAAATTATCTTGATAAATTAAAGGATAACTTAGCGAGCTTATCAGGAAGATATTATGCAATGGATCGCGATAAAAACTTTGATAGGGTAGAAAAATATTATGAAACAATAGTGGAACATAAGGGTGAAAGTTTTGAAGATTATAAAGTTGCTATAAATAGTGATTATGCTAGACAAGGCAATAGTGCTAGCGATGAATTTATTACACCTAAATTTAATAAATCTAGCGAAACTATTTGTGATAAAGATAGCGTCATATTTGCTAACTTTAGACCAGATAGAGCAATTGAAATAGCGACCCTTATTTCAAATCCTGATTATTATCAAGAATACAAACCTAGTAAGAAACTAAACAATATCTATTTTGTTTCAATGATGAAATATGCGGATAGCGTTAAAGGAGAAGTTGCTTTTAAACTTCAAGATTTAAATAATGTTTTAGGCGTGTATCTTGCTAGTAAAAACTACCAGCAATTAAGAATAGCAGAAACAGAAAAATATGCTCATGTCACTTTCTTTTTTGACGGTCAGAAAAAATATGATGGAATCGAAGAGAAAGAACTAAAAGGTTGCAAGAGAATTCTTATTCCTTCACCAAAGGTAGCAACTTATGATTTAAAACCAGAGATGTCAGCATATGAAGTTTGTAATGCTCTAATTAATGAGTTAGATAAAAACTACTTAGATGTAGTAATCGTTAACTTTGCTAATTGCGATATGGTAGGACATACTGGTGTTGAAGATGCAGTTATTAAAGCCGTTGAAGTTGTTGATGAATGCATCGGAAAAGTGTATCAAAAAGTAAATGAGTTAGGTGGCATAATGCTAATTAGTGCAGATCACGGTAATGCTGATTGCATTAAAGATGAATTGGGTAATACTATAACAAGTCATACAACTAACCCAGTACCATTAATTATTACTTCTAACGAAGTTAAGTTTATTAAAAATAAAGGAAAACTTGGAGATTTAGCTCCAACACTTCTATACTTATTAGGAGAGAATATTCCTAGTGAGATGAGTGGGGAAGTTTTGATAAAAGGAGGAAATTAAAGTGTCAGAAATTATTAGTGTTTATGGAAGAGAAGTTCTTGATTCTAGAGGAAACCCAACAGTTGAGGTTGAAGTCTTAACTGCTAGTGGGGGCTTTGGTAGAGCAATCGTACCTAGTGGAGCATCAACTGGTGAAAGAGAAGCTGTTGAATTAAGAGATGGTGATAAGAAAAGATATCTAGGCAAAGGTGTTTTAAAAGCAGTCAAAAATGTAAACACAAAAATTGCTAATGAATTAGTAGGCATGGATGTCTTAGATCAAGTTGCTATTGATAAAGCGTTAATTAAACTTGATGGTACTCCTAATAAATCAAGCTTAGGAGCTAATGCGATACTAGGAGCGTCACTTGCTTGTGCTCATGCAGCTGCAAACTATTTACAAGTTCCTCTATATCGTTATTTAGGAGGAATTAACGCTAAAGTATTACCTGTACCAATGATGAATATCATGAATGGTGGCGCTCATGCTAACTGGTGCACAGATATCCAAGAATTTATGATTATGCCAGTCGGCGCAAAATCTATTAAAGAAGCAATTAGAATGGGTGCAGAAGTTTATCACAATTTAAAAGAAGTTTTAAAGAAAGAAAAACTATCAACAGCTGTTGGTGATGAAGGTGGATTTGCGCCAATACTATCAACTAATGAAGATGCCTTAAAGTTAATTGTTAAAGCAATTGAAAAAGCTGGATATAAACCAGGTAAAGATGTTTGCCTTGCTCTAGATTGTGCAGCCAGTGAATTCTACAAAGATGGCAAGTATAAATTCGAAGGCAAATTAGTAACAAGTGATTATATGATTAAATTCTATGAAGATTTAATTAAAAAATATCCTATCATTTCAATCGAAGATGGTTTGGGAGAAAGAGACTGGGATGGCTGGAAAAAATTAACTGATAAATTAGGTAAAAAAATTCAATTAGTTGGTGATGATATCTTTGTTACTAACACTAAGATTCTAGAAGAAGGAATTGAAAAGGGCATTGCTAATTCAATCCTAATTAAACTAAACCAAATTGGCACAGTTAGTGAAACATTTGAAGCAATGGAGATGGCTAAAAGAGCAGGATATACTGCAGTAGTTTCTCATCGTTCAGGTGAAACTGAAGATACAACTCTTGCTGATGTTGCTGTTGCTTTCAATGCAGGCCAAATAAAAACAGGGTCATTAGCTAGAACAGATCGAATTGCTAAATATAATCAATTGATGAGAATTGAAGAAGATTTAGGTAAAAATGCAATCTACGATGGAAAGAAAACTTTCTATAATTTAAAGAAATAAAAATAAGGAAGCAAGGGCTTCCTTTTCTTTACTATGATTTGAATTAAGATTATAATCTAGTTATGCGATAGTGGCGGAATTGGTATACGCGCACGTTTGAGGGGCGTGTGGGCAACCATACGAGTTCAAGTCTCGTCTATCGCACCAAGTGATAATTATTACTAAGAAATGGAGATGTTTTTATGAAAGATAGTAAAAAATTCTTAGTTGTCATGATAATTAACGTTGTCTTACTTGTTGCAGCCATTATTATCAATATAATTGGCTTAAACTTTACTATTAGTCCTCAACTTATTGTAAACTTAGTTGCAATCGCATTTGCAATGGCTTATTTAATCTTTGATTATACTAAAGAAGGGAACAAACTTTTTAGATTATTTGTTGGTTTTTTAGCGATCAAAGAGATTTATGCTATTGTTAATATGGCGATGTTTGAAATAGTTCCATGGTTTGCGATTGTTTTAACTGTAATTTCTTATTCAGCGCCTTTATTAATTTGTTTAAGTAAAGATTTTGGCGCAAAAAAATCATATGCAACTTGTTTTGTTTATATAGCAGTATCAATTGCAAGTTTAGTTTATACTAGTGTAATGCTACCAGGATTGGTTAATGGTGGAACAATGGAAGGTACAGTACTTGCGATTTATAATACTACTAGATTGATTCTAACTCTTATTTTATTACTTATGGTTTATGCTAAGTATCAAGATAAGTATTCTAGGGGTAGTAAATAGTATTTTTTACAAACAAGTAAAAATAAAACTCAATTCGGTGGAATTGAGTTTTTTGTTTTTAGCGTTTTGTTAGGCCGTCAGTGAGAAGTTTTTTAACAGTATCGACTCTAACTTCAACTTCTGCTGGAACCATTTTTGAATTATAGAACAAAGTTTCTAGACCAAGGTAAGTTGAGATACCCATTAAGATGTAGGAAAGTGCATTTGAATCAACATCACTTCTAATTTCACTATTCTTAATAGATTCATTCAAACGTTTTACATAAGAGCGAGAGAATGATTCGTAGTATGACTTAAACATTTCTGGGTCTACTGTTAATCCTTGCCAAATAATACTATAAATATGTGGATTTTGTTGAATAAAGTCGATATATGCATTCAAACCACGGGCTTCTGCTTCTATACGATCTTTACAATTTTCAACAGCTTTATTAATGGCAAGCCTAATATCGTGTTGATAAGAAATAACTAGGTATCGATATAAATCTTGCTTGGTTGGGAAATAGATGTAGAAAGTTCCTACTCCTAATTTGGCATCTTCAGTGATATCTTGCACTGAAGTGTTGTGGTAGCTATTTTTATAAAAAAGCTTTTCAGCTGAAGATAATATTTTGTTAAATGTTTCAGTGCCTTTTCTTGTTTTAGGAGCACTGATGTTCGGTCTAATTGAAATCATTAAGTTATTCCTCCTTTTTTTAGGGATTGTTTATATTTAATCATAAATGATTAAGGGTTGCAATAGTTTTTCAAAAAAAATATGAATGCTAGCGTTCATAAAAATATTCTTGCATTACTACGTAATAGTGTTAAAATAAAGGTAACCGAATAGGTGTTCATAATTTTTGGCACTTATAATAGCCAAAATTTGAATCGCCTAATATAAATCATGGAATATTTTTTAGAACAGGCAAGTTAATGCGTTTACGTTTCAAAAGTAAGCGCTTTAGTATCTAAAATAATATTCTCCCATGGTATCAATTGAAGGAGGAAATTATTATGGGAAGACTAGATGGTAAAGTATGTATTGTTACAGGAGGAGCAAAAGGATTAGGCCAAGCAATGGCAGAAACTTTTGCAAGAGAAGGCGCTAATGTTATTGCATGTGACGTTATGCCATTAACATATGAATGCAAAAATGTTGAATGGTTCAAAGTTAACGTTGCTAGCGTTGAGGATTGCAAGGCAGTAACAGAACACGCAATGAAGAAATTTGGCCATATCGACGTATTAGTAAATAACGCTGGTGTTACAAGAGACGCATTAACACATAAGATGACAGATGAAATGTGGGATACAGTTATTGGTATCAACCTAAAAGGACCATTCAACATGGTTAGAGAAATTGGCCCAAAGATGATGGAAGCAGGAAAAGGCTCAATCATTTCAATCTCATCAGTTGTTGGCGAATATGGTAACGTTGGACAAGCTAACTATGCAGCAACAAAATCAGGCTTATTTGCAATGACAAAATCATGGGCAAAAGAATTTGCAAGAAAAGGTGCACAAGTTAGAGCTAACACAATCGCTCCAGGTTACACAATGACAGATATTCTAAAGACTGTTCCAGAAGCATTACTAAATGAATTCAAGAGCAGAACAATGTTAGGAAGACTTGGCGAACCACAAGATATCGCTAACGCAGCACTATTCCTAGCAAGTGATGAAGCATGCTACGTAACAGGCACAAATCTATCTGTTAACGGCGGAATGAGACTATAATTCTTACTCATATAAGGAAACGAGGTAATCAAGATGGCTAAACCAACAGTAGGTATTGTCGGAACTGGTATTTATCTACCAAAGTACACAATGTCAGCAAAAGAAATTTCTGAAGCTACAGGCGGAGTATGGAGTGAAGAAGCAGTTCGCGATAAATTAGGTATTAATAAGAAGTACATTCCAGGTCCTGGTATCGAAGACGGTACACAAGAAATGGGAGTTAAGGCAGCATTAGATTGTTTAAAAAATACAGGTGTTGATCCAAAAGAAATCGACGTAGTTCTATGCATCGGTGAAGAGTGGAAAGAATATCCACTAACAACATCAGCAGTTTATATTCAAGAAAAAATCGGTGCAACAAATGCTTGGGGTATCGATGTTCAAAACAGATGCTGTACATGTGTCTCTGCAATGGAAATTGCACGTGACATGTTAATCGCTGATGACTCAATCAACACGATTATGGTCGTTGGTGGTTATCGTAATGGAGACTTTATTGATTTCAAAGATAACAACGTATCAATGATGTTCAACCTTGGCGCAGGCGGAGGAGCTATCATTCTAAAGAAGAATTATGGTAGAAACAACCTTCTAGCATCACACATTATGTCAGATGGTTCATTAGCAAGAACAGCTGGTGTTCAAATCGGTGGTCAAGCAGAACCATATACAAAAGACAATATCGATGAAGCAATGAAATCATTAAGACTATTAGATCCAGTAACGATGAAGAATAGACTTAACGAAGTTTCAATGCCTAACTGGTACAAATGTATTGATAAATCATTTGAAAAAGCAGGACTTCCTAAGAAAATTGACTATCTAGCAATTCTTCACATGAAGAAATCAGGTCACTTAGGAATGCTAAAAGATTTAGGTCTAACTGAAGATCAAGCAATTTATCTATCAGATTATGGACATATTGGTCAAGTAGACCAAATTCTATCATTACACCTAGCTTTACAACAAGGTAAAGTTAAAGATGGCAGTATCGTTTGTATGATCGCAGCTGGTATTGGTTATGTTTGGTCAGCAAACGTTATTAAATGGGGTGAGTAATATATTATGAGCGTACTACAAGTTTTATTAAGTTCATTACCACTAATTGGCTGCTACTCACTAGCAACATTTGGTATTGTCCTTATCTTTAGAACTTCAGCAACAACAAACTACGCTCAAGGTTTAATTGGTAGTGCTGGTGCTTTCATTGCAGCCTACTTCTCAATTCACGTATTTGGAAGAACTAATTACATCTTGGCAACAGTTATTGCAATGGCTATTGCGTTCTTGTTTGGAGTTTTCGTGGATTCAGGTATTATCAAGCGTGGAGATAACTTAAACCCTGCACAAAAGCAAATTGTTACAATGGGTTTATTACTTATCATTAATGCTGTAACACCTATTATCTTCAAGTCATCAATTATTTCACAAAATAACGCCGTTCCATACATCTTCAATACAGAATCATGGATGGGTTCATTCCTTTACGTAGGTAAAGGAACAAGTTGGGGTGGATATATCACGGCTCAACAACTAACAACATTTTTAGTTGCATTGGTTGTCTTAGGTGCGGTTTTCGCGGCTCTAAAGTTCACAAAATGGGGACTTTCAGTTAGAGCAACAGCATCAAATGAAACAGTTGGACAAATGATGGGTATTAACACACGCTTTGTCTCAGCTATCTCATGGGGTATCTCAGCAGCATTAGTTACATTATCAGCATGTTTACTAGCTGGTACACCTATTTCAACAGCCATGATGGGAAATATCCAAGTATTCGGTTTCTTATCAGTTGTTCTTGGTGGTCTAACAAGCTTTTTTGCCCCAATTATCGGTACAATCATTATTCCTATTCTATACATCACATTCACAGGATGGACATCAGTTTGGGGAGATGCATTCGTATTCGTCGCAGTTTTACTTCTAATTATCCTATTCCCTAATGGATTGTTCGGTAAGAAAACTGTAAAGAAAGTGTAGGTGTGGCGTATGTTAAAATATCAACACAAGTCAAACACTTTAGAAAAACTAAGCCAAAATACAAAAAAATCTGGTGTTAGTTTCATTATTTTAGGGATTATTCTAACAATAGTTATGATTCTATCTGCCACAAGAGTTATTCAAGGAACTTTCGGCACTAAATTAGCTGAAGTTATTGTATATGCTATTATCGCAATTGGTTTTTCATATCTAATTGGATATTCTGGCTTAGCATCACTAGGAACAGCAGGTCTAGTTGGAGTTGGCGCATATATATGCGCGATCTTCACTAAAAAAGCTGTTACATTAGGATGGATTGCACATGGATGGTCAATTATCGTTATTGCAATTGTTGCATTAATTGCAGCGTTAATCATTGGCTTAGTCATTGGTTTTGCTTCCTTACGTATTGAAGGTCTATTCCTTGCAATTGTTACATTAGGTCTATCAGAAGTTTTAAACAAAGTATTCATTAACGCTAATACAATTACAGATGGTGTTAACGGATACACTATTCCTTATACATATTTGTTTGGGGATATTCAAATAGGAAAACTAGGAATGAATATCACGATGTGCGTAGTTCTAGTTTTAATCCTAATTATTACAAATAACGTTGGTAAATCAGCAACAGGTCGTGCAATGTTATCAATGAAAAACTCAACATCAGCAGCACAAGCTATGGGTATTAGCTTACTAAAATATAGACTAATGGCTTTCATGCTATCAACAGCATATGCAGCATTAGCAGGCGTTCTATATATGGCTGTCACAAAATTCACAGTACCAAGCAAATGGAGTTTAGTATTCTCACTAAACATCCTTGCAGCATGTGTATTCGGTGGATCTCGTAACTTATGGGGCATTATGTTTGGTGCATTCTTGATTTTTGGTCTAGAACCACTATTCTTAGTTAACGTTACATTACTAAGAGATAACTCATGGTTACTAAGCGTTATTATTGGTGTTATTCTAATTCTTATCGTTTTGTTCTATCGTGGTGGTGTCATCCAACTATTAAACGATATCAAACGTGGATTTATGAAATTAACAAGAAGATGGAGGGCAAAGAAGTATGGCTACGATGAAGAACAATAAGAAAAAAGAAAGTCCTACAAATCAAGGCCAAAAATTTGGTGTCAAATTAAACAGGGACATTGAAAGAATTAAACAAGCCTTCAATAAAGATAAGAATTATGAAAAACAAGTTTCTAATAAAATTGAAAAATTAGAATATCAAATCTCTCTACATAAAGAATATCCAGGATTAAAAGAGGCAAAATTCAACGAAGCAATCAAAGCAAAAATTGATAACTTCAATGAAAAACACTATCGTAATCTTGGCGCATTAGAACTAAAGACAGTTTCAGTCGAAGAAGAATTTGAAGTAGTCTATGCTAGAAGCGAAGAAAAACGCAACAAAGCAAAAGAACTAGACTTCAGAGCAGAAAGAATGAACATCTTACGTGCTCATAATATGATTGATAAGAACTATCACATTGTTGGAACAATCGAAAAGGATGTTCAAACTGAAATTGATAAGGCAAAAAAAGAAGTTGAAGCAAAATATGCAAAACTTCATGATGACGAAAAAGCAAAATATGTTGCAGCAAACGCAAAACGTGATAGCGCAACATTAAAAGCAAATAAAGAGGTTTTTGACAAAGCAGAAAAAGAATACAAAGCAGTTTTAAAAGAATTTGAAGATTCTTTAAAATCAAAATATGATGAAAAGTTAAAAGAGTATACTAAAAAAGAAGAAGCTACAGTCAAAAAACTAGAAGCAAATTTAGCCGAAGAAGAAAAGAAGATGGCTGAAATTATTGCTAAAAACAACGAAAAATATGGTGAATATCAATTACCAAGTGATGTCGTCTTAAGACTAGAGGGACTATCAATGCACTTTGGTGGTCTAAAAGCAGTCGACAACTTAACAGTTGATATTAAAGAAGGCGAAGTATTCGGATTGATTGGTCCTAACGGAGCTGGGAAAACAACAGTATTCAACTGTATCACACAATTCTACAAACCAACATTTGGAAAAGTTTGGTACAAAGATGCTGAGGGACGTGCTCTATGCTTAAATGATTACGCAGTTCATAACGTTATCAAATTAGGTATTGTTCGTACATTCCAAAACGTTGAACTTATTCCAGAATTAACAGTTCTTCAAAACCTATTAATTGCTGCTCATACAGAAATTAAAACAAATTTATTCCATCATATGGTTCAAACATCACGTGTTAAACAAGAAGAGGCTATTCTATATAACCGTGCTATGAAGGTTCTTGAATATCTAGATCTTGTATCAATCAAAGATGTCCCACCAGTTGGATTACCATATGGTATCTTAAAGAAAATAGAATTAGCTCGTACATTAATGGCTAATGCACGTGTCATCATTCTTGATGAACCTGCAGCAGGCTTAAATGAAACAGAAACAGCAGAACTTGCACGTTTAATTAAGAAGATTCAAAAAGACTTCCATGTTACTATTTTCTTAGTTGAACACGATATGGGACTTGTTATGGGTATTTGTGATCACATTTGTGCTATTTCATTCGGTAAGAAACTAGCATACGGTACACCACAAGAAATTCAAGCTGACCCATACGTACAAGAAGCTTACTTAGGAAGTGAGGGTTAATTATGGGAAACATTTTAGAGATTAAGAATTTAAATGTTACTTATGGAGCAATCCATGCACTTCAAGACGTTAACATTAATGTTCCTGAAGGAAGTATCGTTGCACTATTAGGATCTAATGGTGCAGGAAAATCCACAACCCTAAGAACGATTAGTGGAGTAGTTAAGGCCAAAAGTGGAGAAATTCTACTTAATGGTGAAAATATTTTAAATAAACGTCCTTATCACATTGCTAAGGAAGGTATTATTCAATCACCTGAAGGAAGAATGATTCTAAATGGCTTAACTGTTGAAGATAATCTAAAAGTAGGAGCATATGCTACAAAGGGTCAAACTATCATTGAGGATGGGAAAGAAGTAAAACTAACAAAGGCTCAAGTAATTGAACGTAACTTTGAAAGAGTTTACAAACACTTCCCAATTCTAAAAGAAAGAGCAACCCAACAAGCAAGCACACTATCTGGTGGTGAGCAACAAATGCTTGCTATCGGAAGAGCTTTAATGGCTAGCCCAAAGGTTCTACTATTAGACGAGCCTTCCTTAGGTCTCGCACCTCTAATTGTTAGAGATATTTTCAAGATTATTCTAGAACTAAAGCGCGAGGGAAGCACAATCTTGATTGTTGAACAAAATGCGTTTCAAACATTAAAGATTGCTGATTATGCTTATGTTCTTGATTTAGGTAAGATAAGTATGGAAGGTAAGGCACAAGACTTATTAAAAGATGAAAAACTTATCGAGGCTTACCTAGGAGAAAAGAAAGCCTAAAAAAATTATTAGTGGAGGAAAACATATGAAAAAACTAGTAAAGGCAATTGCCGCTTTAGCTGTTGCTGCAACAACATTAGTTGGCTGTGGTGAAGGCGGAAAATTCGTCGAAGGTGTCTCAAAAGACACAATCAAAATTGGTGCAGCAATTGCATCAGAAGGTGCTTACGCATCAGTTGGTGTCCCATATGGTGACGAATACAAACTATATGTTGACTACATCAACGCACACTTAGACAAATACCCAGAACTTCAAGGACACAAACTACAAGCTATCGTCTACGATGATAAGGGTGACGGTGCAGCAGGTGCACAATACATCAACCAATTAATCGAAGATGACGACGTATTCGCATTAGTCGGTATCCTAGGAACATGGAACCTAGTCGCTGCAGAAGAAACATTAAAGAGCTGCGGTGTTCCTCAAGTTTACTACGGAACAGGTACATCAGTACAAATGTTCGATGGTTCAGCAGATTCACCATTCGCAACAGGAAATGAAAAATACATGATGGGCGTTCAACCTCTATATAAGACAGAAGGACGTTTAATGTATCTACGTTGCTTAACATATGCTGGATTCAACGATGTTAAGAAAATCGGTGTTGTTTACTCAACATCAGATGATGGCCTATCACTAAAGGCTGGTATTGAAATGCAAGCTGCATTAGATACAAAGACAAATACAGAAATTATTTATCAACAAGTTTCAACAACTGTATCAAACGAAATGACAGCACAAATCAAAGCTGTCGAGGACTGTGACGTAATTATCGCTGCAGGTAACCAAACATACTTCAAGGGTATCTATGATGCTGTTCAAACAAATGAAAAAGCAAAAGGTACACCAATTCTAACAACATACGTTAACATCGCTCCAACAACAGTCCCAGATTCAGCTATTTCAGCTGGAGCATCAGATATCTATGGTGCTGCATGGGTTATCATTGGATACGAAACAGGTAACGAATCACCAGAAGCTGCAAGACGTGTTCAAGATTTACAAGACTTTGTTGACATCCTAACATGGGCTAAAGATCAAGGCACCATCAATGCACAACAATTCGCAGATTACAGCATTAACGCATACGCTATGTCTTCATACATTGCTATTAAGATGTTCTTAAACGGTATGAAAGAATTAAAAGCAAAAGGCTACGATATCACACGTGCTAACTATCTAAAAGCAATGGAAGAAGCAGGTTCACTACCAGTAGCTATCTCAGGTTCAGTTAACTATCGTCCAAACGGCGAACGTATTGGTCTAGACTCACTATCATTCGTTAAATACGAAAAACCAGCAAGTGGTTCAGCACAAAGCGGTACATTCGTACAAGTCGATGCAATGAAGTCAATCGATACACTATTCGCTGAATTAAAGTAATTTATTACTAAATTTATTTAATTTTCAAATTTAAAAAACAAAACATGACTAAATAATGGCAAGGGAGAGTCTTCCCTCTCTCCCTTGCATTATTTTATTATTAGGAGGGTTTAGTTATGGAATATCAAGACAAATTAATTAGCATAAAAGAAGCTTTAGATTTAGTTAAATCGGATATGGTTATCGTTACAGGCCTTGGTGCTAGTGAAGCACTAGACTTCATGAATAACCTACATACAATTGCTGACCGCGTTAAAAACGTTTATGTCAACAACTGCCTACCTATGAGTAAGTGTGAATTCTTGAATTATCCAGGATCATTCTTTGCAGATGGTTGGTTCTACACACCTTTATATAGAAAATTACAAAGAAATAACGGAAATGTTTCCTTTATTCCTAACCATCTACACTTTGCAGGAACAAGAAGATTAGAACACATTAGTCCTGATATCTTTGTTTGTGCTGCATCAATGCCTGATAAACACGGTTACATATCACTATCATTAGGTAACACATATGAAAAGCAAGCTTTAAAAGCTGCAAAAATTGTTATTTTAGAAATCAACCCTAACTATCCAAGAACATTTGGAGATGTTGAGGTTAATATAAAAGATGTCGACTATCTAGTTAAAGTCGATTACCCAGTACCAACACTACCTGATGTTCCTTTCACAGAAAAGGATGAAAAGATTGGTAAATTCATCGCTGATTACGTTCACGATGGAGATTGCATTCAATTAGGTATTGGTGGAATTCCTAATGCTGTAGCAGAAGCACTAAAAGGTAAGAAACATTTAGGAATTCATACAGAAATGTTAACTTCTGGAATGGCAGAACTTATTGAAATGGGTGTAGTTGATAACTCATGTAAACAAATCAATAATGGTAAGACTGTTACAACATTCATTTTAGGAAACCAAAAACTTTACGATTTAGTAAATGATAACCCATCAATTATGGTTATGGATGGAAGTTATACAAACAATCCATTTATCATTGCTCAAAATGATAATCAAGTATCCATCAACACAACAGTTGAAGTTGACCTAACTGGTCAATGCTGTTCAGAATCAATTGGTTCAGAACAAATAAGTGGTAGTGGAGGACAAGCAGACACAGCTATTGGTGCTAGATTATCAAAGGGTGGCCGCTCAATTATTGCTTTATATTCAACAGCAATGGTTAAGAATCCAGAAACAGGTGAAAAAGAAGAGGTCTCAAAAATTGTTCCTCAACTAAAACCAGGTGCTATTGTAACATTGCAACGTCAAGATGTTGACTATGTTGTTACAGAATATGGTATTGTTAACCTAACAGGTACAACAGTTGCAGAAAGAGTTGAAAAACTAATTTCAATTGCTCACCCTAAATATAGAGAAGATTTATACAAGCAAGCAGTTGCTTTGGGTATTTGTGGCGACTATCGTAAATATAACAAATAAAAATAGAAGTCTTCGAAAGGAGAAATAAAATGGCTGTATTTAAATACAAAGGATTAGATTTCAATTATGAAATCCATGGGGAAGGAAAACCATTGCTAATACTAAATGGAATTATGATGTCATGTATGTCATGGTATCCTTTACTCCCAAACTTAAAAGAAAATAACAAAGTTATTCTTGTCGATATGCTAAACCAAGGAAAATCAGCTCATGTTAATTTTGACTTTACTCAAGATTATCAAGTAGAACTAATTAAAGCTTTACTTGATGAACTAGAATTAAAGAAAGTTTCAATTTGCGGAATTTCTTATGGTGGCGAAGTTGCATTAAGATTTGCGGTTAAACATCAAGAATACATTGAACGCTTAGTATTATCAAATACATTAGCTTATACTAACTCTTGGTTAGGTGACATTGGTAAAGCATGGAACTTAGTAGCAGCAAGCGGAAATGGTGAAGCTTATTACTACACAACAATTCCTGTTATCTATTCACCAGAATTCTACACATCAAGAAGTGAATGGATGGAAAATAGAAGAAAAATTTTAGTACCACTATTTAGTGATCCTAATTTCTACAATGCAATGATTGGTTTAACTAAGAGTGCTGATGATCACAACGTTTGTGATAAATTAAATACAATTACAGTACCAACATTAATTATAGGCTGTGATCAAGACTATTTAACACCTTTCCCAGAACAACAATACATTCATGACAATATCAAAGGTTCAAAACTAGTAAGAATTGAACACTCAGGTCATGCTTCAATGTATGAACAACCACTAGTTTGGACATCGTTAGTTACAGGTTTTGTTAATAGTAAAGATGTTGAATTTAAAATTTAAAAATAAAGGAGAAATAATATGGCATTAAAATGTACAACAGGAAGTCTAACAAAGACAATTCTAGATGCAGACGTAAGAAAATTCTCAGAAGTCTCACTAGACACAAACCCACTTCATCTAGATGAAGAATTCGCAAAAACAACAATCTTCGGACGTAGAATTGCACATGGTATGATTAGCGCAGGTTTAATCTCAGCAGTTCTAGCTAACAAGTGCCCAGGACAAGGAACAATTTATCTAGGACAAACACTAGAATTCAAAGCTCCAGTATTCCTAGGAGATACAATCACAGCAACTGTTACAGTTGAAGATGAGGGTAGTAAGCCAGAAAAAGGTATCTACAAATTAAGAACAGATGTAGTTAACCAAGATGGCAAACTAGTTACAACAGGTTTTGCTACAGTAATGTACAAATAATCGTCTTATTAAACGTTTTAGTTATATTTGATAAGATAATCATTAAAAGGCTCAATATTCGTTATTGAGCCTTTTTTGTGGCATAAATGAGGTTATTTATATAAAGGAAATGTAAGGGAAGTTGCTTCAAAGTTTTTATTTCGCAAATTCAAACAATTTTTATTTTTGCGAAATGCGATAATTTCTAACTATTTAACCACCTTGCCATATCTATTATCTCAATCCCTTTATAATCATAAGTTTCAGTTTTTGTTCTAGTTATTATTATTTTTTTATAGGCATCTTTTATTGATAACAATGGGTTAACTTCTCTTAAAAATGTCTCTTCGTTTGTAATAGTTGCACAAACTTGGACGTATATCCTTTCATTTTTCTTTATTGCGACAAAATCAATCTCTTTTTGATAAAGTTTACCAGTATATAATTCATATCCTTTTCGTAGTAATTCAATTGCGACTAGGTTTTCGTATAAATGTCCAAGATCGGCATATCTATTACCAAGAATCGATGTTTTAAAAGATAGGTCAGCTAAATAGTATTTTTTATTTGATTCTAAATATTTATTACCTTTGACATCAAAACCCTTTATTGGATAAAACATAAAACTTTTACATAAATAATCAATATATGATCCACAAGTCTTATCGTTAGTTTGATAACTAGAAGATGTTATTTTATTAGCAATATTTCTAATTGATGTTTGGTTGCCAATATTATCCATTAAAAATTCGTATACCATAGTTAAAAGATTTTCATTTTCAATTTGATATTTATCGATTATATCTCTAACGATAGTAGTTTTTACTATATTTTCTATATATTTAAAACCATCGTCCTCATTTTTATATAAATAGGAGCCAGACATTCCTCCACGATGAAAATAATCATCAAAAGAGGTGTCGATATCTTTGCTAGGGTAGTATTGCAAAAATTCTTTGAAAGAGAAGGGAAAAATTTTAATCTCAAAAACTCGCCCTCTAAATAGAGTTGCTAAATCACTGCTCAATAAAAAAGCGTTAGAACCAGTGAGATAAATATCAAATTTTTCTTCTTCATAGAGGCTATTGATAACATGTTCAAAATTTTTGCACATTTGAATTTCGTCTATCAATAAATAATTTGTAAAATTTGGTTTGTATTGACTAGAAACATATTCATATAATTTATCTCCATCTAGCAATTTTTCAAATTGTTTAATATTTAGTTTGATATGAATTATATTGTTATTTTTACTATCTTTTTTTAGGTAATTAACATAAGAATCCATTAACTTGGACTTGCCAGATCTTCTAATTCCTGTGATGACCTTGATATCGGGGACATTTTTAACATTTATTAGTTGGTTTAGATATTGTTTTCTCTCGATTAATTTCACTGTTATTCGCCTCCATAAATATTATACTATGTTTCGCAAATTTAAACAATTTTTATTTTTGCGAAATAAAAAGCATTGGATTTTACCAATGCTAATTAATAGGCTCTGTCAAATTGTCTGGGGTTTTGAATAAATATCAAAAAATGGCACCCCATACGATTTGACATCTTTCAAAATAAAAATCCTCCTTTATAATTTATTTAGGCTCTGTCAAATCTGATGGGGTTTTGGAAAAATAGTCTAAGAAACGACCCCACTAGATTTGACATCTTTCAAAATAAAAAATCCTCCTTTATAATTTATTTATCAGACAATTATAAGGAGGAAGAATCATGTTAGATTCCAATGAAATTTTATCACTTTTATCTATTCCAAGTGAAGATGTAGATAACGTCATAATTACCTGTGACACTAATAATATTTCTTATATTGAAATAGAGCTTATAGACAAGAGACCCTCTTGTCCTTTTCGCTCATCTAATAACAACTTTATTCAACCATTAATAAATATT
>JAZRXY010000029.1:0-14608 GCA_045600465.1 Bacilli bacterium
GAAAATGCTTGTTAAATATTAATAAAAAAGATGGATTGTTGCTGTTTATGATCAAATAAAAGCAAAAAGACACACCAAAACGCTAATTTTAGCTGTTTTCGTATACCTAATAATTGAATTTGTAGTGATATATATATATATAAGATAATGCAAATAAAATTTCCCCATAATAAAACCCCAAATACAATTATGCACATGGGGTTAATACTTTAATATTTATTTAACTAATTCAACTACTTTTTTATAGCCTTCATTACTATTGTTATCAATAGAATAATCACAAATGTTTTTGTTATTCTTTTCCGCATCAAGAGAAAGAATTCTTAACATCTTTTCTTCATCATTAAATTCTTTAGTATTTAAAATATCTAAAATTAACGATTCTTTCTTTTTATCAACATGTAGGATAACTGTTGGATATTTAGTTTTCATACTAATTGCTCCACACATATCTAGTGCGATGATTGCGTGTTTATTTTTGTTTAAAACATCTTCAATATTTTTAGCAGTTGTACCGTATAAATATCCGCCATATACTGTTTGTTCAATTAGATCTATCTGCTTGAATTCCTTTTCACTAACATACTTTCTACCTGATTCTTTTTTAGTAGTATAAGTTAAAGGCATTTCAAATTTATCAGGTGCTAAAGAACACACCTTATCAATAAGGGCATTCTTCCCTGCTCCTGTAGGACCTACAATAGCAAGAATTGAAGGTGATTTAATCTTTTTATGTTTGTTAGTTGATACTTCAATAATATGGTGAACTAGACTAACAAAGTCTTCCATATTATTAACGCTTAAAACACCAGTCATTCCCTTATTCCAAGGTTGTCTCATAAGTACAGCATAATCTGCAGGTGAATCTAAGACGTTATCAATGTTATCATCAAGTAAAACATCAAAGTTTACTAAGTTTTTAGCAGATCCTAAGATTATTCTATCTCTAGGTAAATCTGGGAATAATTTTTGAATTTGCGCTGCACGAGTAGACATAAATTCTGGAAAGCAAGCCGTAATGAAATAAACATCTGCTACTTCCATTAATTTTCTAATGCATTTAATAGTTTGTTTTGATGCTTCTTTAACTTGTCTTTTATAAAGTTTAGGATCTCTCCAAAACTCTTTAATTACTTCTACTCTACCAACAGGATCCCATGTTGTTATTTCATCAACACTTAATGGAGGATTTAAATGATATTTTTCATTGGCAAGTTCAACAGCAACAGCGTTAAAAGGTGCTGTTACATCATCAAAATCTAACCCAATTTTTGGTTTAATCATAATAAACCCCCTTACTTAGTATTTTTCTTATATTCTTCTAATTCTTTTAAGATGTTTGGAATGTCTAGATGTTGTGGGCATTTAGTTTTACATAAACCACAACCTACACAATTGCTGGCTGCAGCTTTATCACTAGGATAGAAACTTGCTTTAACTGGGTCTTTACCCATTTCTTTATACATTTCTCCAAACATTGATTGTGTATTATAACTTGCAAAGTTACCTGGAATATCAACACCGTGAGGACAATCCATACAGTATCTACAGCCGGTACATCTAACTTTTTGTAAACGGTTAATTTCATCTCTTACTTTTTCGATTGCGGCATGTTCTTCTTTTGTTAATGGTTTACCATTTGTGAAAGTATTAATGTTATCAAGAGTTTGTTCAACACTACTTACTCCGCTTAGAATAACATTTGGTTTCATATCAATCATGAAACGATAACCAAATGATGCATAACTTGCATTAGGATCAATATCATGTAATGGCTTTCCAATAGGACCTAGATTAGCAAGTGTTCCACCTTTAACTGGTTCCATGATAATCATTCCGCATCCTCTTTTTCTAATTTCTTCGTATCCCTTAATTCCAGGAGCGTCATCAAAATCCATATAGTTTAATTCGATTTGAGCAAAATCAAAATCGTAATGATCAAACATTTCTCTCATTAAATCGATGCTGCCATGAATTGAGAATCCAGCATATCTAATTAAGCCTTGTTCTTTCTTTTCTTTAATCCAACTCCATAGATCAAACTTTCTAACTTTTTTAATGATTTCTTCATTAATGTTATGTAGTAAATAGAAATCAATGTGATCTACATGTAATCTTTCCATTGAATCTTTTAGTAATGCGTCTGCATGCTCTCTACTTTCAAGATTCCAAATTGGAAGCTTTGTTGCAATGTTATACTTTTCTCTAGGATATCTAGACAAAGCAATAGCTAAAGCAGCTTCTGATTTTTTATTCATGTAAACTGGTGAAGTATCAAAATAGTTGACTCCATTTTCAATCATTAAATCAACCATTTTATTGACTTCTTCTTGTTTAACGTTCCCCTCTTTATCTTGTGGGATTCTCATTGCTCCCATTCCTAATTGAGAAACTTCTTCATTACTTCTAGGCAATCTTGTTTTGTAAACCATATTTATTCCTCCCAAGAATAACTAAATAATTCTTTCTTTGAATCTATTTCAAACCCTTTTAAGCCATTATCATCTAGGATGATATAACTAGGTTTTGAATTATCTTTTGGTACTCCAATACTCCCAGGACAAGCTACAATAATATCATTCACTTTTTTTAATAGTGGAATATGGAAGTGACCTCTTAATAAGATATCACCTTTTAGCAAATTAGAAGGTAGATTATCTTCATTATATAAATCTCCATGCGTTAAAAATACTTTGTGGTTATTAATAAATAAAACGCTGTGATTTAAGACTGGTTGTCCTTGTACCATAATATCTGCATCTGACTCACAATTTCCTCTAATTAAAAGCAATTCTTTTTGATGCGATTTTAAAAACTCAGCAGTTTTTTTAGGATCATAACCATCATGTAATGGATTTCTTGGACCATGATGAGTATTATCTCCTAAAGAAATCAAATAACTTGCTTGGCTTTCTTTAAAGATTTCATAGGCTTTAATTAATTCATCATAATAGCCATGGATATCACTAATTATCATTAACTTCATCTTTTTGTTTCCTCATTTCTAATACTTCTTCAACAATATATCTAGGTCTTGCTTTAACTTCACTATAAGTTTTTGTTACAACTAACCCTACATAACCAATAGCAAGAAGAGTTAAACCCAGTAAAGTTGTAAATAACGTGAGTAATAAGAAGAAAACATTAATAAAGTTAAAGATACCTGCAATTAAAACTACTAGTAATCCTAAAAATGCTAAGATAGCAATAGCAGCACCAAATAGCATAATAAGAATCATTGGTTTAACGCTACCTGCACTAACTCCTTCTACTACAAGTTCCATCTTTTTGATTAAATCTTGTTTAGTATCTTTAGTTTGATGTTTAGCATATTTAATTGTAGTGTAAGGAAGTCCAATTTCAGGAATCATTCCTCTTAAGAACAAATTGCTTTCTTTATATTCTAATAATGCTAATAAAGCTTTATTTGATAAAAGTCTAAAATCTTCATTGTTGGCAACAATTTTAGAACCGAAAAAATTCATTACTTTGTAGAAATCTTTTTCTATGATTCTTTGAACTTTCGAAATATTTGCGTGTTCGCTAGGAATTGCATAAACAATTTCACTACCTCTAGCATATTCTAAAACCATCTTTTCAATAATATTGATGTCATCTTTTAAATCACTACCTAGTGTTACACAAATATCACATTTATTAGTAGCGTATTCCATTCCAGCCATTAATGCATATTGTTCTCCTCGATTATTAGAGAATTTTAAGCCAATGCTATAGCCGCTTTTATTGTAAGTTTTAATTAATTTCCATGTTGAATCACTGCTTCCATCATCAACATATAAAATAGCAGAACTTGGTTTTATTAATTCTTTTTTAATAAGACTTTTAACTACTTCAAGTAATTTTTCATTGAAAAAAGGGAGTGTTTCTTCCTTGTTGTAGCAAGGTACAACAATAATAAGTTTTGGGCATTTTACTTTTGATGTTTTCATAATTATTACTTCCTTTCAATGTTAATATAATTTTACACTTAAAAAAAATCCTATGCAATATGCATAGGATTAGTTTATTACTTAAGTCCGTATTTCTTCTTAAATGCTTCTGCACGACCTTGAGCGTTAGCTCCTCTTTGTTTTCCTGTGTAGAATGGATGGCAGTTTGAGCATGAGTCAACTCTAATTTCCTTTAGTGTTGATCCTGTTTCGAATTCTGCTCCACAAGATGTGCAGATAACTTTACATTTTTGATACTTTGGATGAATATCTTTTTTCATGTTATCTCTCCTTCCGCCTTGAAGACCTAATCTTCAAAGTAAGTTGCTCATAAATAATACCATAAATTTATTTAGGTTGCAATATTATTTTTTAAGTAAAAAAGGAGATAGCTTGCATCTCCTTTTCAAATTTAATTATGTTTCTTTTGATAATCAAGAATTGCTTCAACAAAACCTGCAAAAATTGGATGTGGTTTAATTGGCCTTGATTGGAATTCAGGGTGTGCTTGAGTGGCAACAAAGAATGGGTGATCTTTTAATTCAATCATCTCTATTCTCTTCTTGTCCTTGCTTGTTCCTGAGAAAATTAATCCATTGCTTTCAAATTCTTCAGTGTAATCTGGATTTACTTCATATCTATGTCTATGTCTTTCACTGCTTGACTTAGTGCCATATAACTTTTGAATCAAACTTCCTTCTTTGAAGTAACATGGATAACTTCCAAGTCTCATTGTTCCACCTTTTTCTAGAACATTATTTAATTCATCCATCATTACTACGACATGATGTTTAGATTGAATTTCTTCCCATTCACTACTTGCAGCATCTTTATATCCTAGAACATTCTTTGCAAATTCAACACATGCAAGTTGCATACCATAACAAATACCTAAGAATGGAATCTTATTTTCTCTAGCATATTTAATTGCAATCATCTTACCTTTAGCACCACGATAACCAAAACCACCTGGAACTAAAATGCCATTAACTCCGCTAAGCAATTTATCAACATTTTTACTATCTAAATCTGTTGAATCAATCCATCTAATTTTTACATCGGCATAATATTTAAATCCTGCATGTTTTAATGCTTCCATAATAGATAAGTAAGCATCATGAAGTGCAACATATTTGCCAACTAGAGCAATCTCTACTTCATGAGTTGATTTTTTGACTCTTTTAATTAATGCTTCCCATTTCTTTGTATCGCACTCTTTTGTTTCTAGATTAAATTGTTTACAGATTAAACTATCAACATTTTGAGCATGTAATAACATTGGTAAGTCGTATAATGTTGGAACATCACTATCTTCAATAACAGCTTCTTTTGAGACATCGCAGAATAAAGCAATCTTTGCTTTTGCTTCATCATCTAGATGACTATGGCTTCTACAAACAATGATATCTGGTTGAATACCAAATCCTCTTAATTCTTTAACACTGTGTTGTGTTGGTTTAGTTTTAATTTCACCAGAAGCATCAATAACAGGAACTAATGTAACGTGAATAAATAATGTGTTTTCTTTACCTAGTTCTGATCTAATTTGACGAATTGTTTCAATGTGAGCTAATGATTCTAAGTCACCAACTGTACCACCAATTTCTGTAATGATGATGTCGCTATCTCCTTCTTCTCCTGCTGCTTTAATGAAACGTTTAATTTCATTTGTAACATGAGGAATGATTTGAACTGTACCACCTAAGTAATCACCTTTACGTTCTTTTTCTAGAACGCTTAGATAAACCTTACCAGAAGTCATTGATGAGTTTTTATTTAGTTCAACGTCAATGAAACGTTCATAGTGCCCTAAGTCTAAGTCTGCCTCTGTTCCATCTGCTGTAACGAATACTTCACCATGTTGTAATGGTGACATTGTTCCTGGGTCTACATTCATATATGGGTCGAATTTTTGAACAGTTACTTTTAATCCTCTTGCCTTAAGTAGCATTCCGATTGCAGCTGCTGTCATTCCCTTTCCTAGACCTGAAACTACACCACCAGTAACAAATATATATTTTGCCATTTTTCATACACCTCCTTGTATAAAAAATAAAAAAATGCCTCCAATCAAGGAGACATTGAGTGTGCCCTTATATATACTAGCACTGCAAAATTATATTTTCAATATAAATTTTATTTGTTTTTTGCCTTACTCTTTTTAGAGATTTCTTCAATGCCGGAAACTTCCCCAAATAAGACATCATTCTTTACACTATTAACTACATCAGTAGGAATAACAATTTTAGTTGCTTGTCCTTCAGAAACCTTAGCTAATGTTTCATATCTACGTAGTTCTAGTGTTGGAGCATCAAGGCCAACTTCTTTGATAAGTTTTAAGCCGTCTGCTTCAGCTTTCTTTTGTAGATAAATTGCTTTTGCTTCACCTTCTGCACGAGCAATTCTAGCATCTCTTTCACCTTCTGCTTGTAAAATAGCTGCTTGTTTTTCTCCCTCTGCGCGAGTGATTGCAGAAGCCTTATGTCCTTCTGCTTGAAGCAATGTTTCACGACGATCACGTTCTGCTTTCATTTGCTTTTCCATAGCATCACGAATCTCTTGTGGTGGGATAATGTTTTTAAGTTCTACACGAGTAACTCTGATTCCCCACTCATCAGTTGCCTTATCAATAATTTCTGTCATCTTGGCATTAACAACATCTCTAGAAGTTAGTGTGGCATCAAGGTCTAGTTCACCAACAATATTACGTAATGTCGTTGCTGTAAGATTTTCTAATGCACTGATAGGATTAACAGCTCCATAAGCATATAACTTTGGATCAAAAATCTTGAAATAGACAACTGTATCAATTTGCATTGTAACGTTATCACGAGTAATAACTGGTTGTGGTGGAGCATCAATGATTTGTTCCATTAGTGTCATTTTCTTAGCAATTCTTTCAAAGAAAGGTACTAAAATATGAAGGCCTGCCCCAAGCATTCTTCTATATTTTCCTAAAAATTCAATAACATATGAGTGCCCTTGAGGTACAACTCTAAGGTTTACTAATACAATAATTAAAATAACAGCAGCAATAATAATTAATACCATTTTCATCCTCCATTTTAATCTTCTTCATCTTCATCAACTACATGGAATCCGTCTAGATCATCTTTTGAAGCATGAATCTTTTCTTCATCATCATAGTCTTCTTCTTCATCTTCATCATCGTATTCTTCAATGTCTTCACTGTCTTCATAAGCATCAGTCATATCAACATGAGTTTGCTCAAAGTTATAACGTTCTTTTAAGTCCCATGTGTTTTCACCAACATTGATAAAACGACCATCTATCGTAAGTTGAGTATAGAAATTAGAAATGTTTTGTTGCTTTTCTTGTTCTGACATTCCTAAGTTCTTTGCTACTTCATCATATAGTTTTGCAAAAGGTTTTGCCTTTTTTCTTTTTGACATTAATTCATAAGCGGCATTAGCCATTGATTTGTTAAACATTGTTATTCACCTCTACATAGTTTCTGGTGCAGATACACCAATTAAATTTAATGCGTTTGCTAGCGTAATCTTTGTTGCCATAACTAATTGCAAACGCGCTTTAGTTAAAACTAAATTATTTTCATCAATAACACGACATTCGTTATAGAATGAATGGAATGTTTGTGCTAAATGTTGAGTGTAATTAGCAACTTTATATGGCTCTCTAGTTTTAGCAGCTTCAATAATTACATTGCCAAATTCTCTAATTTGTTTTAACAAAGATTCTTCCGGCTTAGTATTAATTAACGAATAATCAATATCAATCTTATCCAGTTTTAAACTTTCACTAGCTTTTAATATTGATGCCATTCTAGCATGAGCATATTGAGCATAATATACAGGGTTATCATTAGAACAAGACTTAGCAAGATTAATATTGAAATCTAGATGAGTTGATCCACTTCTAGATACAAAGAAATATCTTGCAGCATCTACTCCTACTTCATCAATTAACTCAGTAAGTGAGATTGCGTTACCCGTTCTTTTTGACATTTTAAATTCTTCGCCATCTTTAATGAGTCTTACCATTTGAACAATATCAACATTAAGTTTGTTATCATCATATCCCAATGATTTAATTGTTGCTTTCAAACGTGTGATATAACCATGGTGGTCTGCTCCAAAAATATCAACCAATTTATCAAAACCTCTTTGAAGTTTATCAATGTGGTAAGCAATATCAGGAACTAGATAAGTATAACTTCCATCACTTTTAATTAAGACTCTATCTTTGTCATCACCATATTTAGTTGAAGCAAACCAAGTTGCACCATCTTGTTCGTAAGTAATATTTGCTTCTTTCATAATATCAAGAGTTCGTTCAATCATGCCTTTAGCTCTAATAGCAGCTTCGCTAGTAAAGACATCCATATTAACACGATATAAACTTAAGTCTTTCTTGATTTGTTCAAGTTCTAATTCTACGCCTTTATTTCTAAAATATTGGTAAGCTTCTGGAGAGTTATCTCCAGCATATTTAGAGCCGATTTCATCATGAAGTTTTTTTGCAATATCAATAACATCTTGTCCGTGATAGCCATCTTCTGGAAGTGTTGCTTTTAATCCACATATCTCATCATATCTAGCTTGTAATGATAAAGCCAAGTTATGAATTTGGTTTCCAGCATCATTGACATAATATTCCGCGACAACATGATATCCCGCTGCTTTTAAGATTCTGCAAATTGAATCTCCTAACGCTGATTGTCTTGCATGGCCTAGATGTAACTTTCCTGTTGGGTTTGCACTAACAAATTCAACATCATATCTTTCTTTTTTACCAAAGTTTGATTTACCATAATTTTCTTTTAAATCAATAACTTCTTCAATAATGTCAGTTAAGGCATTTTGCTTTACAAAGAAGTTAATGAAACCTGGTCCTGCTATTTCTACTTTATCAAAGTTAGAATTATTTAAATCAATCGCCTTAGTTATTTCTTCAGCAATTGCTCGAGGATTCTTATGTAATTCTTTTGTTAAAACCATGGCAACGTTACTTGCGTAATCGCCATTTCTATTATCTTTAGGTACTTCAATAACATAGTTTAATTTTTCAATATCCAATTGAATAAATAAACTTTTTAGTGTGTTATCAAGAAGTTCTTTAAGTTGTTTGTTTAAATCCATTCAACAAACCCCCTTTTTGCACATGTAATTATAAAGTAAATGATTAAGATTGTAAATCTTAATTTTTCATTATTAAAACAATAGATTCGGCTTTGATAGCTTTAGACTCTCCTAAAGCATCAACTCCTTCATTAGTTCCTGCTTTAATATTTACGCAATTTTCAGGTATATTTAGCAACTTCGCAATATTACTTTTAATCTTATTTTTAAGTTCTTTTAACTTTGGTTTTTCTAAAGTTAGTGAGCAATCCAAATTAACGATGGAATAACCACTTTCCTTTAGTTTGTTATTAACATAGTTAATAAAGTAACTGGATTCGATATTTTTATATTTAGGATCACTATCAGGGAAATGATCTCCTAAATCACCAAGAGATAATGCTCCTAATATTGATTCACTTATTGCGTGTAATAAAACATCGCCATCACTATGTGCAACCACACTAAATTCACAAGGCACTTTAATACCACCTAAAATTAGATAATCACCTTTAATTAATCTATGAATGTCACTAGAAAATCCTATTCTATACATTTTATTCTTCCTCTTTATTTTCAATTACACGTTCATCTTCATCAAAATCAGCTATTTTAATCTTTTCAAATTTATCAGAAATACGATTGACACGCTTATCAAAGTCTTCACTATTCTTATGTAAACTATTGATCCCTTTGTTAATCTTATCCCATTCAGACCCCACTTTAATAAAGTCTTTATTTAATAGTTTAATTTGTTCACTAATTTCTTTAGCATTTTTATTTCTTTCGTGATCAATGTAAACCATCTTATATGTTTGAAGCAAAGGGAATATTGTTGTTGGTGAAACAATCAATACAGATTTATTTTGCGCAAGTTCTATTAGTTCTGGACATTTAGTATGAATAATAGCTAAAATGCCATCACTTGCCACAAACATAACTGCGTATTCCGCGGTCTTATTAGGAATAATGTATTTTCTTGAAATATCTTCAATATGTTTTTTTACTTCTGCTTTAAATTCTCTTAAAATGGAAACTTCTTCCTCTTCACTATGCTTTTCAAAAAGTCTTGAATAAGCAGAAAATGGAAACTTAGAATCGATGCACACAATATTATGAGGTTCTGGCATAAAAATAACAGCGTCTGCTCTTACCTTTTCTCCACTTGCAAGTTCCTTCATTGTGTATTGAGTTTGATAGATTCTATTATTTTCACCATAAGCACTAAATAATATTTGATTTAGTTGATGTTCACCAAAAGCACCTCTAGCTTGGTTATTAGTTAAAACATTTTGTAAGCTAACAACATCACTTGAAAGTTTAGTGATGTTTTCTTGGGCTTTATCAATAACAGCCATTCTATTTGTAATATCTTCAAAAGTTTTATTGTTCTTTTCAAAGCCTTGGTTAAGTCTTAATTCTACTCGATGGTTAATTTCTTCCATTGATTTAGCAACACTTTCATTTAAAACTTTAAATTCATTTTGAAGTTTCTCATTAATTGAATCACGATATTCATTAATGTCTTTAGTAGTCTTAATTCTACTTTCTGCCATTGAATCATTTATTTGACGAGAGAAATTAATGATTGTATCGTTAAGGGATTTTCTAACATCATTTAATGACTCATTAAAATCATTATCACTACTTAATCTTTTTCTAGATAAAAGTAGAGCAATTGTAATAATAAGTCCAATTAAACATAAGGCTAGTAAAATAATTATTATTTCTTGCATATTATCCCTCCTAGTAGATTATATAATAATCTATCAAACATTATTTATCAAGATTTATAGATTCTACTTATGGTCAAGAAAAAGATAAAAGGTGTTTGAAACACCTTTATTTAAACTCTTCAATTTTTCTAACAAAACAACGTCTACGTCTAATCTTTTCATTAGGAAAATCTTCCCATTGAGATAAAATGTTGTAGTTATCCTCTAACATTGGGCCAGTTTCTGCATATCTAACATGATGTTTTCTAGCACTTTCATACATTGCATCCATTAAGACTGCATTTACCCCAAGTTTTTGATACTCTGGAAGTACCGCAATAAAATACATATCTAATACTCTAGGGATTTTTAAAGCTATTAGAAGTGGAATCCAACCAAACGGAAATAATTTACCAAAACTAGCTTGGCTTGCTTTAGCTAAACTTGGCGCTAGTATTCCCATTCCCACAATTTCTCCTTCTTTATTTTTAACCATTTTAATAAAGTGAAAATTCACAAGTTTTAAATAATGTTCAACATAGTCATCTGCTTGGCTTTTAGTGATTGGAACTACGCCATGAAGTTTTTCATAAGCTTTATTAATTGTATTAAAGAAATCTTTAGCATAAGGAACAAACTCTTTAAACCTTTTAAATTCAACTAACTCAAACCCATAACGTTTAGTAACAATACTTGATACTCTATCTATTCTTTCAACCTTTTCAGCAGGAATATATACTCTTAATTCCAACCAATCAACATCTTTAATAAAACCCAACTCTTCTAAATGTCTTACATAATATGGATGATTGTAATATGTTATAGCCATCCCTATATTTTTAAAACCTTCAACTAACATTCCTTGTCTATCAAAATCGGTATAACCAATAGGACCATTAAACTCTTCCATTCCTTTTTCTTTGCCCCATTTAGCAATTGCATTAAATAAGGCCTTAGTAACTTCAATGTCATCAATCATATCTAAATGATTAAATCTTAAATGCTTAGCATTGATTTTTTTATTATAAACATGATTAATCGCTCCACTAATTCTACCAACAATCCTATCATCTTTATATGCCAAAAATTCGATACTTTCACAATATTCGTATGAGTGATTATTTTCGCGATCGAAGAAATTCATTTCATCAAAGTTTAAAGGGCAAACATATTGTCTGCAATTTCGATATAATTTATTAGGAAACTGAACAAAGGCTTTATAATCTTTCTTTGTTTTACATTCTTTTATTATTATTTGACTCATAAAAATACCTACCCTTTATAGGTAAATAATATCATGGCTAAAAACTTTCTTTCAACATCTTACTTTAATTTTTTAACAAAACTAAATTCTACTTGGCGTTGTTTCTTATCCGCTTTTTTAACTTTAACTCTTATTTTATCGCCAAGTCTTATACGCATATTTGAAGTTTCCCCTGTTGCGCTTAATGTGTCTGGGTCAAAGATAAAATAATCGTTCATTGATTCAAATCTAACCATGCCCTCTACTAGATTATCAAGTTCAACAAAGAAACCATTACTAATCACACCACTTACAATACCATCATAAACTTCATCGATATGATCTAACATATACTCTGCCATTTTCATATCATCTGCTGCTCTTTCTAGTTCAATTGCTTTCTTTTCATTTTCGCTACATTGCGCTGCAATATAAGTAAGTTTTCTTAACATTGCATCTTTATCAATGTCATTACTACTTGCATAAAGTTTATGCAAACGATGAACTAATAAATCAGGGTATCTTCTAATAGGGGATGTAAAATGCGAATAACACTTACTCCCTAGTCCAAAGTGGCCAATATTAACACTAGCATAAATTGCTTTAGCAAAACTTCTTAAAACAAGAGTCGAAACTACATTTCCCTCTTTTTTATCTTTTAATCTATCAATTAAATCTTGTAGGTCTTTAGGATTAACCTCATTATCTTTTAAAATTAAACTATGACCAAAAGGTTTTAATTGAGTTTGAAGTGAAGTAAGTCTTTCTCTTTTTGGTTTATCATGAATTCGATAAATATAAGGAAGTTTTTTACTAGCTATATCTAGTGAAGTTACTTCATTTGCAATAACCATAAAATCCTCAATTATTTGCTCACCAACACCAGTTTTTCTTGTTTCTATTGCAATTACTCTACCTTTATCATTTAGGCTAAATTTAGGTTCTTTTGTATCTAATTCAATTGCTCCTCTAAGTTTTTTTGCTTTTGATAAAATGTCGGATAATTCTTTCATTGCTAAAAGCATTTTTTCTAGTGGTAAATCATAACTAAACTTATTAGCAAAGAAAGCATTAACATCATCATAGTTTAGTCGATATGATGACTTAATAATGCTAGGCCCTATTTGATAATTTACTACTTTACCTTCCTTATTTATTTCCATCACACAAGAAAGGCTAAGTCTATCTTCATTAGGATTTAATGAGCATATACCATTACTTAATACATGAGGTAACATTGGAATAACACTATTAACCATATAAATAGAAGTGCCACGATTAAAAGCTTCATTATCAAGTAATGAATCTTCTTTAACATAATGACTTACATCAGCAATATGAACTCCAAGTGAATAATTGCTATTATCAAGTTTAACTACTTCAACTGCATCATCTAAATCTTTAGCATCTTTCCCATCAATTGTACAAATTAGATGATTTCTAAAATCATAACGATTCTCCAAATCTTTATTAGTAAAAGGTTTATTTAGTCTATTTGCTTCTTCTATTATCTCCTTACTAAATTCAACACTTGCATTAAACTCATATGCTAATGAAGTTATATCAACACCAGGATCATCTTTATGTCCTAAAACTTTAACAATCTTACCTACGATTTCTTTATTGTAATCAATGATATTAACTAGAACTTTTGATCCTTCAACTGCTTCACTATTTTCTTTAATTTTAATTCGATATTCTAAATTAATATCATCAGGTACTACATAATCAAATTTTCCTTTATGAAATTCACCAACAATATTTCTTTCATTTCTTTTAAGGATTCTAAATACCGCTGCACTATCTTCATCAATGATGTTTAATAGACATTCATCATAACAATATGCACCTTTTAATTCATAGTCTTCTATTCTTACTTCTTTTACTTCATTATTTATTTGGTATTTAGCTAAAGCAAAATCTCTAAATACTTTAGTGATTTCTCCCTTAACTAAATTAAATCTTGAACATAAAAAGTAATCGCCACTTTTAGCTTTAAAAATTAATCCTTGCTTTTCTAGATGTGATATTTCTTTAACTAAACTAATGTTGTCACAAGAAAAAACATGCATTAAGTTTTCAAAGTTCTTACCTGCATAACTAGGACTAGACATATATTTTAATAAATCATTAAAAGTTACCATCACTATTTTCCTTTACTTACTTTAAAAAAATGTCCATAACGAGTGTTATGAACATTACTTTTATTACATCTTTGCAAAAATTCTAATTAGTACTGCAATAACAAAGAAGGCAGCTGCTAAACAAATTGTTATTGTGGACAATGTCTTTTCTGCTCCTCTTTCTTTTAAATCAGCAAAAGACTTATTTCCCATTCCACCCATAATAGCACTACTTGCGCCATCACTCTTACCACCTTGTAATAAGCATAATATAATAAGCACTACTGCTATAACCACTAAGATAATATCTAATGCTATCATGTAATTCCCTCCTATAAATAACCAATATAATATAATTGCATTAATTATGATAACACACTTTTATATTATTTACCAATATATTTATATATTCTTTAATTTAAATTCGCTCAATATTTCATTTACAGTATTTAAATTATATGTTTTATTTTTTAAAGAA
>JAZRXY010000030.1:0-2533 GCA_045600465.1 Bacilli bacterium
ATTATGACAAAAAGATTCGGTTTTACTTTGGCAGAAGTATTGATTACTTTGGGTATCATTGGTGTTGTAGCAGCAATGACAATGCCTACATTGATGAATTCAACTAATGGTGCACAATACAAAGCAGCTTACAAAAAAGCATTATCTGCAATTTCTCAAGCAGTTGTTTTGAACGTTGCTTTAGATGAATGGAACTTGGCTGATGCTACTGCTACAGGAACAGGTGATGAAGACTTATCAGTTTACACACTGTTGAAAAAAAGAATGAATATTGTTAGAACTTCAACTTCAGGTTTGGGTTATAGCTGGGCTGGTACTAATGCTAATGGAACAGCTTCAAGTGGTGCTGCGGCTGATAATACTGGTAACTATGCAGTATTCTTTAATGATGGTATTGCCTTCTCATTCCCTAAAACAGCGACAGCTTGTTCACTTGATACAACAAGAGGAGCTAATGTTCAACCTTGTAAGGGTATTATTGACGTAAACGGTCAAAAAACTCCTAACAAACAAGTTAAATGTGACAGCGGTTCTGGTGCAACTTGTGAAGTTAAAAACCCTACAGATATTTATCCTGTAGTATTCTACGATCAAACAATCGTTCCTAACTCTGCAGCAGCTAAAGCAGTTCTTTATGCTAAATAGTTAGTGATTTAGATATTATAAAAAGCCTAACCAAATTGGTTGGGCTTTTTTGTTTGTATATTTGCCATACTTCAAAATTTGTAGTATTCTTACAATATGGAAAAGACAATTTCTGATAAAGTTATAAATAGATTAACACTATATCACTGTATTTTAACTGATTACATAAAAGATAATATTGAGTTTATATCGAGCAAACAAATTGCAAAGCTTTTACACATAGACGATTCTCAAGTAAGGAAAGATATAAATTTATTGAACAATTCCGGAAAATGCCGTGTAGGCTACATAGTTAAAGAATTAAAACAATCCATTGAAAAAACACTTGGCTTTAAGAATACCAAAAAAGCCTTTATCATTGGTGCAGGAAATTTAGGTTCAGCACTAGCAAAATACGATAATTTTACAAACTATGGTCTTAACATTCTAGCCTTGTTTGATATTGATAAAGCAAAAATAGGAAAAACAGTTAACGATAAAATCATTTTTGATATGACTAAATTACCTAATTTAGCATCTAAATCCGGAGTTGATATTGCAATATTAACTGTACCTCGAGAATTTGCACAAGAAACAGCAAATTTATTAGTTCAATCTAATATCAAATATATCTGGAATTTTTCTCCAGCAGTTTTATCAGTTCCTGAGGATGTCCAAGTATGGAACGAAAATCTAATGGGAAACTTTTTGCAATTCTCATACACAATGCAAATTAGGAATTAATTTGGTAAAGATGTCTTAATCCCTCTAATGTAAGAGTAGGATTAATAAAATCAAAAGGTCTTTCCATATATTCTGAAACCAAATTGCAATAACCCCCAGTAGCTACAAGAACAGCTTTTTCTCCAAGTTCTTTTTCACATTGCTTAACTAAACCATCAATCATGCAAGCAGTACCCCTAATAACACCAGATAAAATAGCATCAGAAGTATTAGAACCAATAGCTACAGGACTTTTAGCAACATCAATTCTTGGAAGTTTTGAAGTAAATTTATTCAATACTTTAATTTGTAAATTAAGTCCAGGAGCAATAACACCACCAACAAATTCACCCTTTGAATTAATAATATCAAAAGATGTTGCAGTACCCAAATCAACAACAATTGTTGGGTGTTTATACAAAACATAAGCCCCAACTGCATTGGCTAATCTATCACCACCCAATTCATTAGGATTATCAATACATACTTTTATTCCTGTATTTAAAGAAGAAGATAAAAATATAGATTTTATCTTAAAAACATTATCAATTGCTAACTGAAATTTTTTATTCAACTCATCTACAACTGAAGATATGATACAACCACTAACCTTAAAATCTTTAAACAAAGATTTTAATAACACTTCATACTCTTCTTGCGACAAATCTTTATCCGAAGCCAACCTAAATTCTTCAACAAGGGCATCTTCATCAAATAATCCCAAAGTTATATTCGTGTTTCCAATATCGGCAGTTAATAGCATAATAGAATAATCCTCTCTACGAAGATTATTCTATCATGAAAATACAATAAAAAATTTTATCTACTAAGTTAAAGGAACATTCCCTGCATTCCAACCTGGCACTTGTCTATCACTGCCAGCCAAACTAAAATCAAAAGGTTTATCTTCCGGTTTAATTAATGCAACTTTGTTATTTTTATTCCCTGAATCAAAACCTAATATTGCATTCGTATCTGTAATATTTGTTGGTGATTTAGTAGGAATAATTGAAAAACCTGACATATTTATACTCCTCGATTAATAATACTTCTCTTATACTTTCTATATATATAAAGTATTTCATTTCCATATAATTGCCTGAAAATTATTATTTTGTTACAAAAGTTAACATTTAAAATAGCCAAAACAAATTAACTACCTAAACATATTATTTTAAGCAATTAT
>JAZRXY010000031.1:0-17905 GCA_045600465.1 Bacilli bacterium
TAATTATTGCAAGAGGGGTGAGACAATGAATAATAAATCATCTAAGATTAATTCAATAATAAAAAAGATGTCTAGTATTGTAGTAGTAGGATTACTTGCTATTTCATCTATTGGAGCAGTTAAAGCACCAATAGATAATAGTCCTAAGACATCTAATCTAACATCACCATATACAGAACAAGAGTTAGAAACACCATTAACATTTACTGCGCTTACAGCTGACTCCAAAGTAACTTTAAAAAAAGGAAGCAATCCATCTTGGGAAGGCCAATATTCAACTGATGGTGGAGATAATTGGTATACTTATACTCTAGGAACACAGATTTCTTTATCAAGCGGCGAGACAGTTTCTTTTAAAGGAAACATTAGCGGCAATTTTTCCTCAACAAATTATTTGTGGTTTGTGATGAGTGGAGATATAAGTGCAAGTGGTAACATCAATAGTATGTATGATTCAGATGGATTTTCCACACTTACTGAGCTAGGATATAAATATTGCTATTATAAATTGTTTGATGGTTGCAGCGCATTAACTGATGTGTCCCATTTATTACTACCAGCTGAAATATTGTCAGAAGAGTGTTATAGAAATATGTTTAAGGATTGCACAAGTTTAACAACAGCTCCAGAACTCCCAGCTGAAACATTAGCAACAAGTTGCTATCATGGTATGTTTAATGGTTGCAAAAGTTTAACAACAGTTCCAGCACTGCCAGCTGAAAAATTAGCATCAAATTGCTATTATAGTATGTTTAACGGTTGCACAAGTTTAACAACAGCTCCAGCACTACCAGCTGAAACATTAGCAAGTAGTTGCTATGTTCAAATGTTTAATGGTTGCACAAGTTTAACAATAGCCCCAGCACTACCAGCCAAAGAATTAAAGCAAAACTGCTATGCTCAAATGTTTAATGGTTGCAAAAGTTTAACAACAGTTCCAGCACTACCAGCTGAAACATTAGCAAGTAGTTGCTATGTTCAAATGTTTAATGGTTGCAGTAGTTTAGTGATTTATACATCACTTAATGTTGAAAAATATGCAACTAAGAAATGGGAAATGAAAATAGAAGATGGAACAGCAGCGAATATGTTTGGAAACACACAAGGTAGTTTTAAAGAAAATGGCACACCAAACAGTGGGAACAAGATAACATTATACATAGTAGACCAGTTAATTGTTCCTCTAACATTTACTGCTATTGAAACAGATTCTACAGTTACTTTAAGTAAAGTAGGAAGCAGCCCATCTTGGACAGGTAAATACTGTAAAGACAGCGTGGGGGAAAATACATGCTCTACGAAATTGTACGATCAATGGATTACATATGAACCAGGAACTACAGGAGCTATTACCTTAACAAACGCTGGAGACAAAGTTTCATTTATAGGAGATATTGGCGCAAACTTTGATTCTAATAACTATTTAAAATTTGCAATGACAGGAGGTATAAGTGCAAGTGGTAATATCAATAGTTTACATAAATCAACAAATTTTGAAAAAGTAGGCATTGATTCTAGTGACCAATATAAGTTAATAGAGTATTGCTATCGATTACTATTCTACAATTGTACAGCATTGACTGATACATCAAATTTATTATTACCAGCCACAACCTTAGCAGGTAATTGCTATAATTCTATGTTTTATGGCTGTACCGGTTTGACTGATGTGTCGGATTTATTACTACCAGCCACAACTTTAGCAGATAATTGCTATAATTCTATGTTTTATGGCTGTACCGGTTTGACTGATGTGTCGGATTTATTACTACCAGCCACAACCTTAGCAGGTAATTGCTATAATTCTATGTTTTATGGTTGCACAAGTCTAATAGCAGCACCCGAGTTACCAGCCACAACCTTAGCAAATAATTGCTATAGTTATATGTTTAGAGGCTGTACAAGTTTAACAACAGCCCCAGAGTTACCAGCCACAACTTTAGCAAATAATTGCTATTATTCTATGTTTCAAAATTGTACAAATTTAACAGCAACTCCAGCCTTACCAGCAGAAAATTTGGCAGAGTATTGTTATGGTTGGATGTTTTATGGGTGTTCAAACCTAGAGGAAGCCTCAGCCTTACCAGCCACAACCTTAGCAAATAGTTGCTATGTGGGTATGTTCAGTGGGTGCAAAAAATTGGAATCTACACCAGAACTACTAGCCACAATTTTAGCAGAAAGTTGTTATAGTAGTATGTTTCAAAATTGTACCAGTTTAACAACAGCCCCAGAGTTACCAGCTACAACATTAGCAAAAGAGTGCTATCAATTTATGTTCAATGGGTGTGAAAATTTAGAGATACATAATAAGCCTTCAGAAGGATTTGCAAAAGAATTGACACTACCAGCAACAACAGCTACTGGTGCAGTAACTAATATGTTTAAAGGAACAAAGGGATTCTATAGTACAGGAGAGGGGACTCCAGATTTAACTAGTTCTTTAACACTTTATGTTGCAGGTGGAGAATATGTGCCTCCAGCACCAATAATAGGTGGAGGAATTATTATTGAATTACCTACAACATTAGATCCTAACTATGATCCTACTACTAAACCAGAAGAACCAGTGGTTATTAAGATTAAATTATTATTAACATCAGATAATCTAATCTATGATGATAGTAACCATACATTATATGTAGGAGATTTACCTGATGATGTAACTTATACAATTACAGGTGAGTTGTATTACAATAAAAAAGGAAGTTATTATATAAGTGCCAACTTTATATATGATGAAGATAAATATGCACTTATCGAATCAATATCAAAGACATTTACTATAGCTTAATAACACAAAGGAGACCTAGCTAGTCTCCTTTAGTTTGTGATATCGGCTCTGTGAAATAAAGTGTGCCTGGTAAAATACGATGTGTAACCAATAAACTGGACTAGTTAATTGGATTATATCATAAGGCCAATATGGATGTTTCACTGAACCTTTAAATTAACTATTTAATTAGAGTAAGTCTGAATGAGAATCTGTTCTAAACAAGAATGGAAGCACATCTTCTTCCTCGATTTTATAGATTAGTAGTAAGTCAGGTTGGATGTGGCATTCTCGATATCCTCCAAATACACCGCTCAAGTTGTGGTCTTTATTTTTGAGAGGGGGCTCTTTGCCGTTTGCAAGCTTGTTAACAACATCAGTTAAGGACTCTATTTTTAGGCCTCTTTTCTGGGCTAGTTTCAAATCCTTTTTAAACTGGTTTGATAGAACTATTTTATACATGATTTACAACATCTCTTTAAGGACATCTTCAAAAGAATCGTACCTTTTATACTTTTTAGGGTTGTTTTTCATTTCTTCATATTCAGATAGAGCAAGTATGGTTGCTTCATTTGGAGTTTCTCTTCTAATTTCGAAAGGTATTCTTTGTTCCTTAACGGCCATTGTTAAAAAAACGGTTACTGCAGTTGTTAGGTCCATACCTAAATCTGCAAATAGAAGTTGAGCCTTCTTTTTTAGCTCAGGATCAAGATTAATATTTGTGCTAACTTTAGCCATACTATATAGCCCCTTTACTTCAAATTGTTTTACCGAATTATGTGCAGTTTGTCAACGTATCACGCACATGTTTAACACATGCAATTTTATTTTGTGATATCAAAGATTCGCTCATAATCGAATTGGTCATATTCTTGATATTTTATCTTGTTTTTATCTAGATAGTGTTTGATATCATTATATTCATTCTTATTATCATGTTGAGTATAACTTACTACGATGATATGGCCATTATTATTGAGTATTTCTAAACCTTTTGTTATGGATTTTATAGTATCATTAGAACTAGTTTTAATTTTTTTATCACTACCTGGCAAATAACCTAGATTATATAAAATTAAGTCGATGTCAGTTAAGTTATATTTATCAAAGTTAACATATGAATCATGAAGAAGCGTTACATTGTTAATGTCTTTTAATAACTTTTTACTTCTAGTAATTGCTAATTCTTGGATATCGTAACTAATAACACTATTAAATAACTTACTTAAGAATAATGAATCATGACCATTACCTAGTGTTGCATCAATGGCTTTGTTTTTATTTTCTAATTTAGCAATTAATTCATGGCAAAACGTAACAGGATCTAGATTGTATTTATCACCTTGAATAGCATTTAGTTTAACCATTAATTTATCAACATTATTTGCAAGTTGGGTTTTGTTTCTCGACCAAGTAGGGGCGATTAGCTCTTCTTCACTAGCATCACCACTAATGCGCTGAATGACAATATCTTCTTTAATGTGTCTTATTTGATCTACCACTAAATCTATATATTCATCTAAACTCATAACGTAGAATGGATTACTAGCATAAATGCTAGCTAATTTAGTATTTTTTAAAATGTTAAGAGAATGGAGTTTAATTCCTTGAATGTCTAAAGAAGAAACTCTTTTAACATTTGTAATCATCATTTGTCTAGTTTCATAAGGTAGTCCATTAATTAAATGGACTGTGACATTAATGTTTCTTGCTCTAAGATTATTGACTGCTTTTAAAAATGTGTGATAAGTATAGCCTCTATTGATGAGTTTAGCGGTTTTATCATAGGTTGTTTGAAGTCCTAATTCCACCCATAGTTTTGTTCTTTTACTTATAGATTCTAGATAATCTAAAATATCGTCATCTAAACAATCGGGACGGGTTGCAATATCAATTCCAACAACACCTTTTTTATTAATAAAAGGTTCAAATCTTTTTTTAAGATTTTCCACACTATCATAGGTGTTAGTAAATGCTTGAAAGTAAGCAATAATTTTAGTGACATTAGGCCACTTTCTTAACATGACCTTTTTTATTTTCTCAAATTGAACATCTAATGAATCTAATTTGTTACCTGCAAACTCCCCACTTCCATCACCATTACAAAAAATACAACCTCCAATGCTAATTTTGCCATCTCTATTAGGACAGCTAAAACCCCCATCTAGGCTAACTTTAAAAACCTTATCATTAAAGGTTGATTTTAAATAGTAGTCATAAGTATAGTAACGCTTGTTAGTGTTAGAATACTTAAAAGGGCTTAGAGTATTAATTTTTTCCATATTTATATTATACACAATTTATTTGACATTATTATAATAATGTCTTAAAATCTTTTTTGTAAAACGTAGATTTGCACTAGTAACTAAATGACTATTTAATAGAGAATTATCGGTTGGTGGAAGATAATAATTTAGGTTTAGTGAACTCACGCAAGGAGTAATACCGTTAATTTCACGTTAGAAAATAATTAAGCGCATAGAAATATCTATGAACTAGGATGGTACCGCGTAATATTACGTTCCTAGAAATGGGGGCGTTTTTATTTGTTTTAGGAGGTAAAAATTATGGACTATAATTTTAAAAGTGTAGAAAAGAAATGGCAAGACTTTTGGTATGATAACAAAAAATTTGCAGCAATTGATTTTGACCCTAGGCCAAAATTTTATGGTTTAGTTGAATTCCCATATCCTAGTGGAATAGGAATGCACATTGGCCATATTAGAGCATATTCTTCACTAGAGGTAATTTCTAGAAAAAGAAGAATGCAAGGCTACAATGTCTTGTTCCCAATGGGTTTTGATGCCTTTGGACTTCCTACAGAAAACTATGCGATTAAAACAGGGATTCACCCAAGAAAAGTTACTGATACAAATATTGAAGTATTCACTAATCAATTAAAGAAAGCTGGTTTCAGTTTTGATTTTGATCGTGTTATTGATACTACTAGACCAGAATACTATAAGTGGGACCAATGGATTTTTTTACAACTTTATAAAAAGGGTTTAGCTTATAAATCACATACATATGTTAACTATTGCCCAAATTGTAAAGTCGTTTTAGCTAACGAAGAAAGCCAAGGCGGTAAATGTGATAGATGTGATAGCGATGTTATTCAACTTGAAAAAGATGTTTGGTTCTTAAAGATTACAGCTTATGCTGAAAAGTTACTTCAAGGATTGAAAGAAGTTGATTTTAACCCACGTGTTAAACTAGAACAAGAAAACTGGATTGGTAAATCAAGTGGAGCGGAAGTTAGATTCAAAACTACTGCCGGTGATGATTTAGTTATTTTCACCACTCGTCCCGATACAATGTTTGGCGCTACATTTATGGTTATCGCACCAGAACATCCTTTATTAGAAAAACATCATGATTTAATTAAAAACATAGATGATGTACATAAATATCAAGAACAAGCAACTCATAAGACTGAGTTTGAAAGAGTACAACTTGCTAAAAATAAAACGGGTGTAAAACTAGAAGGCATTGCTGCGATTAACCCATTTAGCGATAAAGAAATTCCAATCTTTGTGGCAGATTATGTCATGATGGGTTATGGAACAGGTGCAATTATGGCAGTTCCTGCTCATGATACTAGAGACCATGATTTTGCAACTAAATTTAATTGTGAAATTATTGAAGTTATTAAAGGTGGAGAAGATGTTATAAAAGAAGCCTATATTGAAACAGAATCAGGGACACTAGTAAATAGTGGTTTCTTAAATGGTTTAAGTGTTAATGAAGCTAAAAAAGCTATGATTAAGAAACTTAATGAGATGGGTATTGGTCAAGAAATGATTAACTACAAGATGAAGGATTGGGCATTCAATAGACAAAGATATTGGGGCACACCTCTTCCTATCATTAATTGCCCAAAATGCGGTCAAGTACCAATAAAAGAGGAAGATTTACCATTATTATTGCCAGAGGTAACAAAATTTGAACCTGGAGCTAATGGCGAATCTCCACTTGCAAGTATTGATTCTTTTGTTAATACTAAGTGTCCAATTTGTGGATGTGATGCTAAACAAGAAACAGATACTATGCCTCAATGGTCAGGATCTTCTTGGTACTATCTAAGATATTGTGATCCACATAATGATAAAGAATTAGCTAGTTATGATAAACTAAAATATTGGATGCCAGTTGACTGGTATAGTGGAGGAATGGAACACGTTACTCGTCACGTTATCTATTCTAGATTCTGGAACCATTTCCTATATGATGAAGGCTATGTTCCAGTAGCAGAACCTTATGCTAAAAGAAGTGTTCATGGTCTTTTCTTAGGAGAAGATGGAGAAAAGATGTCTAAATCTAGAGGTAATGTAGTAGACCCACTAGAAGTTATTGATGAATTTGGCGCTGATGTATTAAGAACTTATGTTCTATTTATTGGAGAATACGATCAACCAGCTCCTTGGAATGATCAAGGTATTAGAGGAGTTAAACGTTTCTTAGATAGAGTTTGGAAATTCTTAGACAAAGTTGACAAGAATGAAAAAGGTTATTCTAAGGATTGTGAAATTCTAATCAACAAAACTATCAAGGAAGTTAGCAATGACATTGAAGCCAATAAGTTTAATACAGCTATTTCTAAATTAATGATTCTATCCAACAAATATGATGAGAAAGAAAAGATTAGTTATGATGAGTTTATGGTACTTGTTAAACTATTAAATCCTTTCGCACCTCATATGATGGAAGAAATTAATAGTGTTTTAGGTAATAAAGAATGTCTAGTATATGCAAGTTGGCCAAGTTATGATGAAGCTAAAACTGTCGATAACGAAATCGAAATTGGTGTCCAAGTCAATGGCAAATTAAGAGGAACAATCATAGTTGCTAAAGATAGTGATCCTAAAGTCATGGAAGAGTTAGCAATGAAACTTCCAAATGTTATCTCAAATATTGAAGGTAAGACAATAAAGAAAGTTATTTGTATACCTAACAAGATTGTTAATATAGTTGCGATTTAAGGAGACGATAAAAATGAAAAATTTTAGAAAAGCACTATTAGGAATTATGGTTAGTGGGCTTGCTTTAACTAGCTGCGGTGAAACTGCTCAAAAAGAAGACCCAAAACCAATAGTTGACCCAATAAACGAACCCCAACAAATAATTGATCCTTTTAAAGAGATAAAAGGTCAAGAAGATGATTCAATTTGGGAGGTTTCTGCTAGTGTTTGCACGCTTGATGAGTTTGCTGCAAAAACTTTTGAAGATGCCTTTAAAGGTGTTGATGGTGTAGGCTATAAACCAGTTGCCTTATTAGGAAGCCAAGTAGTAGCAGGTTTAAATTATGCATTTCTTTGTTCTACTAAAGTTATGTCCCCAACAGCTTCCCCTAAGTTAAAGGTTTTAAAAATTTTTAAGCCTCTAGGAGATGCAGCACCTGAAATAGTAAGCATTAATGTTTTTGACATTGAAAATCTTATTGAAGCTAGTGGTGAAGATATTGAAGAAGGCTATGCTGGTGGATGGAGCGTTTATCAAGGTGAAATAAATCACGGAGTAGATGAAGAAAAGAGTGCTATTTTTGAAGAAGCAATGACTGGTTTACTTGGTGTTAATTATGAGTTAATGGCATTACTTGCAAACCGTAATGATAATGGTGAAAACTATTTATATCTAGCAAGAGGAACAGTTACTTATCCTAATGCAACTCCTAATCTTTATGTTATTGAAGTTAATAAAAAGGATGGAGAATCTAAAGCTAGCCCTGCTAACATTAAAAAAATTGATTTAAAAGATTATATTGGGTAATGAAGTAAACTCCTAATGTAAAAGTTAGGAGTTTTTATTTTAACTAAAAAATGATATAATGTAATCGGTGGTAAAAAAATGAAAAGAAATAAAATTCTTGCAATTGTAATGATAGTTATTGTGGGAGTGGCAGCATTCTTTATTTTTAGCTACGAGAAAAAAGATGTAATAGAGCAAATAGATTACACTTATTATTATGATGCAAAAAGAGTGCTACTAACTTCAGATTATAAAGATAAATTTGATTATTGTGACGCGGAAGCTTTTTGTAACTACAAAGATGATAAAAATCAAATCGTGGTAGTCATTGGTAATAAGAAAGCAGATATCAAGGATTTAGATATTTTGGTTCTAGATTCTAATGCGATAACTTTAGATAAAAAATATCCTTCATTAGGACTTATTGATAACAACTCCAACAACTTAGATAAGAGTATTGTTTTAGGTTATGAAGCAAGTTATAGTGTCGATTATGTCTATGTTTATATGGCTTACTCCTTAAATAATGAAAGACTAGTAGAGTGCGTTAGACTTGCCATTGAATAAGATGAGATTAGATAAGATGTTAGCTCATTTAGGGCTAGGTAGTAGAAAAGAAGTTAAAAAACTAATTAGAGATGGGTTAGTTTTAGTTAATGGAGAAATAATAAAAGATGATGATTTTGTTGTGGATGAAAATAACGATGAAATCATTTTTAATGATGAGACACTTAACTATGAAGAAAAGGTATATTTCTTACTCAATAAACCTAAAGGATGTGTTAGTGCCTGTTATGATGATAGTGAAAAAACAGTCCTTGATTTAATTAGTGGCTACGAGGCTAGAAACTTATTTCCAGTAGGAAGACTAGATAAAGACACTACAGGCTTACTTTTAATTAGTAATGATGGAGAATTAGCGCATAAACTATTATCACCTAAACATCACGTTTCTAAGGTTTATGAAGTAGAACTAGACGACAATATTGATGAATCACTGATTGCTAAATTTAGTGAAGGTGTAGTTTTAGAAGATAATTATAAATGCAAGAGTGCTAATTTGTTTGATATTAATAAAAACAAAGCCAAACTAGAAATATTTGAAGGTAAGTACCATCAAGTAAAAAGAATGTTTAAAATATTTAATTTAGAAGTAGTTAATCTTAATAGAATTAGCTTTGGAAAACTAACTTTGCCTAGTAATTTGGCGCCTGGAGAATACATTAAACTGAAACTTGAAGATATAATTTAATGTTGTTATTAATAAATAACAATGCTAGAATGAAATTGTCCGGTACCACTTAGTGGATTGGAACAAGGAAGTGAATTATATGATATTTGTCGTAGACATGGGTAATTCCGAGATCGTTTGTGGTCTTTTTGAAAATGGTGAATTAATCACTAGGTTTCGAACAACCACGGCTCGTCATCGTAGCGTTGATGAGTATAGGTTCACGATTAAAGAATTACTTTTTTCGAAGAAAATTGATCCTAAATTAATTAAGGATACTATTGTTTCTTCAGTTGTCCCACAAGTAACTAATACTCTTGTAGAGGCATTAAGACTTATTAGTAAAAAGAAACCTATTGTACTTGCTCCTGGTGTTAAGTCAGGCGTTGCAATTAAGACAGGAAATCCATTAGAGGTTGGCTCCGATTTGATTGCAACTAGTGCTGGCGCTAATGCTAGGTATGGCTATCCTAGTATCACTCTTGATTTAGGAACAGCAACTAAAGTATGCGCAATTGACGATAAAGGAGCTTTTGTGGGGTGTGTTATTACACCAGGGGTAAGAGTATCCGCTGATGCATTAGTAAAACTTGCATCTCAATTACCCGAGATTGCGCTAATTGCACCAGACCATGTAATTGGTACCAATACTCCTGATAGCATGAATGCAGGAATGGTTTACGGTCATGCTTCTATGCTAGATGGTTTTATTGCTAGATTTAGAAAAGAAATGAAATGTGATTGTAAAGTTATCGCAACAGGTGGATTAGTTGATACTATTGTCCCATATTGTGAAACTAAAGATATTATTATTGATCGAGATTTAATTCTATATGGATTATTAGAAATTTATAACAAGAATAAATTAAAAAATAAGGATGGAAAATAATATGAAAACAAAATCATTAGGTATGAGAAATAAAAAAATTAGAGAAATGGCATTGTACGCAATGTTTATTGCAATATTAGCTATTCTATCATTTACTTCGTTAGGATATATTTCAATCGGTGGAGTTGCTATTACAACCGTTCACTTGATTGTTCTTATTTCCGCATTCGTTTTAGGGATTAAAGGTGGACTTATTATGGGCCTATGCTTTGGTATCTTCTCCTTAGCTAGAGCCTATGCTGCTCCTACAAGCCCATTCGACTTTGCTTTCCAAAATGTGCTAGTAGCAGTGCTACCTAGGTTATTATTTGGATTAGTATCTGGTTTATTTGCAGAACTAGTATTAAAGATTAAAGATAAAGCAAAACTTCATTTTGCAATTGCAGGATTAAGTGGTGTTGCTACAATACTTCACTCTTGCTTTGTTTTACCTTTGCTTTATTGGCAATATACTAGAATGACTGAATTCGAAGCTGTTATGGAATTTGTTAACACAACTCCATTTGGGGTTGCAGTAGGTGCAACATTAGTTTCTAACTCACTTTTAGAAGCAGCCGAAGCTGTTGTTATAGTACCAATAGTTTGTCTAGCTCTATATAAGGCAAGTGGTCGTTATTCAATTAATGCAAAACCTAAAAAGAATGTGATGGATGCTTACAAAGATAAACTAATTTCATCACTACAAAAATTTGTTAATATTAACTCTGTTTATGATGCAAAAACAGTCACAAAAGCTCACCCTTATGGGAAAGGTGTTGATGAAGCCCTTCATTTTATGAAAGATTTAGCTATTAGTGATGGTTTTAAAGCAGAAATTATTGATGGTAGAGTTTGTGAGATAAGTTATGATGTTGGTGCTAAGGATTATGTCGCTATTATGGGACATGCTGATGTAGTACCAGTACCTGGAACTTGGAAATATCCTCCATTTGAGGCTAAGATTGTTGATAATGTGATGTATGGAAGAGGAACTAACGATGACAAAGGACCAGTCCTAGCAGCTTACTATGCATTAAAAGCAATTAAAGATCAAAATAAAGAATTAAAACACAATGTTAAGATTTTAGTTGGTGGGGATGAAGAAAGAGGATCTTCATGTATGGAACACTACTTTACAACATTAAAAAAGAAACAACCAAAATATGGATTTACTCCTGATGCTGAATTCCCTCTTATTTATGGTGAAAAAGCAGGAGTAGGTTATTGCTATTATGGCGACAACTATAAAGATGAAGTTATTGAATCATTTGATGTGGGTATTGCAGTAAATGCAATTCCTGAAAAGGCAACATTTAACTTTAAAAAAGCATTAAAACTTGAAGATAAAGTTAAAGAATTTGTTTCTAAAGTAAATGGCTTAAGTTATGAATATAAAGAAAGCAAGGGTAAGACTGTTATTACCTTTATTGGTAAAGAAGCTCACGCTTCCACTCCTGAAGTTGGTGTTAACCCATTAGGTTATTTATTTAAATTTGTCGGTGAACAAAATATTTCAACACTATGTAACCATTTTGGGAAACTTCTTGATGACTACGATGGAAACCATGTTGGTATTAAAGGGGAAGGCCCTAAGATGGGAAAACTTACAATGAGTTTTGATGTTGCAAAATATGATGGTAGACATTATGAACTATATTTGGATATTAGATGTCCAATCGATATAGAAACTAAGAGTGTATTAAAAACACTTGCTAAATCTAATTTACATGAAGGTAAAGGACATGCAGGAGAAGCATTATATCTTGACCCAAATAGTGAATTTATTCAAAGCTTATATAACATCTATGTAGAAGTTAGTGGTGATCACGTAACTAAGCCAATGACAATTGGTGGTGGAACATATGCAAAACATGCTAAAAACGTTGTTGCATATGGAATGAATTTCTTGCCTCATGAAGGTAATGGAACAGGTAATATCCACTCAGCTAATGAGGGACAAAACCTTGATGATTTATTATTAGGCGCAGAAATTTATTACAAAGCAATTTTAAAGTTAGGAAACATGGATTAAATGGAAAAGTATAGAAATGACATTGTAAAAACATTAAGCGATTGGATTAAAGTTCCTTCTTTTGAAGATGAAAAAACTAAAACTAGTGAACATCCTTTTGGCTTAGGCCCTTATAATTCTTTAAAGTTTATTTATGACTTAGCAATCAAAGATGGCTTTGAGGCAAAAATAGTTGATGGTTATGTAGTAGAAGTAAATTATAAAGGTGAAGACGATGATTATATTTTAGTTGTTGGCCATGGTGATGTTGTGCCAGTAGATAAGGGTTGGGAACATGATCCTTTTGGTGGTGAAGTTGAAAATAATGTTATTTATGGTAGAGGTGCTAATGATGATAAAGGTCCTAGTATAGCTGCTTATTATGCACTAAAAGCAATTAAAGATCAAAATATTAAACTAAAACATAGTATTAAATTCATGGTTGGAAGCAATGAAGAAAATGGGATGGGTTGCTTAAAACATTATTTTTTAGATTTAAAAAGCAAAGCTCCTAAATTTGGATTCACCCCTGATGGAGATTTTCCATTTATTTATTCGGAAATGAAAATAGCAACTTATGAATATTATGGGAGTTATGAAGACGAAGTGATTGAATCATTTAAGAGTGGGATATGCTTCAATGTAATTCCTGATCGCGCAGAAGTAGTTTTTAAAACTAATATTGATTTAAAAGAGAAATTTGCTAATTATCTAAAAGAAAATAGTTTAAAAGGCGATTATGAAATAATAAGTGGTAAAACTAAAATCACATTATATGGCAAATCAAGTCACGCTACATTGCCTAATGGTAGCAGTAATGCATTAGTTAATATGCTTGTATTCATTGGTAGTTTAAATATTTCTAGTCTATGTTCACACTTTGCAAAATTAGTTGATAGTTATGATGGAAGTCATCTAGGAATTGCGGGCGGCGATCAAGAACTAGGAAACTTAATGGCTAGTGCAGATATGTTTAATTATGAAAATGATGAATACAAATTAGTTATTGATGTAAGATATCCACCTATTTTAGATGATGATAAGATTGAAACTAATTTAAATAAAGCAAGTATGCATCACGGGCATTTTTTGAAAAAAGAACCAGCGGTTTACCAAGATTTATCTAGAAAAGAATGCAAAGAGTTACTGGCTATCTATCAAGAAGAAAGTGGAGATTATTTAACTAAGCCTTTTGCAATAGCAGGAGGGACATATGCTAAATATGCGCCTAACTGTATTGCTTATGGAATGAATTTTCCAACTCATCTAAATAATGGAACAGGCAATTTCCATATGAATGATGAGGGCCAAAACATTGATGATTTAATGCTAGGTGCTAAAATATATTATCGAGCAATTATTGCGTTAGGAAACATGGATTAAATGAGACAAAGAAATTTAAAATGGGCAATGCCATATCTAAAAGAATCAAGTAAAGTTACTATTAATTACAATACTCCTCAAGCAACAAGTGGATTTAATCACATCGAGACTAAAGATAAAACAGCTTTAGAAATCGGTGTTGGTAAAGGTGATTTTATTGTAGGAATAGCAAACCTAAAAAAAGATTACTATTATATAGGAATTGAAGCTCAATCGACAATTCTAGGTATTGCAGCAAAAAAACTTGATGAGAGAAAACTAGATAATGTTCATTTGGTTTTAATGAACGCTAAAGAGTTAGAGTATTGTCTAAATCCAAATTCAATAGATATTTTATATTTGAACTTCTCAGATCCTTGGCCTAAAGTAAGACACGAGAAAAGAAGATTAACCTCACCAGCGTTTTTAGATATCTATAGTAAGATATTAAAAAAAGATGCATGTATTATAATGAAAACAGATAATCTAGATTTGTTTAATTATTCTATTGAATCTTTAAATAATGCTAAATACAAATTAGAAGTTGATTATGATTATAAGTTTGATGAAGAAAACGATGCGATGAGTGAATACGAAGCTAGATTCAGAAGCAAAGGTAACAAGATTTATCGTCTTGTTGCGAAAAAGGGAGGCTAGATTTTATGAAATTAAGTTCAAAAAGAAGAAAAATGTTTGAAGCTATATGCCAAGCTCATGGTATATCAAATGATGAAGTTGAAATATGCCAGTTATTAAAGTCTTACTATAAAGATTTGGCTGATGACATAATTTATGATAATTTAGGTTCTATTTATGCAGTTAAAAAATGTGGGGAAAAAGATGCTATGAAAGTCATGATTGCTGCCCATATGGATGAAGTAGGCTTTAGAGTAAATAAAATCTATGAAGATGGCACAATTGGCGTTACTCCAATTGGCGGAGTTTGGGAACAAGTTATTATGACCCAAAGAGTTACGATTAGAACTAACAAAGGCAAAAAGATTAAGGGCGTTTTTGGTTCTATTCCACCACATAGACTAACTCCTGAACTACGCGCTAAACCATTCCAAATCAAGGATATGCACGTCGATATTGGCTGTTCTAGCAAGAAGCAAGTTGAAGATCTAGGCGTTAATCTAAATGATGGGATAGTAATGGATGGCGAATTTGTTGAATTAGGAGACGGCAGCAGATTGCTATCAAAAGCTTGGGATAATAGATATGGATGTATTATGGGTGTGGAACTATTACAAGCTTTAAAAAATGTTGCTCTTCCATATGATTTATATGTAGGTGCTGATGTACAAGAAGAAATGGGACTACGTGGAGCAGGAACTGCTGTTAACATGATTAAGCCTGATTTTGCGATTGTTCTAGATTGTTCACCATCAAATGACCAATGCGATGCTAAAGAACCAAATGGAGCTTTAGGTAAAGGTGTTTTAAATAGATATTTTGATGGTTCAATGATTGCTTTTCCAAGTTTGCTAGAATGGCAAAGAAAAATGTGCGATAAGTGTAAGGTAGATTATCAATACTATATGTCGTTAGGTGGAACAGACGCCGGTAGAATCCATCAATCGCTAGCTGGTGTTTTAACACTTACTCAATGTATCTGTGCTAGAAACATTCACACATCAGCTTCTATCATTGATTTAAATGATTATGAAGCAAGCAAGAAAGTTTTGCTAGCGATGCTTAAAACATTAAACAAGGATTTGTTAGAGAAATTTAAAAATGATAACAGATAAATAGTGATAAAAATAATTTATTGTATATATAAAAAGTGTTTATTCTATATATTAAAAAAATGTGAAAAAAAGGTGAATAGATATTCACTAAAAAAACGTTAAAATCAAGCGTCTATTTTGAATTTATAAAGTAGTTTTTACCCCTAAAAATAGGGGTTTTTATTGTTTTTAGACCCTTTTTTTAAAAAACTTGTTTTTACTTATTTATTATATAAATAAAAAAAAGGATTGTTTTTATTTTCATTCAATTGACAATTATTTTGGCTGGTTTACAATATTGGTATGTAATAGCTTTTGCGTACGCGTAAGAGCTAACTACAAATACTTGTAGCAGGAGGGTCAAAATGAAAAATAAAATTATTGACAAAAAACAATGCCAAGCACTTTTCCATGATGGACAAACAATCATGGTTGGCGGTTTCCTAGCTAGAGGTGGTTCAGAAGTTATCATGGATGCTATTTTAGCATCAGGCGCAAAGGATTTAACAATCATGTGCAATGATGGCGGAACATGCCCAAAGGTAGATAAAGAAACTGGAAAAGAAATCAAAGGCGCAACAGGCGTCGGAAAACTAATCCATGCTGGAGTAGTTAAGACTCTAGTAGCAACACACATCGGTCTAAACCCAGAAGTTGGACAAAAGATGAATGCTGGTACATTAGACGTTATGCTAGTCCCACAAGGAACTTTTGCAGAATGCATTAGAGCCGGTGGAGCAGGACTTGGTGGCGTTATCACTCCAACAGGTGTAGCAACACCTATTGAAGAAGATAAGAGACAAGTCTATAAAACAATTAAATTAGGTGGAAAGAAATACTTAATTGAAAAACCACTTCATGCTGATATCGCTGCAATTCACGGCTATAAAGTTGATGAAATCGGTAATGTCTATTATGAAGGTACATCAAGAAACTTCAACCCATTAATGGCAACAGCTGCTGACATCGTTATCTGCGGTGCTGACAATATCGTCGCTCGTGGTAAGATCAATGGAAGCACAATTGTCACACCTGGTGTTCTAGTTGACTATATCATTAAGGAGGATTAATTATGGATGCAAAGGAAATTATCGCTCGTAGAGTAGCAAAAATGCTTAAGGATGGAGACTTTGTTAACCTAGGTATTGGTCTTCCAACACAAGTCCCTAACTATATTCCAAAGGGAATTGAAATTATTCTTCAAGCAGAAGATGGAATGGCTGGTTTAGCACCTTTAAAAGGCGAACCAGATCCAAATAGATTTGACGCAGGCGGACAATTCTGTGGCGCTATGAAAGGTGCTTCATACTTTGACTCCGCTACATCATTCGGCTTAATCAGAGGCGGACATGTTGACTACACTGTTCTAGGTGCTCTAGAAGTCGATGAACACGGTAACCTTGCTAACTGGATTGTTCCAGGTAAGATGGTCCCAGGCATGGGAGGCGCAATGGACTTAGTAGTAGGTGCTAAGCACGTTATCGTCGCAATGCAACACACACAAAAGGGTGCAAAGAAAATTCTAAAGAATTGTACACTTCCTCTAACAGCACAAAAATGTGTCGAATACATCGTCACAGAATATGGTGTTATGAAGGTTACAAAGAAGGGAATTGTCTTACAAGAAATTAACCCTGAAATGACTGTTGAACAAGTTCAAGCGGATACTGAATGTACACTAATTATCCCTAAGAACGGTCCAAAGAAAATGAAAATTTAATAGTTAGTAATAACTATTTAGGTCAATCTTAATGTTGCCATTAAGGTATGACTATTATCAATCGCCAAGTTTGTTAGACTAAAAACTTGGTTCTCACACAATTAGAAAAATAATTAAAAGGGAGAAAAAATTATGGCAGAAAAGAAACAAAAGAAAGGTAATGGCTTTGTCGGCGGTTGTGTTAAAATCGTTGAAAGATGGATGCCTGATGCATTTATCTTCGCTGTTATCCTATCAATCGTAATTTGGGTTTTCACTATGATCGTCTACTTTGCAACTGTCAAAGACATTAACGTCATTAGAGCTATTGTCGATGTCATTTACACTGGATGGTATGGTGGATTCTGGGGCCTATTGTCATTCTCAATGCAAATGGCTCTTGTCGTCGTCACAGGTTCAATGTTAGCAAAGACTCCAGCAGTTGATGCTGGTCTAAGAAAATTAGCTAACCTACCTAAGACACCA
>JAZRXY010000032.1:0-12471 GCA_045600465.1 Bacilli bacterium
TCTGATAAGAAAATATATCAATTATTACAATCATGAACGACCTATGTATTGTTTACAATATAAAACCCCACACCAGTATAAAACTGACATGGGGTTTTAGGGTCTCTTTTTAAACTGTCTACTTTTTATTGACTAGTGCAAAGGACTCTTTAGTATAAACTAAACTATAAATTTAGTAAACGAACTGTGTCACGAGCAATCATGACTTCTTCGTTTGTAGGAATTACATAAACCTTAACCTTTGAATCTGGTGTTGAGATTAATGCTTCTTCACCACGCAATGTTGAGTTAAGTTTCTTATCATATTTAATTCCCATTGGACCTGCAATCTTATCAAGAACTAATTCACGGAATGCTACGTCATTTTCACCTAAGCCTGCTGTGAAGACCATTGCATCACATCCGCCTAGTGCGATGTAGTATTGACCGATGAAGTTTGTAACTGTATTAACGTGCATTGCTCTAGCAAGTTTCGCTCTTTCGTTACCTTTTTCCATAGCTTCCATAATATCTCTAGCATCGCTTGAAACTCCTGAGATACCTTGTAAACCTGATTTTTTGTTCATGATGTTATCAACATCAGCAACACTCTTTCCTTCTTTATCGCAAATGAATTTAACGATAGCTGGATCGATGTCACCACAACGTGTACCCATCATAACACCTGCAAGTGGTGTTAAGCCCATTGATGTATCAATACATTTTCCATCTAGTACTGCTGCTAGTGAAGCACCATTACCAATATGGCATGTGATAATCTTTGAGTGTGCTGGATTATTTAATAATTCTAAGCAACGTTGGGAAACAAACATATGGCTTGTTCCATGGAATCCATAACGTCTAATTCCATATTTTTCATAGTATTCATATGGTAATGCATACATGAATCTATCCTTAGGCATTGTTTGGTGGAATGCTGTATCGAATACTGCAACGTGACCAACACCTGGAAGTTCCTTTTTAAATGCTTCATAACCTGTTAAGTTTGCTGGGTTATGTAATGGAGCTAGATCACTGATTTGCTTTACTGTCTCAGCAACTTTATCATCTAAGACTACTGAATGAGCAAATTTTTCTCCGCCGTGAACTACACGGTGACCAACACCATTGATTTCTTTCAAGTCTTTAACAATCTTGTTTTCGATTAAAGCCTTTAGAAGAATTTGAACTGCTGCTGCATGATCCTTAATAACTGGATTTGTAACAACTTTTTGTCCGTTGAATTTTAATGTGACGATTGATTGTTCTAGACCAATCTTTTCAATTGTTCCTGCTAGTAAAACTTTTTCTTCAGGCATTTCAAATAATTGGAACTTTAGTGAAGAACTACCAGCATTAACAGCCATAATTTTTGACATATTTATTTCCCCCTTAAAATAATATTTATTTTAACTATTCTTCATTCTACTCCAATGAGAGTATTTTTTCAATTCTTTCCATAGGAATAAACTATAAGAATTGTTCATCTTCTTTACATGAAGAATAATTTTCATCAATATATAATGTTTCAATTGTTTCTACACATTCATTAACTAGGCTTTCATAATCAAATCTAGTTTCATAATCTACTGCTTTATGAATAGTTGGTTTAGTAACTGGATTTTTTGGTGTAAATATTGTACAGCAATCAATGAATGGAAGAATTGAAATATCATAGGTATGAATCTTCTTTGATATTTCAATTATTTCATTTTTATCTAATGTTGCTAATGGTCTAATCATTGGGATTTTAACCACTTCATTAATTGTTCTCATTGACTCAAGTGTTTGACTTGCTACTTGTCCAATACTTTCCCCGCTAGCTAAGACACTGCAATTCTTTAAATCTGCCACTTTTTCGGCAATTCTATACATCATTCTTCTCATGATGGTAATTGCATAGCTTTCATCACAATTATCGTAGATTGCTTCTTGTAGTTTAGTAAAAGAAACAATGTGTAGAGGTATTGTCCCTTGACTATGCGCTAAAATTCGAAGTAAATCAATTACTTTTTGCCTTGCGCCTTCGCTAGTGTAAGGAGGTGATGCAAAGTGAATAGCTTCCACTCTTACCCCTCTTTTCATCATCGAATATGCCGCGACTGGTGAATCGATTCCACCACTAAATAATACTAGTGATTTTCCACCAATTCCTAATGGGTAACCACCAAGTCCTTTAATCTTATCAAAGAAGATAAATGTTCCCTCATTTCTGATTTCAATTTCAACATAGAAATCAGGATGATGAACATCAACTTTATGTTCAGTGTTTTTTAAAATGACGGTCGCAACTTTTCGATTAACTTCATCGCTATGAATTGAAAAAGTTTTATCGCTACGTCTAGTGACAACTTTAAACGTTCCTTTTTCTTTACTATTAGCAAGTTTCAAAGCATTATCACAAATGACATCAATGTCACTTTCTACTTTAATAACTAATGACATATTAGCGATGCCACTTACATCTTTTAATTCCGCAAGAATTGGTTCATAATTTTCATCATTTAACTCAACATAAATACGGTCATGACTCTTAATAAAACTAACATTGAAATTTTTTAATCTTTTTTTGATATTACGAAATAACAAATCAATAAAGTTTTGCTTGTTTTTTCCTTTGGTATTTAATTCTCCAAATCTAATTAATATATATTGAAACTTCATATTAATTACCATCCTTTAAACTTGTTACTATTTTATTAAAAGCATTAATAAATTCTTTAACATCTTCCTTGGTTGTGAGTTTCGATAAACTTAGACGCACACTTGACTCTGCTCTTTTATCATCTTTAAAAGTATTGGCTACTACATGACTTTTAGCCCCGCTATGGCTTGAACAAGCACTGATTGTTGAAATATATATTCCATATGTTTCAAAAGCTTGAGCGATAGTAGATGCTAGTTTATTTTTAATGGCAAAATTAATGATGTAAGGTGACCCTTCTTTTGGTGAATTTACCATCACATTAGGAGTGTTAATTAAGACATTATAAATTTCATCATGCATTGCTTTAACTTGCTCATAGTTTTTATCTTTTGATTCTATTGCTAGTCTAAGCGTTTTAGCTAGCATTACATTAATTGGCCAGTTAGCTGTCCCACTACGATAACCAAATTCTTGCCCTCCGCCATTAATCAAAGGAGTAAGCGTCACATTATCTTTTTTAATTAAACAACCACTACCCTTAAAACCATAAATTTTATGAGCAGAAACAGTAATCATATCAACATTACTAAAATTCACATTAATCTTACCAATTGCTTGTGTAGCATCACAATGGAAAAAAGCCTTTGAGTTATTTTTAACATAACTTGCTAGTTCATTAATATTGTTAATACTTCCAATTTCATTATTAACCGCCATTAAACTAACTAGAATAGTATCTTCTTTTAAAGCGGATTTTAATGATGCTAAACTAATTACTCCATCACTATTAGGATCTAGATAAGTAACACTATATCCAAATATTGTTTCTAATTGTTTGCATGTTTCAAGAACACTTTTATGTTCTATACTAGAAGTAATAATGTGTTTCCCTCTATTAGCATAATTAAAAGCAACACCCTTTAGTGCTAAATTATTAGCTTCACTTGCGCCACTAGTAAAGATTACATTATTAGAATTAGCGCCAAAATAAGAAGCTATCTGCTCTCTTGCTCTATTTTGCAAAGAATCAACAACAACCCCTAGTTTATGGCTAGAGGCTGCATTGGCAAAATATTTATTTATTAGTTCAAAATAAGAATCTTGAATTTCTTTATCAACTGGTGTTGTTGAGGCGTAATCTAGAAAGACCATAGAAATCACCTACTCTTCAATATTATGGCGTAATTCTTCTGGGAATTGGAATTTATCTTGTACTACTCTATCGGTGATTTCAATTGCTTCTTCAAAATCTCCATTAAAGTAGGCTGTCTCAGCTTTGGTTAATGCATTAGCAACATCAGCAAAACTTGAACGATATGCATTTGAATACATGATAATGTTTTCAGCAACCTTTTTATTAGCAAGTTCTTTTTGAATTTGATTTCTTAATTCTTCTGATAATTGCGTTAATTCCAATGAATTACTTTTAACGATTTGAACATCAATTGGTGCATCATGAATTGCTTGATCTAATGTTTCAATTAGTCGATAGCATCTATTGAATTCATTGTTATATTTGCTCATTAAAACAGAATGCTTAGAGTTTCTAACATCTAGTTGTAAACCTTTGATTTCTTTGTAAGTGTCATAGATTTGATTATAAGCTTTTTCAGTAACATCTTTCATAAAGATGAAGGCATTACGATACTCTTCCATGCGGGCTTTTACTGTGTTAATTTGTTCACTTAACTCTCTAATCTTTATTACACGATACGAATAAGGTTGTTGTCTACCAAGTGTTACTTCATCAAGGTCTTTTTTAATATCCTTAAGCTTATTAACTTCTATTCTAACATTATTAGCTTTAGCGTTAGTTTCATCATCAATTTTATAGTAATTTCTTAACTCAGCTAATTCTCTAATATTCTTAGTGTGATTTCTCTCAATTTCTACCGCATCATTATAACAAGAGTTATAAGTTGTATCGAATTCTATTCTACAATCTCGCTCCATCCCTAATTTTGAGGAAAGTTTTTCAATATCAGCAGCTAGTGTCTCACTATCTACAATAATCCCATCTGGATTAAATACACGTAGTCTAGAAACAAGATTAGAAAGTCTTGCTGATAGATTATTAACGCTACCTCCCATATTTAAGTTATATAATGGATAGCCTTCTTTTAGCATTGAATTGTATGTTGCAATTAATTCATTTAAACGAGCTGGCAAATCTTTTGTTACTCTAACAATTGCATCTCTATTTTCATTTAAATATGCTGTTGCTTCATTTGTTTGTTTTTCAATTGCTTGAAGAGTTTCCTTGGCATCTTCAAATCTTCCATCATCAACATTGGATTTATACCCTAGGAATAAATTATCAATATCGTTCTCTCTTGTTTCTAATTGGTTAGCAAAAGTAGAAACATCATCTTTCATGCTACGGTATAACTCTTTATAACCACTAAATAATTCTCTAACCTTTGTTTCATATGATTTAGTATCCACTTCTTGTTGAAGAATTTCTTCTAGTCTAGTTCTAATCTTTTCGACTTTTTCTTCATAAATTTCTGCTTTAGAGTTGATGTTATCTAATAGTTCTCTTGCTAAATCATATTTCTTTTCCTTAATTTCTAGTTTTACTTTATCAATATCAGGATTAATCTCTGCTGTCTTATATTCTTCATTAGCTTCAAATTCACCTTGATATTCACTATAAACATTAGCAAAAACAATATTGTTTCTACCAATGACTTCTAGTTTTGCTATTTTTTCTTTAATATCTAGCAAATTGACAGCATCTAATCTGCTTTCAACAAAATCAACTTCTTTATTAAGGCGTTTCCCTTTACCAAAAATGATATACAAAACAATAATAGCTATTACAACTGCTGCTATTAATGCAATTATCCATCCTTTAATCACTAGTTCAGCGAATAACATCATCTTAACACCTCGCTTATTTATTATATCATAGTATACAATAATATCTAAAGATATTATATAATATTTTCAATATTTGACAAAATTCTATAAATAATATATTATTATAAGGCACGAATAATAAGAAGCACGTAAATATTACTTGTCTGACGTTAACAACAAAAGGCTTAAAGTAACCTTAGCTAAAAGGTGAAATATCTTATGTTAACACCCGAAGGAAAGGATTTACGCTAAGATTATTGTTTTGCAAACAAAACGTACTTAGGAGGATTTATTATGTCACGTTACACAGGACCTGCTTGGAAAGTTTCAAGAAGATTAAGTTTCTCAACACTAGAAACTGGTCGTGAAATTGCTAAGCGTGATTACGCACCTGGAAAGCCAAAGCCAGATCGTAAGAAGAAACAAACAGAATATGGCAAACAATTAGCTGAAAAGCAAAAAGTAAGAATGATGTATGGAGTCAGCGAAAGACAATTCAGAAGACTATTCGTTATCGCAAAGAGTATGGGTGGTGTTGCTGGTGATCAATTTGCAGGTATCCTAGAATCAAGATTAGACAACATCGTATTCAGAATGGGTATGGCAAGAACTAGACGTGGAGCAAGACAACTTGTTAACCATGGTCACATTCTAGTCAATGGCAAGAAAGTTGATATCCCATCATATTTAGTAGAACCTGGAAGCAAGATTTCTGTTAAAGAATCTTCACAAGGTTTAAAAGTTATTAAGGAAGCTCTAGAAGTTGCACCAAACCTAGTACCTTACATTACATTTGATAAGGAAAAACTAGAAGGTGTCTTTGTTAGAAAACCTGAACACAGCGAACTAAATAAAGAAATCGACCAATCACTAATCGTCGAATACTACAACAGATTAGTTTAGTAATCAAAAGGAGTTCAATTGAACTCCTTTTTTTAATCATTTTTACTACTACGTTTAACGTGATCAATAAATAATCTAGTTGATCTAGATAGGTATTGTCCTTTCTTAGTAATTAAGCAAACATTCCAGTTATTACTGCCACCAACTATTTCCATTAATTTAACTTTTTTGTTTTCATATCGTTCTACTAATGGTTTAGGTAGCATACATATTGCTTGATTTGATAAAACTAATGACATCATAAAATCCCATTGACTAGAATACGCTATTACATTAGGAGTAAATCCACACTTTTCACAATTATCCATTAAGCATTTATTAACGGCATATTGATTGTTAAAACACGCAAATATTTCATTTCTTAATTTTTCAAATGAAATTTCATCTTTTTCTGACAAAGGATTTTCTTTTGACATTGCTATTACATAATGCGATTTAAGCTCTTCGTGAACATCAAATTTGACTAAATCAATTGGCTCTACCACTAAGGCGCAATCGATATCACCCATTTCAACCATTGAGGCAAGTTTTAAACTTCCCTCTTCAATAATAGAAAATTCAATCTTAGGGTACTTCTTTTTAAATGTTGAAAAAAGTGAACTAAAATAAACGCTACTTACAACCACAGGAACCCCAATTTTAATCTTACCAATATTAGAAGAAACTATATCATTCATTCCAATAACTAGGGCTTCATAATCTTGAAGTAACTTACGAGTATTATTCAAAAATTCTTTGCCCATTTCGGTAAGAACTAACTGTTTATTGTTATAGGAAAATAGTTTTACATTAAATTCTTGTTCCAATTTTTTAATGGCAGCACTTAAAGCAGGTTGCGTAATACCTAGTTTATTAGCAGCCAATGAATATGACTTATGATTTGCGACTTCGACAAAGTAAGTAATTTGTTTTATATCCATATTCCTCACCCCATCGCTATTATAACATTTTTTTATAGATAAAATCAATTGATATAAAAAAGCTGAATGGTCATTCAGCTTTAGTTTAATTCGCAAATGAAGTAATTTTTCTTACCTCTTCTAATGACAAACATCTTTCCTTCAATTGCATTTTCTTTTGTTAAATTGTATTCTAAATCGCTAACTTTTTCACCATTAACGCTGTAAGTTCCTTTAGCAAGTAATTCTCTTGCTTCTCTTTTTGAGGAAGCCGCTTTTACATTAACTAATGCATCAACAATATTGCATCCTGCATCAATCTTAGCACTTAAAACTCCATCTAGACATTGTTGAAGTTGACTTAGTGATAAGCCTTTAATGTTGCCACCAAATAATGCTTCAGACATCATAGTGACTTCTTTTAATGTTTCTTCGCCATGAATGAACTTAATCATTTCTGCTGCCAAACGCTTTTGAGCTTCTCTTAGATGTGGAGCTTCTTGAGCCTTTTTAGCATATTCTTCAATTTCTTCTTTTGTTAAGAATGTGAAGACTTTTAGATAATGGATAACATCTTGGTCACTTGTATTTAAAAAATATTGATAAATACTATATGGTGGAGTCATCTCAGCATCTAAAAAGAATGCTCCTCCAGTTGATTTCCCAAATTTAGTTCCATCTGCTTTAGTGATTAATGTTAGTGTGATTCCACAAACATCTGTATCTCCTGTTTTCTTTCTAATTAGTTCAGTACCCGATGTAATATTACCCCATTGGTCACTACCGCCTAACTGAATTCTACAACCTTCATTTTTATATAATTGATAGAAGTCAATTGCTTGGATTAAAGTATATGAGAATTCAGTAAATGATAGTCCTGTTTCTAGCCTAGAAGCAATTGTATCTTTAGCAAGTAAATAATTGATTGGAAAATGTTTGCCGTAATCTCTTAAGAATTCAATAACATTTAATTTTGATAACCAATCATAGTTATTTACCATCTTTGTTTTTGATTCATCACTGAAATCTAGGAATCTTGATAGTTGAGCTTTTAATCCTTTAGCATTGTCTAAAGATGTTTCAAGAGTTAAAAGTTTTCTTTCTGTATTTCTTCCAGATGGATCGCCTACTAGACCTGTTCCACCGCCAACTACAGGAATAATTTTATGACCTGCTTGTTGGAATCTAGTTAAAACAAGAATTGGAACTAAATGCCCTAGATGTAATGATTTTGCTGTTGGGTCGAAACCACAATAAATTGGTGCTTTTTCTTTGATTAATTTTTCTAATACTTCTTTACTTGTGACGTCTTTAATCATCCCACGCCATTCTAGTTCTTCAATAACATTCATAATATCTTCCCTTCGTTAGATCTTGGTAGATCCTCTTTTAACATATTCACTTGTAAAGATGAATTCCTTTTGTTTCATTTCATCTTTTAACATTTTTGTTAACATTCTCATTGCTATACTACCAACTTCATATAAGTCGGCCTTAATACTAGATAGTTGAGGTCTTGATTTAACACTATCTTTTGTACCAATAACACCCATTACCTCAAAATCATCTGGGCAATTATAACCTAAATCTTGACCAGCATTCAAAATTGCATGACCTAATGAATCACGGGTTGTAATAAATAACTCATGATTAGGTTTGTGCTTTTTAAATTCCTCAATGTAATGTTCGTAGATAGAAGTATAGGAGTCGTTAATTTCTACCTCTTTTAGTGTTACATTTTTATCTTTAGTTTCTTCAATAAGTGTATCTTCATAGCCATTTGTAACATGCCAATCTTTGTTAGGATCTTTTAGGAAGACAATTTCTTTGATGCCATTTTGAATTTCTGCTTTTACAAATTTGGCAAGTGAACTACGATAGTCTGCATCGACAAGTCCATTTGTATCCATTAATTTATCACTACCTATTATAACGGTTGGTAAAGATATCTTTGCAAACTTTTCAACATCTTCTTCTTCAAGTTGGGAATTGTATACAACGATCCCTTCTACTCTAGAAGCAATAACACTGTCAATTGCTCTTTCAGCATCACTAACATCTTCGTAAGTAAATAATAATGGTCGATACCCATAAATCTTACAAACATCCATCATACCAGATAAAATCTTGTTGATGTAAACATAGTTTGGTGATGGTAAAAAAATACCAATGTTTGTTGTTGTTGATGTTGCAAGCCCTTGAGCCACTCCACTAGGGATATAGCCTAATTCATCAATTGCGTCTCTAACTAATTTTGCCGTCTCTTCATTTACGTTACCTTTTCCATTGATAACTCGTGATACAGTTGCTAGCGAAACATTTGCTTTTTTAGCAACCTCATAAATGGTAGCTCGGCCTTTTCTTTCTTCCATAATTTTGACCCCTTTTTAACATGTAAATATGACATGATAGCCCTTACATTTAATTATTATAGTTAAATAATTAAATATTGTAAAGAAATTAAAAAGCCCTTGCTTTGTAACAAGGACTTATAATCTTAATTTTCTTCTTGGAGGATATAATCTACTAAAACACCTGGCGTAACGATATTATTGCCATTAATCTTTCCTCTTTTAACAATATTATCAGCACCAACAATAACTGTGTCTGCTGCGGTAGCCATCATTGGGTTAAAGTTTCTAGATGTCGCTTCATAGTAGACATTACCGATTTCATCAACAATATATCCATGAATTATAGCTATATCGGCATGTAATGGTTTAGCTATTAAGTATTTTTTCTTAGTTAAAGTGATAGTGCGATAAGTTTGTCTTTTATCTTTTTCAACTAAAGTAGCTACTCCCGTAGGGGTAATAACGCCACCTAGTCCTGCTCCTCCTGCTCTAATTACCTCAGAGAAAGTGCCTTGCGGAACTAAAATAACTTCCAAACTACCATCATTCATTTTTTGACCTACTTCTGGATTAAATCCAATATGAGTAGCATAAAGAGTTTTAACTTGATTGTTATGAATTAATCTAGCAATTCCTAAACGATCTTGAATAAGATTGCCATTTTTATCATATTTAGGAGCAATTCCTCCATCGCCACACATTATTGTCAAATTCTTGGCATTAGACTCAACCAAAGCATCAATTACAATTTTAGAACAACCTTTGGCTAGAAAACTACCAACCATAATAGTTTGTCCATCATGAAATAATGCTTTACATTTCTCTTTATCGATAATCTTATTTTTCATAAATACCATCCCCGAAATCACTACTTTTATTTTAAATATTTAATTTGTATTTTGCAACAAAAAAGCCTCTAGCAGAACTAGAGACTTTTTGGTGTTTAATAATTTAACAAATTACTTGCTGAAATCACAGTTTCTAACGATAACTGCTGTACCCATTCCGCCACCGATACATAATGATGCTAGACCATATTCTTTGTTGTATCTTCTTAGAGCGTGAATTAGAGTAACAACGATTCTACAACCTGAGTTACCAACAGCGTGACCTAATGCGATAGCACCGCCATCGACGTTTGTCTTTGCGTATAGTTCATCATATGTTAAACCATTGTCTTTTGCGATATCTCTGATACATGCGATTGATTGTGCAGCAAATGCTTCGTTTAATTCAACTAGGTCGATTTGCTTCATATTCATACCTGTATTTTTGAAGACGTCTCTGCAAGCAACGATTGGGCCTAAACCCATAACGCTTGGATCGACTCCGCCTTGACCCCAACCGACTAATTCTGCTAGAGGTTTGACGTTGTATTTCTTAACTGCTTCTTCGCTCATTAAGATAACTGCTGAAGCACCATCGTTGATTGATGATGATGTAGCTGCTGTGATTGTTCCACCTTTATCAGCTGGGATAAAACATGCAGGAACTTTTGCCATCTTTTCTAGATCTGGTGCATAGTTAATTGTTTCGTCATCTGACATAACAACTTCGCCCTTCTTTGTCTTAACTGTGACAGGAACGATTTCAGCTGCGAATTTGCCTTCTTTTTGTGCTTTTGCAGCTTTGATATGTGAATTGTATGCGAATTTATCCATTTCTTCACGTGTGATACCATATTGTTTTACAACGTTTTCTGCTGTAACACCCATGTGGTAGTTATTGAAGACGTCTGTTAGTCCATCATATAGCATGTGGTCTTCAACTTTCCATTGACCCATCTTGACTCCCCAACGTGCTTTGTCAGCTGGGATTAGGTATGGGCAACGTGACATTGATTCTTGTCCACCACAAACGACAACATCTTTGTAACCTGCTTTAATGCAGTTGAAACCGTGGATAATTGCCTTCATAGCTGATGCACATAGCATGTTGCATGAAGAACCACAGATTTCTGCTGGAATACCAGCATAGATTGAAGTTTGTCTTCCTGGTCCTCCGCCGACTCCTGCGACGAAGATTTCACCCATGATAACTTCTCCGACTTCCTTAGGATCTAATTTGATTTCGTCTAAGCAAGCCTTAACAGCGATAGCACCTAGCTTTGGTGCTGGAATTGTTTTTAATGTGCCTTGAGCAACACCAACAGGTGTACGCTTTGCAGCAACAATATAAATTTTGCTCATTTTGTAGTCTCCTTATTTAAATATTAATATTATTTCTCAATAGAATACGTCTAAAGGAATAATATGTTTCTAAAAATATAAGCCCGTCGACTTATATGAATAGTATTAATTCGAATTAATAATATTTTGATTAATAAAATAGTATAAATATGATTAAGCTCTAGTTCGTGTAGGTCGCAAACTAGAGCCTAAAATCATTATATTTTAGTCTTCTACAAGACTAATTTTTATAACGAACTTAATGTACACGTATCCGTTATAGTTTTGCTAATTAAGAAATTACGACTAATTATTATAGAGGTAAAATCAAGCCAATAGCAATGATAGCACCTAGGACTAGTAAGCAAACTACGCAGTAGCCCATGATGTCTCTTGCTGTTAGTTTAGCAACAGCTAGCATTGGTAGAGCCCAGAATGGTTGGATTAAGTTAGTCCAGCAGTCACCCCAAGCAATTGCCATTAATGCCTTACCCATTGATAATCTGTGTAAGCCTTGTGCAGCTTCTTCGTTGATAATTTGTTCAGCAGCTGGAGCAACGATAGGTCCTTGAACGTTCCATTGTCCTCCACCTGATGGTACGAAGAAGTTAACGATACCAGCACTTAACCAGACAAATAGTGGGAATGTGACACCGTTT
>JAZRXY010000033.1:0-13781 GCA_045600465.1 Bacilli bacterium
ACCATTAATAAATATTAGTTATGGATATCGTGATTTTTCTCGCTAAAAAAAGGTGACTATAGTATATCTAGCCACCCCATTAGATTTGACATCTTATTGTTTTTTATGGCCCCATAAAACCCCAGACAATTTGACAGAGCCTAAATTTTAAGCAGTTACGTTTTTTTAATAACTATTTATTTTTTCAAGAATTTCTTCTTAGATTTAGGAGTATCTAATCCTAATGTTCCTCCTGGATTCATAATATTATCTGGATCAAAGTGATTCTTTAAAACTTTGAATGTTTCATATTCTAATGAACCAATAGATCCCTCAAGCCATGGACCAAACATCTTACCTATACCATGATGGTGAGACATACTTGCTCCACTTTTTTGAATGGCATCTAGTATTCCGCTATGGTATGAAAGATAATCATTAACATCATCCATTTTAGTGATAAAAATGAAGTATAAGTTTGCTCCTTGAGGATAAACGTGAGACATATGAGTTGTAACAACAGTATTTGGTCTAGAGTGGCAATACTTTCTAACACTCTTATGAACCTTCTCCATATTTGACCAGTTAACGCTACATTCTAGTGTATCAGTAACGATACCAAAGTCTTGCAATGTATCTCTTAAATATGGATCATTGAAACGCCCTTTTTCCCATGATTTAGTTACAGCACCAGTTAGTGATAAAGCACCGTATTTATGGGCAATTTTAGCAATATTTCTTGCTACGTTTTTAGAATAACCTTTTTCACCTTCACTAAATCCTAAGAATAAGCATTTTTCACCATCTTTATAACCTAGTTTTGATAGTAATGGTGCTAATGGAGATTCATCTACTCCATATAGTCTCATCATGACATCAGTTTCCTCTGGGTCAGATAATCTAAATACTGAAGCAAAGCCAGCTTCACATTGCATCATTTCTCTAGCGGCCTCCATGGCACTAGACCAATTCTTAAACATATATGAGAATCTTACTCTATTCTTATCTGTAAGTCTAAATACTCTTAAAGTAACTTCTGTTAGAACACCAAATGTTCCTTCACTACCCATCATAATTTGATTTAGTGATGGTCCTGTAGCTTCTCTAGGATAATTTGATGTAACGATATTACCTATAGGTGTTGCATATTTTTGGGATAAGACGATATCTTCAATCTTCCCATAATAAGTTGAATTTTGTCCTGCACCGCGAGTAACTACCCATCCTCCAACACTTGAGTATTCAAATGATTGAGGAAAATGACCACAAGTATATGCTCTTTTAGCTTTAAATAATTTTTCGGCATTGTTTAATGTTTCTTCAAGCTTAGGACCACTCATACCTGTTTGAACCGTAATCGTTTGATCTACTTCATTAAAACTAATAACTTTATTATAACGAAGTCTCATATCTAGTGAGATACCATGTTTTACACATTCTACTCCTCTAGTTACGCTACTTCCTCCCCCATAAACATAGACTGGGATTTTGTGTTTAGCACAATAAGCTACTATTTTTTCTATTTGTTCACGCTTGCTAGGATAAATGACAGCATCTGGTAAATTTTCAATTATTTTCTTACGTAAACGTAAAACATCATACATTGTTTTACCATAGGCAACACTTAAACGCGCATAATCATCAGTGCGAACATATTTTTCACCAACAATCTTTTTAAAATAATTTATATCTTTATCAGTTAATGAAATAGGTTGATTAAAAGAAACCTTATCAAGTCCTAAATCAACATCATATTTCTTAAAATAATCATCATCTAATTTAAAGATATCTTTCATGATTGTATAAAGATGTTCATTAGGTGCTTTAATTTGTCTTTTCTCTCCCCATTTGAAAATGGAACGATAAGAATCATTAGCAAAATCCTCATCAAACCACTTCGGTTCGAATCCTTTGTATGGTTTTGACATATTAATTAACTCCTTTTACTAATTTGTGCCTATTATTAATCCCTCTTAATTTCTTATATAAAGGTTTTAAAGAATCATAGATATTAACATAAATTTCATTGTATAAATCATCATAAATTTGATGTACTTTCATATCTGGTTTGAAATCTTTTTGGTAATGAACCATGTGTTTAATTGCATCACTAGTATCTTTAAATTCTTTTAAAGCAATGAATGCCACCATACTACTACCAACACCACATGCTTCAAATGTTTGAATACGCTTTACTGGAACACCAAACATATCTGCAGTTATTTGTAAGATTTCATCGGATTGAGATCCTCCACCTGCTACTGCAATTGAAGTTGCTTTAACGCCACTTCTTTTTTCTAAGCCTCTTAATCCATCAAGTAAACCATAACCAATACCTTCAATAATCGCCTTATAAATATGGGCACGAGTATGATCACTATTAAAACCAATCATACATCCCTTAGCTTCAGGAAGTTTTAATAATGGTGACCAATATGGTTGAAGCATTAATCCTTCGCTTCCTGGTGGAACTACTTTTAAAACTCTATTTAATACTTCTTCAGGTGAAATATGCTCTTTTTTAGCTATTTCTGCTTCACGATGAGCAAATTCGTTTTTAAACCAAGTTACCATCCAGTAGCCTCTATAAACTTGTACTTCTGGATTGTAAACTTCTTTAACTGCGCCAGGATAAGCAGGTAATAAGTTTTCTGGTGTAACAAAACTATCAAATGACATTTGCACTGTTGCTGCTGTTCCAAATGATAAAGCTGCCATATCATTATTATAAACACCTAAACCTAGTGTTTCACATTCTTTATCTGCTCCTGTTGCAATAACAGGAAGTCCAGCAGGAATACCAGTGTCTTTTTCTACTTGTTTAGTAATATAACCTATGATTTCTCCTGGGTCTACTAAATCAATTAATTTATCATGAGGAACATAGAAAACTGGATATTGAATATCGTTTTCTTTTTTCCAACACTTATTCTTATAATCAAATGGAACGTGACCAACTTGGGAAGCACTACTGTCTTTTTCTTCGCCAGTTAGATAATGACTAACATATGTTGAATAACCTATAAACTTATAAGCTTTATCCATTAAATCTTTCTCATTTTCATAAATCCAGTTGCAGTGAGAAATTTTTCTTTGATCTTCAAGTGCTTCTAGCATTCCTACTAATGTGAAAGCAAGTTTTGATTTTGCAGGAAGTGGTTTTTTGCATTCAGCTTCTCTTTGGTCTAGCCAAACAATAAAGTCTCTTAATGGTTTAAAATCTTTATCAACGATTGTCCAAGTATCTCTAATTGTTGTTGAAGTAACACCAATGATATCTTTGACCAAATTCTTATTTTGCTTAATGATTTCTTTTCCGCAATACTTTAAAGCATTTAAATAAACCTCTGGTTTTTGTTCAGCATAACCAGGTTTACTTGAATAATAAGGTTCGAATTTTTGTTGAACTTTTGCAACAATGTTTCCTTTCTTATCAACAAGCAATGCTCTTGATGATTGGGTGCCACAGTCGAATGTTAGAATTAATGGGTTTTTCATATTAGTTCTCCTCCATACCTTTGGTTGTGATAATGTCTACACCACTATCTTTGTAATTTTTAATAATAACGCTACCAATTTTAAGTCTCTTATTGATAACGATTTTACTTAAGTCTTCCATTAAAGGAAAAATTAACTTCTTATCAATATCTCCTTTAGTTCTTACGCTAACTACCGGGATATCTTTAAACTTTGTTTTTACTAAACTCGATACTCCTCTTTTAGGAGCGATTAATTCTTGCAAAGCAAACTCAATTCCTTTTGGACAAGTGTTTCCACTAACCTTTTTAGTTTTATCATCAATTGTTAAGTTACATCCATTAGGACACATAACACAAATAAAATTATGTTTCATTTATTCATCCTCCAAAGTTAGATGTAACTTTTTAAAATCATCTCTAGTTAAATCTAAGACAATTCTTTGCATTTCTGGAGGTCTTAGCGTCATATATTTACGTTTTAATACCTCTTTATCATCGATACGAACATGCAATGTTTTATTTTTCATTTCACTCTTAACTCTAAAATACATCACTGTTTTTAATTCTCTATTTTTATTTAAATATGTTGGGACTGTATAAGAAATATTTTTATCCAGAACTATCTCAATCATATCTAAATCTTCTTTTTTATTTGTTGCGGCATTGTATCCTGCTATTTCACCTGATTCAGAAACATAATCGGCTAGATCAGAAACATGAAGAGCATTACCGCATGAATAAATTCCTTTTATTGTTGTCTCTAAACTTTGATCAACTTTAGGACCTTTAGTAGCAGAATTTAATTCAACCCCTATGCTACTTGCTAATTCATTTTCAGGAATTAAACCAACCGACAAGATTAAAGCATCGCACTTAATAATCTTCTCGCTCCCCTTGATAATGTTTAGATTTTTATCAACTTTAGCAACTTCTACAGCTTCTAGTCTATCTTCACCAAAAACTCTAGTAACAGTCGTAGATAAATAAAGTGGAATATTATAGTCTTGCAAACATTGAACCATATTTCTTGTAAGTCCACTTGGAGTAGGCATTACTTCGTATACTCCTAAAACTTTTCCTCCTTCAAGGCTAATTCTTCTAGCCATGATCATTCCAATATCACCACTACCTAAAATTACACATTTCTTAGTTGGCATCTTACCTAAAATATTAATGTAATATTGGGCTGTACCTGCACTTAATACTCCACTAGGATTAGTTCCAGTAATTAGTACTTGTTTTGAAGTTCTTTCTCGACACCCTGTTGCAAGTATTAATTTTTCTGCTCTCACAAGTTTAATACCTTGTCTAGTTACTAGATGAAGTCTAAATCCATCTTTAACCTTTTCAATCTTAGTAACAAAAGTTAAAAGCGATACATCGATTGGATATTTACTTAAAACATCTATTTCTTTTTGCGCATATTCTGGCCCACTTAATTTTTCTTTAAATCTAGTTAAACCAAAACCATCATGAATACATTGTTTTAAGATACCGCCAAGTTTAGCTTCTCTTTCAATTAATAAAACACTTGCTTTATTCTTGCTAGCACTAGTTGCTGCGGCAAGTCCACCAGGGCCACCACCAATGACAATAACTTTATATTTACTAAGCATTATGATCACCAGCCTTAATATCACTAACTAGCACTTTACCTTCGCCTTTCTTAGTAATATCGCAATAGTCTAGTTTTAATTCTTCTTTCATAATTTGTAGGACTAAAGGAGAACAAAATCCTCCTTGGCAACGTCCCATGCCTGCTCTTACTCTACGCTTAATAGCATCCATACTATTTATCTCCATTGGACCACGCAAACAATCTAGTATTTCGCCTTTTGAGATTTCTTCACAACGGCATACAATTTGACCATAATCTGGATTCTTTTTAATTAAATCGTTACGAGTTTTATCATCTAATTTATTAATAGGATAGTTAGTAGTCCTACCATGAATAAAATTAGTTTTCTTTTTTATTTTTCTATCAAGCAATTCAACACTCCATTTAGCAACATCTTTTGCAATGGAAGGAGCTGCTGTAATCCCTGGAGATTGAATACCAGCAGCATGAACAATATTTTTTGTCCACTTACCTTTTTCTACCACAAAATCTTCTTCATAAGTTGCTGCTCTTATGCCAGAAAAATAAGTAATGATATCTTGCTTATTTAGTTTTGGCATATTGTGAATATGTTTATTAAATTGTTCATCAATAGAATGACGTTCTACTGTGAAATCTTCACGTAATGGTATTTCATCTGCAGTAGGTCCAACTAAAGGATTATCATCCGCAGTTAAAACAGTGCCTCCACCTTTAGAGTGTTTAGTCGATACATCATTATGTAATTTTATAATTGCACAAGAAGTTGTTGATAACTTACTTGCTGCTTTTTTATCTAATATTGAATTAGTTCCCTTTCTTGGATGAATAGTAAAGAATCTATCATTAGCCATCTCTGCTATTTTATCTGAGAAAACCCCAGCTGCATTAATAACTACGCTAGGATAAATATCTCCTCTATTAGTATGAACTACTTCAATTTTGTTATCTTTAACCGACATTGAAGTAACTGCACAATTTAGTAATACTTTAGCTCCATTATTAATAGCAGATTCTGCTAGTGCAATACTCATTCCATAAGGAGAAACTACAGCACCTGTTCCAAAAAATGCCCCACAGCAAACTTTATCAGCAATATTAGGCTCTAATTCATGGATTTGTTTTCTATTTAGCCACTTATATTCTTTAATGCCATTTTTCTTTACTTTAAAAGATAAATAGATCCTAGCAACACTATACAAAGGATTATCAAAAGCAATAAGTTGACCATATTTTTTATATGGTACTTTTAACTCTTTAGCAAGTCTAGGATAAATTGGTACTGCTCTAGATAGATAATCAAGTTTTTTACTACCCTTATGTAAATCTATACCAACATGAATATTGCCATCATTTCTTGAACTTGCTTGAAGTGCGACATCGCTTTCTTTCTCAACTAAAAATGTATTAACGTCTTCATATTTACTTAGTTCTCTTAAAATGGCACAACCAACAATTCCTCCTCCAATAACTAATACATCGCACTTAGTGCCGTCGTATTTTTTATCTTTAATAGAAGAAATTCTCATAGGTGGTTCTTTAAACCCTTTTAATTTAATATTATTGATAATTCCATAAAACGCTTTAGTCTTAGCAGCAGTTAACCCAATAGAAACTATATCTTCATAGTTTTTAAGTTCACCTTCTAAAACTAAACAGTCATCTTTTAAATAAGTTTTAATTTCATTAAAACCCTTCTTACTTAAATACTTTTGAAACTTTAATAGACTCTTTTCAATTTTTGCCATATTAAAACCAACTTTCATTAAAATTATATAACAAAAACATAAAAAAGGAAATCCTTTAAGGATTTCCATATATCTTTTATATTTAAATGTAAACGTTCATTCTTATTTTTTGTTTTTTATTATAACCTTATCATATAACTTAGAAATAAGCACAGATAGAATAACAAATACAAACCCTAATATTAAACTACTAGCAGCATTTAAATCTGCGATATCTAACATCATAACAACAAATGTTGCACTACCTACAAGTAACCACTGAATAATATAGATATGATTGAGGTTAGATGATACATATTCAACTGTATTATTTATTGCCCTCACCTTGATTTTCTTAGTGATAAAATAGAGTAATGCAAGTTCAATAAGAACCACCAAAATCGAGAATAAACTATGGAAGAATTCTTGTTGATAATAGATATCATTTGCAAGCATGTATAAGTTTCTAATATCGTATCCTATAAAACTTAGTGCAAAACATAGTCCAATAAGAAGTATTGAAGCTGTTGCTAATATTAAGCGATAGAATTTATCTTTATCTGTAACGTGTCGCAAGTATTTAGCAAAGATAATACCTGCCACTGGAAATATAAACCACTGCAAGAGTGGAAAACAACATTTTTCAGCATAATAGAAATGACCAACAACATAGCTTAACGTTCCACTAACTGGAACATACTTTGAAAGTAGCCATCCTGCAATCTGCATTATTATAGCAACGCCTCCCATTGTAAGTACAGGCATTTTGATTTTTTTAAACAAGGCTACAAGCAAAAAAGTTAATCCAGCAAAATGTAGAATATCGCCATTAAAAGATTGATAAATTAATTCAGGTATATCCCATTCTCCTTGTGTCCAATAATAAATTGCATAATATATCCCATTACGACAAAAGTTCAATAAATAACCTATGATAAATAGCATCACACCACGTTTAGCAAATTCTTTTGGAGAACGATGACTTGATAAGCATATGCCAACACCCATTGCAAACATAAAAAGCGGTGCTGCTAGTGGCCCTGCGCCAAATTGCAATAGATTATGCCAAAATCCAGTTGGGACGGTTTCGAAGCAATCAAAATACGATAATTCTTCCCACACATGAATAAGCACCATGAAAACAATAGCAATTACTTTAGCGTAGTCTATTTCACGTTGCCTTCCTAGATTTGTTTTTTCTTCTGATAAAAATAGTTTCATTCTTTTCTCCAATCATAAAATTTATGGCTGAGGTAGTTGGATTCGAACCAACGTAATGGTGGAGTCAGAATCCACTGCCTTACCGCTTGGCTATACCTCAATAAAGAGGCTTCCCTCTTATTTATTAAAATTTATAAGTTTATAAATATCACTAATAGATTGTAAGTTATGGCGAACTTCTTCCACTACCCTACCTTCACTATTAGTATAGATAATTATATCTTTTTCTTCTGGAAGTAAGCAATGGTGCACTCCACCTTTACCATTCATACTATTTTGATATGATCCTGTACCTATTAGACCAATATAGTGATCATTACTAGTATCTGCTATTTCAAAGTTTTTAGTTCTATCAAGAGGAAAAACATCATCACAATCGCAAGTTATTCCCCCTAGTTTTACCTCTCTAGTTTTCTTATCTAAATCATTAATTTGTGTTACCAATACTGGTTCTCCTAAAGCATACATCTCTGGAAGTGCAATTAATAGACTTCCATCAACAAATAACCATGGGGCATTATCTGTATGTTTTTCACCAACAACTTTATAAATGTTTACAGTAGAATCCTTTTGTGAATACTTCCCATTTTCACTAATTAAATTAGGTTCTTTAACCCCATATTTTTTAGCAAGATTTTGCAATAGTTTAATCACATACTTTGCCCAAGAATTATAATCAAAATTATAATCAATAGGAAGTGGCGTTCCTCCTCCCATATCAAAGTTAATAACGCTGTTATATTTTTTTGCTGCTTTTACGTAATAATTATTAAAAACCTTTTCAAAGTTTTCACTAAATTTATCTTCTTCATAATCAAATCCTCTTTGATGAAAATGAATTGTATTTAAAACTAATTTAGTGTTTTTAATGTCATTAATAATGTATTCAAACTCTTGATTATTTAGGCCAAATCTATCGTTTTCAACTGCACCTTCTTCTTCTGGATACAAGCTTTGAATATGAATTCTTAACCCTACTTTTAAATCAATGTTTTTAGTTTTTAAATATTCATATTCCTCAATAGAATCAATAATGTTAATGATATTGTAACCTTCATTTTTAATATCTACTATTTCTTCTAAATAATCAGTCAATTTATAACCATTACAAACTAGATATTTATTCTTAAACTCTGGATGTTTTTTAAATAAATCATGGCTAAAAACTAAATCATAATAACTTGATGTTTCTAAACCATCACTAACTTTAAAACTGCAACTAATTTCTTCTAATCCATAATTAGCTTTATTTGCATTTAAATAAATAAATTTGCCATTATAATTTAGTTCTTTAATTGCTTGATCAAAAACAGACTTTAAAGTGCTAACACGGTTTTTAATTACATCTAAAAAAGTAATTTTTAAAGGTGTTCCATACTTAATTGCTAAATCTTTTAAATTGTAGTTATTATAAATAACATCGCCATTTTTAATTTCAAATAATTTATCCATATTTTTTACCCTAAACTGATAATAGTTCCTGCTACGCCATCTAATGCATCATTAGCTTTTTCTATTGAAGTAATAATTGCTAATCTATTAGCTTTATTAACAAAATTAATACATGCCTCTACTTTTGGTTTCATGCTACCGCTAGCAAAATGCCCTTGTTTATTGTATTGAATCATTTCTTGAACACTAGCTTTAAAAATAGCTTTTTCATTTTCTTTATTAAAGTTAATTTTGACTTCATTTACCGCAGTAAGAATTAAAAGAATATCTGCTTCAATATCATTAGCAAGTTTTGCTGCCGCAAAATCTTTATCAATAACCGCATCAATTCCTTCATACTTACCATTGTTATTAATAACTGGAATCCCGCCACCTCCACAAGAGATAACAATAAATCCATTATTAATCAGATTAGAAATAGCATCTTGTTGTAAGACTTTTATAGGTTTTGGTGAAGCAACAACTTTTCTATATCCTCTACCTGAATCTTCTTTAAAATTACCTTCAAGCTTTAGTGTTTCTTCTTTGCTATAAAATCCTCCTATTGGTTTAGTTGGATTTTTAAAAGCTTCATCATTTTTATCTACTTCTACTTCACTAATAACACTTACAACACTTTTGTTAATTCCTTGTTTATTTAATTCATTTTGCAAAGCGTTTTGTAAATGATATCCAATGTACCCCTCACTCATCGCACCGCATTCACTAAATGGCATTTCATAAACTTTATCATTATGTTTATTACCCTCAAAAAACGCTAAATTAATTAACCCTACTTGAGGACCATTACCGTGACTTAAAATAACTTGATAGCCTTTAGAAATAATCGGTACAATTTGTTTAGCTACACTAGCCACTATTTCTTTTTGTTTGCTAGGAGTTTCTCCTAGTGCATTACCACCTAATGCAATAACAATCTTTTTCATTATTCTTTCATTGTGGCATAAATAACTGCCTTAATTGTATGAAGTCTATTTTCTGCTTCATCAAAAACAACTGATTGCTTCCCTTCAAAAACTTCTTCACTAACTTCTAGCCCATTTAAGCCAAATTTATCATAAATTTCTTTACCAATCTTTGTGTCAATATTGTGGAATGAAGGAAGACAATGCATAAAGATAGCATCACTATCTGCTAACTTCATAACATTAGCGTTAACTTGATATGGCTCTAGTAATTTTATTCTTTCAGCCCAGACGCTATCTTCCTCTCCCATTGATACCCAAACATCTGTAACTACGACATCTACCCCTTTAACGCCTTCACTAACACTTTCAGTTAAAGTGATTTCCCCTCCACTTAATTTAGCAGCATCTTCACACTTTTTAACTAAATCTTTATTTGGCCATAACTCTTTTGGTGCGACTGCTCTAAAATCTAATCCCATCTTAGCAGCACCAATCATTAATGAGTTACCCATGTTATATCTAGCATCACCTAGATATGCCATCTTGATTCCTTTTAAATGACCTTTGTGTTCTTGAATCGTTAATAAATCTGCAAGAATTTGAGTTGGATGATATTCTTCTGTCAAACCATTCCAGGTAGGAACACCTGAATATTTAGCAAGTTCTTCAACAATTTCTTGTTTAAAACCACGGTATTCAATACCATCATAAATTCTTCCCAATACTCTTGCTGTATCTTTAATACTTTCTTTTTTTCCCATTTGAGAACCACTAGGTCCTAAATAAGTAACATTCATTCCTAAATCATATCCTGCCACTTCAAAAGAACATCTAGTTCTAGTTGAATCCTTTTCAAATAGCAAAACAATATTTTTACCTTTTAAATAATCTTTGGTAGAAATACCATTTTTCTTTTTATCTTTTAAATCTTTTGATAAGTCCAATAGATATTGGATTTCCTCTTGGCTAAAGTCTAATAAAGTTAATAAGTTTCGTTTTGATAGGTTCATGTTATTTCTCCTCTAGATCCTCTCTATATAGTGGCATACACATACATCTAGGTCCACCTCTACCACGTGATAATTCACTTGATGGAATTGTATGAACTTTGATGCCATACGATTTCAAAACTTCATTGGTAATATCGTTTCGCTCATAAGTAATAACTTCTCCTGGCGCTAGTGCAACAGCATTACTACCATCGCTCCATTGCTCTCTAGAAGCGCTAACACTATCTCCTCCTCCACAAGGAATAAGTGTAACTTTCTTATTGATAAATCTTCCTAGAATTACTTCAAGTTTATCTTTTAATTCCACAGTTTTTAATTTACCAATTCTTTTTTCATCTTTAGTAATTTGATAAATTTTTAATTCACGATAACATTCTTCATGAATAGTAAATTTATCATAATCAACTTGCGTAAACACAGTATCTAGATGCATGAAACTACGATGCTTTGGAATTGAGAATGCTAGAATTGTTTTGTAACTAGTTTCTTCATTATAGAATAAGTTTTTTGCTAGTTTTTCAATTGCACGAGGTTCGCTTCTTTGGCTAACACCCACAATTAATGTCTCTTTATTCAAAACTAGAATGTCTCCACCTTCGATATGAACATTTTCATAACGATCGTAGAACTTTCTACAACCTTTATATTCTGGATGGTATTTAAAGATGTATTTACCATAGATTGTTTCTCTACAACGAGTAACTGAATACATTTTATTTAAGACTACACCATCATTAACAATAGCAAAAGGATCTCGGGTAAAATACAAATTTGGCATTGGATTAGTTACGAAAGGATAATCACTTACAAAATCTGTTAAAGTAAGTGCTCTATAACTTGGTAATTCTTGTTTTTTGATACCAGCCATAGTTTTTAAAACTAATTGCTTGGTATCTTTAAAACTTTCTAAATATTTCTTTGTCTTTTCCTCTAATGTTTCACTTTTGATATCGGCTTCTAAAATAAATTCATCAATGAACTCTTTTTTAGCTTGTTTAGAACTATCTAGAGCTTCACTTACTAAATCTTCTAGATACAAAACCTCAACTCCAGCATCGGCAAAAGTTTTAGCAAAAGCTTGATGCTCTTTTTTTGCTAAAGGAAGCCAAGGAATGTCATCAAAAAGTAAATCATCTAGATACCTTGGAGTAAGATTATCAATTTCTGCTCCTGGTTCATGAAGTAAAACTTTTTTTAGTTTCCCAATCTCGGAATTAACCATTAATTTATTCATATTTTACCATCCTTAATAAATACAAGTATTTATTCATTCTAAAATGTTTATAGCAAAGATAAAAGCTTATGTCAACATTTTATAATTCCAATATATCATTTTCTTCAACACAAAGGCTTTTTGCAAGCAAACAAATTGTTTCGGCTTTTGCGGCAGCAATATTTTTTTGTTTTTGCTCATATTGTTGAATCGTTCTTAGCGAAATATTTGTTAAATTTGCCAATTCCTTTTGCGTGTAGCCTGCCTTTAACCTAATTGTTTTTAAATTGCTCTTTTTTGAATCATTGAACAATTCGTCCATTTTATCTAAAAATTGCTTAATATCCATTTCATGATACGGCATATAAAGTTTTTGGATATCATTAATATCAACCTTTTGAGCAATAGAATAAAAAGATACATTTTTATACCATTGATAGTATGCTAATGAAAAACCTAACCAATATTCTTTGTTTCTTTTTGTTCTTAGATATTCTTTCCCTTTCTCTTTTATCTCCAAAATATCGTTGCATAATTCCACGCCTGATCTTCCAGCAATAGTTGAAATATCTCCTAGTTCAAACTTATGGGAAGTTTCAGAGACAAGAAAAATAACCCAAAAATAGGATAAATCATAACCTAGTCCATTTAGTGCATAATCAAACATTACTGCTAAATTATCTCTAGCATGATCTAAAAAAATTTCATCGTAAGCGTGAATCATTTTCTTTCATCTCCTCATCTATAATGTTTTTAATATAAATATCAGTTTTACTATATGGCTTTTGTTGAATCAATAACTTCGCAGCCTTTTGTATTAATACAAGAGTAAGAAGTTTTTATTTTTCCCATAAAAGTTTTGCATATGTCACGATTATTTCCCATATTTATATCAAAGATATAAAACTCTTCATTTCCCTATGCATATGTCATAAAATATGTTATAATATATGTGGGTGATGGATATCATGAAGTCAAAAAGAGGATATGTATACGATTTATATTTTCATATTATTTGGTGTGTTAAATGTCGTAAACATATTATTAAAGATAAAGTTAAAGATGATTTAATTTCTATAATTAGAAAGATATGTATTGATAACAATTATGAACTAGTTGAGATTAATACTGATTATGATCATGTTCATCTTTTAGTTGGATTATCTCCTCAAGATTCAATTCCTGTTGTTATGAA
>JAZRXY010000034.1:0-39969 GCA_045600465.1 Bacilli bacterium
AAGCTAAAACTAAATGCTTGGTTATTAAAACTTTTAACTCTAAATTATATGTAAGTGTTGATGACAAAGTTTATGAACTAAGAAAATTTATCAAGTATAAAGAAATATCAGAAAATTTTGACACAGAAGTTAAGTTAAAGATTACAAAGAGCAAAACTCATATTCCTAGTATGAGACACCCGTGGAGATTAACCGTGTTTTCTAAGCATCAAACACAAGCACATCAGTACCATCGATATACATAAAAATAGCGGGATATTTTCCCGCTAATAATCAATATTTTTTGAGACATTTTCGCAAAATATTGACACAGATAAAATCCTATTTTATCTTTTTAATTTCAATGTGCTCTGTTATCTTAATTCCAACTTTTTTAGCAAATTCTTCTGCTAATCTAGTTGCTGTATGGTTAAAGTCTTTAGGGTTATGAGCATCTACTCCCGTAACGACTTTGTTCCCGACTTCTTTTGCTATCTCCCAAAATCTAAAATATGGGTATTTATAGCGTTTTTCAATATCCCAACCAGCTTCGATGGTATATCTTATTCCTCCTTGATTTATTTCTAGAGGAATATCTAATTCTTTAGCGACTTCGCATATTTGTCTTGCGCAATCTTCACAAATTGGACTCCACTCTTTAATACTTGTCATAAATAAATCTGGATGAGCAAAGTAAGTAAATAGCCCACTCCTTAAAGCTGCAATTGCTAAAGATGTATATTCAATAACATCATCATCAGTTTTAGCATATCCCCAATAGCCATTAAACTCTTTACCATCAAAGTTTCTACAATGATTACCATAGATTAAATAATCTAGTGTTCCATCCTTCAATAAATTGTATAAAAAGTCGTGTAATTCTGGAAAATATTCGCATTCCATACCAACATGAATTTCAATTTGATCTTTGTATTTTTCTTTCAAATCTCTAATTGATTTAACATATCCTGGAAACTCGCTAAACTTCCCTCTTGTCCAAACGTCATTATCAACTCCTGGAACCATCATATGATCACTAAACCCTAGTACTTTATAGCCATTTTTTATGGCTGATATTACATACTCTTCATCACTGCCATTTGCATGTAAGCAACGATAAGTATGAGTGTGATAATTTTCACTAACATGAATGTAATCAGGCTTGTAGCTAACTTCATCTAAATATAAGCCTTCTGCTGGCGCTCTAAATGGAATAATATTGCGGCTAGTTGAATCTAGTCTTTGTTTAATATCATCTTCACTTATTTTTTCTTGAGCAATTGCTAAAAATGTTCCTACAATATTTCTAACCATATATCTTAAAAATCCATTGCCTCTAAAGACAAAATAGATTCTCTTTGATTTAGTGATGATATCAATTGATTTAATATTTCTTACAAATGATTCAACCTCATTTTCTTCATTAGCACAAAAATTTCTAAAATCATGTTCACCGACAAAAAGTTTTGCTGCTTGTTGCATCTTTTTTACATTGATAAAATCACATAATTGATAAACATAATTTCTTTCTAAGGGGTTATATTCATCGCTAGAGACAATGTAGACATATTTCTTTTCAATAGCTGAAAATCTAGCATGGAAATTGTTAGATACTTTTTCGACACTCATCACATGAATATCTTTAGGTAAATAAGAATTAATTGCTTTCTTCCATTGAACAATAGAAATATCTAAATTTGTATCAAAATGAATGACTTGTCCATTAGCATGAACCTTGGCATCAGTTCTACCTGAACCATAGATTGTAATATCTTCTTTAGTGATTCTTTTTAATACTTCTTGAATTTCATTTTGGATGGTTCTTTCTTGCTTTTGAATAGCGTAACCTGCAAAGTTACTACCATCATATTTAACAACACATTTTATTCTTTGCATCTTAAATCACCACCACATTCAAGATGACAAATGTCGCAGCAGTAATTAAGGCAATAATTACTAGTCCGACAATATCTTTTGTTTCTATCTTTAACACTCTATAACGTGTTCTTTTACCGCTTGGATTATATCCTCTAGCTTCCATTGCATTAGCAAGTTCTTCTGAACGTTGGAAACTTGAAACAAATAGTGGAATAATTAGAGCGATAATCCCAGTTATTTTTTCTTTAATACTACCACCTTGTAAATCAACTCCTCTACTTGCTTGAGCCTTCATAATTTTCTCAGTTTCTTCAAGCAACGTTGGAATAAACCTTAGTGCAATAGAAATAGTCATTGCTATTTCATGCGCTGGGAATTTAATTACTTTTAATGGGCTTAAATAAAACTCAATTGCGTAAGTTAAATCAAGTGTTTTTGTCGTCGAAGTTAACATTGTTGTAATAGCAATCATTAATGTTAATCTGATGGCAATTTGTAATGTTTGTAGTAACGATTGTGTATAAATCGGATAGTTAAAAATTGTGAATAAAACTGCGCCATCTCTAATTAAAATAACATTCAAAATAAGAATTAAAACTAACATAAACCACATTGGCTTTAATGACTTGAAAACACTAGATATTCTTACTCTTGAAATTAAAAGTAATGTTAGTATTACTGCCACTAAGAAAGCATAACAAACCCAATTAAATGGTTGGAAAATGCAAACTAAAAGTGCGACAAGACCAACAATCTTAATTCTTGGATCTAGACGATGAATGATAGTGTTATATGGAACATATCTTCCTAAAATCATATTCATTATTTAACACCATCCTTTGCTTTTTTAATGGCTAGTGCTAAATCATGAGCATCTTTAACATTTTTATAATCAATCTTTATTCCTGATGCAATTAATTTTTTGATTGTTTGAACCACTAACGGTGCTTCAATTTCACCTTTTTTCATTAGTTCATCATTCATAAATAGTTCAATAGGTGAACAATCGCAAACAATACTACCTTCTTTAATTAAGATAACACGATTACAATGCTTTAAAACAACATCCATTTCATGTGTTGCAATAATTAGCGTTTTATTAATTGATTCTAATAATTCTAATAACTTAGTTGTTCCTATTGGATCTAACCCTGCTGTTGGTTCATCTAGTACTAATATTGACGGGTTCATAACTAAAATACCACATAGTGCTACTCTTCTTTTTTGACCACCAGAAAGTTCAAATGGAGATTTATCTTTGTAAGATCTTTCTAGTCCTACTAAATCTAACATTTCATCAACTTTATCAGCGATTTCTTCTTCGCTAACGTTAAAGTTTTTAGGCCCAAAGGCAATATCTTTATAAACTGTTTCTTCAAACAATTGATATTCAGGGAATTGGAAAACTAAACCAGCCTCTCTTCTTAGATTTTTGATTTCTTTAGGCTTAGTTTTATTATTCATTTTATAACTATTAACAATTACTTCTCCTCCGCTAGGAAGTAAAAGCCCATTGATGTGTTGTAATAGTGTTGATTTACCACTACCAGTATGACCAATAATTGCTACCTTTTCCCCGTCTTTTATTTCGAGATTAATGTTGCGCAATGCTTGATGCTCATAAGGTGTATTTAACCCATAGGTATAGGAAACATTTTGGAATTTAATTGCCATTTAATTCCACCATCTTTTCTATATCAATTGATTTAGGATCAATACCTAATGTTTTTAATTCTTCATTAAGTTTATAAACAAAAGGAATGTCAAGCCCATAACTTGGAAGTTTGTCTACTTGCTTGAATACTTCTTTTGGTGACCCTTGTTCTACAATCTTTCCTTTGTTTAAGATAATAATTTCATCAGCTAAAAGTGCTTCTTCAATATCATGAGTGATTGATAGCACTGTCACATCTTTAATTTCTTTTTTTAATCTAACAATTATTTCTTTAATCTCTCTTTTTCCTTTAGGGTCTAACATACTTGTTGCTTCATCAAAGATAATAATATTTGGACGCATAGCTAAAACACCAGCAATGGCAACTCTTTGTTTTTGACCGCCACTTAAATTGCTTGGTTCTTTATCTAAATACTTATCCATTCCAGTTTTTTTAGCATACTCGTTAATGATAGGATCCATCTCTATTTGAGGAACTTGTCTATTTTCAAGGCCAAAAGCAATATCATCTCTAACTGTTGCACCAATAAATTGGTTGTCTGGGTTTTGGAAGACAATTCCTGTTTGTTTTCTGATTTCGTAGATGTTATCTACATTAACTTCTAGACCATTAACAATGATACTCCCACTATTTGCCTCTAATAATCCCATGATTAATTTAGCAAGTGTAGATTTACCACTGCCATTTTGACCTAAAACGACGCAATAGGAGCCTTTTTTGATACTAAGCGATAAATTGTTCAAGACTTCTTTTTCTTCGTTGTACGAGAAAGATAAACCGGTTATTTTGATAGCATCTTGCAATGTTTTCTCCTCATTTCTATAAAAAGCCAAAAGGCCACATTGGTATGTGGCCTTAAATATTAATTAGATTAATTCGACTCTGCACATTGGTGAATTGTCACCTTTTCTAGGTTCAATCTTCAATGCGCGTGTGTAGCCACCATTACGATCCTTGTATCTTGGTGCAACATCACTAAATAGTTTTTGTAAAACTGTTTGTTTCTTTGCTTCATCAGCATAAATGTCACGAATGACAGCTGCTGCTTGACGACGTGAATGTAATGATCCTTCTTTGCCTAATGTAATCATCTTATCTGATAATACGACTAAATCTGTTGCAACTCTTTCAGTTACATTGACATGTCCATATTTAATAAGTTCTGTAACAACATTACGCATCATATTTCTTCTTTTTGATGCAGTAAACCCAGCCTTGAATTTAACGCCACGTTTACCATGAATATTTTTACGTGCCATAATTATCCTCCCTTGTCATTGGCTTTAAAACTTAAGCCACAAGCTGCAAGAACATCTTTAACTTCTTTTAATGACTTCTTGCCAAGGTTTCTAACCTTAATCATATCCTCTTCAGTTTTTTGTGTTAATTCTAGAACTGTTGCAATACCTGCACGTTTTAGACAGTTATATGAACGAACTGATAGTTCAAGATTTTCAATTAACATGTTTTCAAACTTGTTAGGCTTTTCATCAACAGTTTCTTTCATAATTTCTTCTTTAGCTGCTTTAGTTGATAGTTCAACAATTGTTTCAAAGTGAGCAATTAAGATTTTAGCAGCTAGAGCTAATGCTTCGTGAGGTTGAATTTCACCATCTGTTTTGATGTTAATAGTTAACTTGTCATAGTTAGTACTTGCACCAAATCTAGCATTATCTACTTCAAATGAAACTGAATCAACTGGTGAATATTTTGAGTCAGTATAAATTGTACCTAAACCCATTGATTCATCGTTTTGTGTTTTTGGTTTATTTTGTTCTGCTGTTGCAAAACCTCTGCCTGAACGAGCATATAGAGTTGCTTTAAACTCTCCACCTTCTGCTACTGTAGCAATGTGAAGATCTTTTGATAAAATTTCAACTCCTGCTGGACATTTGATATCTGCACCTGTTACTTCCTTAGGTCCTTTGACATCAATTTCCATTTTAGGATTTGCTTCAATTGTTTCATCGATTGTGAAAATCAATTCTTTTAAATTTAAGATAATTGCAGTGACATCTTCAACAACTCCTTTTAGAGCTGAGAATTCATGTCTTGCTCCTTCAATTTGAACTGCATAGATTGCAGCACCTGGCATTGATGAAAGCATGATTCTTCTTAAAGCATTACCTAATGTAATACCATAGCCTCTTTCTAGAGGAGAAATTGAAAAACTACCACTTGAACCATCTTCACTTATCTTCTCGATAACATATTTTGGTTTTTCGAATTGTTTCATTTTACGCCTCCTTGTTTGTTAGTTTTTTAAATCGAAACGACTTTTTTAAAAATTATCCACGAGGGCGTTTTGGTGGGCGGCAACCATTATGTGGAACTGGTGTGACATCAGTGATTGATAAGATTTGTAAACCAGCTGTTTGAAGTGCTCTAACTGCAGATTCACGACCTGGTCCTGGACCTTTAACATCGACATCGACACTCTTCATTCCTGCATCTACTACTACTTTAGCAGCAGCTTCTGCAGCCATTTGAGCTGCGAATGGTGTTGATTTCTTACTACCTTTGAAGCCCATTCCTCCTGCACTTGCCCATGATAGTGCATTACCTACTTCATCAGTGATTGTTACGATTGTGTTGTTAAAGGATGAATGGATGTGTGCCATGCCTTTAACAGTAACCTTTTTAGCTTTACGCTTACGAGCAGCTGCTGCAGCTGCACTTGATTTTGTTTGTGCCATTAGCTTTTACCTCCTAATTATCCTTTAGATGCTACTTTCTTATTAGCAATTGTCTTACGTGGGCCTTTTCTTGTTCTAGCATTAGTCTTTGTTCTTTGACCTCTGACTGGAAGTGACTTTTTATGTCTTTGTCCACGATAACTACCAATATCTTGTAGTCTCTTAATGTTCATAGAAACTTCTCTTCTTAAATCTCCTTCAACAGTGTAATTTAGAAGTTCATTTCTGATTGCTGTTAATTCTTCATCTGAAAGATCTTTTACTCTTTTTCCTTCTTCGACTTTTGCTGCTGCACAAATCTTTTGTGCTGTAGTTAAGCCAATTCCATAAATGTATTGTAATGATGTTACAATATTTTTCTCATTAGGAATATCTACTCCGGCGATACGTGCCATATTATTTCCTCCTTAATTAACCTTGTCTTTGCTTATGCTTTGGGTTTTCGCAGATAACCATAACTCTTCCTTTTCTACGAATAACCTTGCATTTGTCGCAAATTGGTTTGACTGAAGGTCTTACTTTCATAGTTTTTACCTCCTATAAATAAACTATTTATATCTAAATGTAATGCGCCCACGTGTTAAATCGTATGGCGAAATTTCTAGTGTGACTTTATCACCCGGTAAAATGCGAATGTAATTCATACGGATTTTACCAGAAACGTGAGCCAAAATCACTGCGCCATTTTCTAGCTTGACGTTGAACATTGCATTAGGTAATGCTTCAACGACTGTTGCTTCAACTTCAATAACGTCTGTTTTTGCCATTCAGCATCCTCCTACAATTTTGTTGTAATCTCTATTCCATCTTCCCTTATTAGAATGGTGTGTTCATAATGTGCTGAACGTTTATTACAAGCATTGATTACGGTCCAACCATCCTTTAAGGTAATAGTTTCTTTGCTTCCGATTTGAACCATTGGTTCAACTGCTATCGCCATACCTGCTACAATTCTAGGTCCATGTCCTTTATCTCCAACATTTGGAACATAAGGGTCTTCATGTACACTGCTTCCAATTCCATGCCCTGTATATTCTTCAGGTAGATAATAGCCAAAGCTTTCTACATATTCTTGGATTGCATTAGAGATATCTCCAATACGATTTCCTACTCTTGCCTTTTCTAAGCCCTTATATAAGGCCTCTTCTGTAACCTTCATAAGTTTTGCAGTTTCATCATCAACTTTGCCTACTGCATAAGACCATGCAGAGTCTCCGTGATATCCTTTATAACATGCTCCGATATCTAATGTAACGATATCTCCTTCATGTAATTTAGTGTTGTCAGGAATTCCATGAATCAAAACATTATTTACAGAGACACAAGCTGCTGCTGGGAAACCACCATAGCCTTTAAATGAAGGTGTTGCTCCATTCTTACGAATAGTTTTTTCAACAATTTCATTTAATTGTTTGGTAGTAACCCCAGGTTTAATATGCTTGCTTACTTCTTCGTGTGCTAATGCAACAATGCGACCCGCTTGTCTCATTAATGCAAACTCAGCTTCACTCTTAAGTATTATCACTATAAGGCCTCCAAAACTTTTTCGATGTTTGCAAAGATGTCTTTAATTTCACCCATGGAAACAACTTCTTTTAAGATACCTTTTTTAGTGTAGTAATCGATTAGAGGTGCTGTTTGAGCGTGATATGTAGCCATTCTTGTTTTTACACTTGCTTCATTATCATCATCTCTTTGGTAAAGCTCTCCTCCACATAGATCACAAACGCCTTCCTTTTTAGGTGGGTTTGTTGTTACATGGAAACTAGCTCCACATTTACGGCACATTCTTCTACCAACAATTCTTGGAAGTAGTTCTTTTTCATCTACTGATAGATTTAATGCTACTTCAAGAGGATGTCCGATTTGGTTTGTGATTTCAGCAAGAGCTTTAGCTTGTGCTAAGTTTCTTGGGAAACCATCTAGCAAGAATCCTTTTTCACAATCTTTCTTTAATAGTCTTTCTTTGACTACTTCGATTGTTACTTCATCTGGAACTAATAATCCTTGCTTCATATAACTTTCTGCTTTCTTACCAGCGTTTGTACCCGCACTAACTGCTTCTCTAAACATGTCGCCAGTTGAAATGTGTGGAATATGATATTTTTCAATAATTAATTTAGCTTGTGTGCCTTTGCCAGCACCAGGAGCTCCTAATATAATCATGTGCATAAATAATTTCCTCCTATTTAATGACGAATCCTTGATATTCTTTTGCAGCAAGTCTACCATCAATTTCTTTTGATGTTTCTAGAATGACACCAACGACAATGATTAGACTTGTTCCACCAAATGCAATGGAAGAAGCAAGTTTAACATACATTGTAAGTATCATTGGAAGTACTGCAATAAATGTTAGGAAAAGCGTACCAAGTGTTGTAATTCTTATTAAGATTGTCTTTATATATTTCTCTGTTTCTTTTCCAGGTCTTATTCCAGGAATATATGCTCCTGACTTTGTAAAGTTTTCAGCCATTTGAGCTGGATCGACTTGAAGGAATGTATAGAAATATCCAAATAGGAATATTAGTATTGCATAAATGATTAGTCCATATGGTACACCATTATATGCAGTTGAAATAGATAAAATTCTATATAAAGGATTTGCTTGGCTTACACCAGCAAAGTTCATAATAATTGTTGGAACTGTCATGATTGAACTTGCAAAGATGACAGGAATAACTCCAGCAGAATTAACCTTGATTGGTAAGTATGTTACGTCTTTTGGTGTTTGAGTTCTAAAAGTTGTAGCAGAATATTGGATTGGAACCTTTCTGACACTTTTTTCCTCAAAGATAACAAAAGCGATTAACAATAAATAACATAATAAGTAGACGACGAATTTGATAATTCCATTAAAGACTGCACCACTACTTGATTCAAGACCAGCAAAGCTTTGGTAAGCATTTGTGATTTGATAAGGGATTTGGGCAATAATACCAGCAAAGATAATTAGGCTAGTTCCATTTCCAACTCCTTTTTGAGTGATTTGATCTGCCATCCACATTAGTAATAATGTTCCTGCCACAATGATAGTAATCAAATATGCATATTCAATAAAGGTAAAGCTTCCGCCACCAATTTTTGTTAAGCCATATTGATTTTGCATTGTAACAATAACACCATAACCTTGTACTCCAGCAAGAACAACTGTTAATGCTCGAGTAACACCGTTAAGTTTCTTTCTTCCGGCAGCACCTTGTTTTGTTAGTTCTTCAAGTTTAGGTAAGACTCCCATCGAAAGTAAACTTACGATAATAGAAGCTGTAATATATGGTGATATTCCAAGAGCGAACAATGAGAATTCTTTCAATGCTCCGCCTCCTAGAGTATTCATTAGTCCAAAGATATCAGCAGAGTTAGCGATGTTAACATTAGTAACATCAACTAGTGGAACTGTGATAGTTGAACCCATCTTAAAGATAAATAGAATGATTAACGTAAAGATAATTCTATTACGAACATCTTTATTCTTTAAGATTGATGCTAGCTTTTGAAGCATCTAGATCACCTCAATTTTTCCTCCGGCTGCTTCAATCGCTTTTTGAGCACCCTTAGAGAATTTATGAGCTTTGACAGTTAGTTTCTTATCAAGTTTACCTTGACCTAAAATTTTAACTCCATCGCATTCTTTACGAACTAGACCAGCTTCTTTCAAGCATGTTGGACAGACTTCACCGCCATCTTTGAAGTAATTATTTAATTGTTCAACATTGACGATTGCATAGACTGTACCATGTGCGTTTGTGAATCCTCTTTTGGATAAACGTCTGTAAATTGGAGTTTGTCCACCTTCGAAGCCAGGTGCTTTTCCTCCACCAGTACGTGAACCTTGTCCTTTTTGGCCACGGCCTGATGTTTTTCCTAAGCCTGTTCCTAAACCTCTACCGACGCGGACAGCTTCTTTTCTTGAACCTTCAGTTGGTTTTAAATCATGTAATTTCATATTTATTTCCTCCTTTGGGTTTATAACTCTTCAACATTTTTGTCTCTTAGTGAGGCAATTTGTTGAGCTGTTCTTAATTGTCTTAGTCCTGATACAGTTGCTCTAACTACGTTAACAGCTGTACGTGAACCATAAACTTTTGAATAAATGTTCTTGACGCCTGCTAATTCTAAGACAGCACGAACTGGACCACCAGCAATAACTCCAGTACCTGGCTTAGCAGGTTTTAGGAATACTTTGCAAGCTCCGAATTGACCTTCAATTGTATGAGGGATTGTGTCGCCTTTTGCAAGAGCTACTTTAAACATTTCTTTCTTTGCTGCTTCTTTTGCTTTCTTGATTGCATCTGGAACTTCATTTGCTTTACCTGAAGCAAAGCCAATTGTACCATGGCCATCACCTAAAGCCATTAAAGCACTGAATCTCATTCTACGTCCACCTTTTACAGTTTTTGATACACGATTGATTGAGATAACTTTTTCTTCATATTCTTCTCTAGGACGTCTTGGCCCTTTGAAGTTTCTTCTGTCGCCTCTATTTGGACGTTGACCACGGTGTTCTCCATTATTAGGACGGTTTGTATGTCTTTCTTGAGGCTTAGCATTTTCTTTTGCTTCAGCTGGTTTTGCTTCAACTGGAGAAGTTGCTACTGCTTGTTCATTTAATTCCATTACTTTTACCTCCTAGAACTTGATTCCGCCTTCACGGACTGCTTCAGCTAATGCTTGAACACGGCCGTGGTAGATATAACCGCTTCTATCGAAGACGATTTCTTTAATTTTCTTTTCTTTAGCTAATTTTGCAACTTCTGCGCCGACAGCTTTAGCAGCTTCAACGTTTCCGCCATTAGCTAATTTTAGACTGACTGAAGATGCACTAACTAGTGTGACACCTTTAACATCATCGATGAGTTGGACATGGATGTTGCTATTGGAACGGTAAACACTTAAGCGAGGGCAACTAGCAGTTCCGCTAATCTTATTACGAATACGCATATGACGTTTTAAACGTAGCGCATTTCTAGATTTCTTATTAAACATAATAATTTCTTTCTCCTTTCGCTATACCGATTACTTACCGGCTTTTTTACCTTCCTTACGTCTGATGTGCTCACCGACATAAGCGATACCTTTACCCTTATAAGGTTCAGGTCTTTTAACATTACGAATTAATGCTGCCATTTCACCAACAGCTTGTTTATCGCAACCAGAAACTTTAACGCCTGTTGTTTCTTTATCAACTTCAACTTTAACCCCAGGAATAATTGGGACTAAAACTGGATTTGAATAACCAACAGTTAATTCGACATTGTTTCCTTTAACAGCTGCGTGGTAACCAATACCTTTGATTTCTAGACTCTTTTCGTAACCTTCACTAACGCCTTTGATCATGTTAGCAATAACTGCTCTAGTTGTTCCATGTAATTGGCGTGTATGTTTTTCTTCATTACTACGTTCGCAAGTAATAACATCGTTATTTAATGTTACGTTAATTAGTGAACTATATGGAAAATTTAATTCTCCTTTAGCACCTTTAACGTTGACGTTATTGTTTGCAATTGTAACACTAACTCCTGCTGGGACAGTAATAGGTTTATTTCCAATTCTTGACATAACTATTACCTCCTACCAGATATAAGCGACAACTTCGCCGCCAATACCTTTCTCACGAGCTTTTTTATCTGTCATCATTCCTTGTGATGTAGAAATGATAGCAATGCCTAGACCATTTAATACACGTGGTAGATCTTCAGCATTTGAGTAGACTCTTAATCCTGGTTTAGAAATTCTCTTTAATCCAGTGATTACGCGAGTACTACCCTTATATTTTAGGCTTAGTTTTAATGTTTTCTTTTCTTCACCTAAAACTTCAAATCCATTGATGTAGCCTTCACCTTCTAAAATCTTTGCAATTTCTTGCTTAACTTTAGATGCAGGCATTTCAACAGCTTCGTTTTTCATCTGATTTGCATTTCTAATTCTTGTTAGCATATCAGCAATAGGATCTGTCATAACCATAAATTTTTTCCTCCTTCTAAACCATTAATTACCAACTTGACTTCTTCATTCCAGGAATTTGGCCTTTGTAAGCTAATTCTCTGAGACAAATACGACATAGTTTAAATTTTCCAATAACTGCGTGAGGGCGTCCACAACGTTCACAACGTGTGTATTCTCTAACAGCATATTTCTTAGGACGTGCGTAACGTACTTTAATTGATGTTTTTGCCATTTAGTTCCCTCCTATTTCATGAATGGTGTTCCTAATAAAGAAAGTAATTCGAATGCTTCTTCATCAGTTTGTGCAGTTGTAACAACAACAATATCCATACCTCTTACTCTGTTAACTTTTTCGTAGTTAATTTCAGGGAAGATAAGTTGTTCTTTAATTCCGAATGTATAGTTTCCTCTTCCATCGAATGCTGTCTTGCTAACTCCTCTGAAGTCACGTGTACGTGCTAGTGAGATGTTTAGTAATTTATCTAAGAATTCATACATTCTTTGGCCTCTTAATGTGACCTTACAACCAATTTCTGTTCCTTCTCTTAGCTTGAAAACAGCAATTGATTTTTTAGCTTTTGTGATAACAGGTTTTTGACCTGCAATATCTGTTAATTCCTTAACTGAATCTTCAAGTAATTTAGCATTACCTGTTGCATCACCAACACCAATATTGATGACAACTTTTTCTAGCTTTGGAATTTGCATTTTTGAAGAATAATTAAACTTCTTTTGAAGAGCTGGAACAGCTTCATTCTTATATTTATCATATAAACGATTTTGAATAGCCATTATTTTGCTCCTCCTTTAGCAACTGGTGCTTTCTTTGCTGTTGCTGATTTTGCAGCAGGTGCTTTTTTAGCAGTCTTTGTTGCCTTAACTGGTCCTTTTTCTAGTTTTGCAACTGATGGATCGTTCTTAGCTTCGACTTTCTTATTAGCTTGCTTTACAACAGCTTTTGTAACTTTCTTTGCAGATTTGTCTACTGGAGTTCCAGTTTTCTTAACAATACGGACTTTGTCTTTACCTTTACCTTGGTAGCCAATCTTTGAAATGCCCTTTGATTTTGCATCAAAGTATGCGACGTTTGAAACATGAATTGGTGCTTCATATGTTTGAATGCTTCCTTCTGGGTTTGCATTGCTTGGTTTAACATGCTTTGTACGCATATTAACGCCTTCAACCCAAACTAAGCCTTCTTTTACGCTGACATGTAATACTTCAGCGACAGTGCCTTTATTAGCACCGGCAATAATTTTTACTGTGTCTCCCTTTTTAATTCTCATGACAAGTGCCTCCTATAAGACTTCTGGTGCAAGGGAAACAATTTTCATGAAACCCTCGTTACCTGTATCTCTTAATTCTCTGGCGACTGGTCCGAAGACACGTGTTCCTAGAGGAGTTCCGTCATCCTTAATTAGAACACAAGCATTATCGTCAAATTTGATTCTTGCGCCATCTGGACGTTTGACACCTTTTTTAGTTCTGACGATGACTGCCTTTACAACTTCGCCTTTTTTAACATCAGCATTTGGGATAGCGTCTTTGACTGCGCAAACGACGACATCACCAATGTTTGATGATTTTCTAAATGATCCGCCTAATAAACGGAAGACTCTGACGCTTTTTGCACCAGAATTATCAGCTACAACTAAATTTGTTTCGTTTTGTACCATAATAACTCATCCTCCCTATTAAGCAACCTTTTCAGCTTTCTTTGTAACTTCAACTAACATGAAGCGCTTTCTAGCTGATAGAGGTCTTGTTTCTCTGATGACAACTGTATCACCGATATGTGCTTCGTTGTGTTCATCATGAACAATATATTTCTTTGAAACTTTTACTTTCTTTCCGTAAAGTGCATGTTTCTTTTGTGTTACTACTAGGACAGTGATTGTTTTGTCCATCTTGTCAGCAACAACTTCACCAGATAATTTTCTACGTGTATTTCTTTCTTCCATGATGGTTACCTCCTATCCCTTGGCATTTTCACGTTCTTTTAAGATTGTTAAAATACGTGCAATGTCCTTTCTTACTGTTTTCTTTCTATTTAATTCTTCAGTGTTACCTGTGGCTTGTTGGAATCTTAAGACGAATAAATCTTCTTTTAATTCCTTAACTTTCTTTGTTAATTCTTCATTTGAAAGTTCGCGAATGTCTTTTGCCTTCATCCTAAGCTTCCTCCTTTGTAACAATTTTTGTTAAAATTGGTAGCTTATGAGAAGCAAGTCTTAATGCTTCTTTTTCATCTGCTGGAGATACTCCACCAATTTCAAACATGACTGTGCCAGCCTTAACGACTGCTACCCAATGATCTGGAGCACCTTTTCCTGAACCCATACGAACACCGATAGGTTTCTTAGTTAGTGATAGATGTGGGAATATTCTAATCCAAACTTTTCCACTACGTTTTGTATATCTTGATAAACAAATACGTGCTGCTTCAATTTGGTTAGCTGTAATGTATGCGCCTTCCTTAGCTTGAAGACCCATATCGCCGAATGCGACTGTTTTGCCACCTTTAGCTTTTCCATCGTAACTTAGTGAATGTGGTTTACGATATTTTGTTCTTTTAGGCATTAACATAGACTAGGCCTCCTTTGCTTCTTCGTTTTTAGGTTGAGGATTGTTATTATTTGCTAGTACTTCGCCACGGCAAATCCAAACCTTAACTCCTAAACGACCATATGTTGTAGCTGCTTCTGCAGTTGCAAAATCAATATCTGCTCTTAGTGTATGTAGAGGAACGACTCCTTCTGCATAACCTTCGCTTCTAGCAATATCAGCACCGCCTAAACGACCTGAAACTGCTGTTTTAATTCCTTTTGCTCCTGCTTTCATAACTGATTGAATTGCTTTCTTTTGTACAGTTCTGAATGAAGCACGTGCTTCAAGTTGTTGAGCCATTTGCTTTGCAACTAGTGTCGCATCTAAGTTAGGATTCTTAACTTCAACAACTGTGATTTTAACTTTCTTACCCTTTGCAATTTTTGCAATAGCTTTGTTTAGTCCTTCGACTGTCTTTCCATCTTGACCAATAACAACGCCTGGGTGTGCAACGTGAGTGATAATCTCAACGTTTTCTTTTGTTCTTAAGATTTCTGCATGTGATAGTGCAGCATCTTTTAATTTTTCTTCTAATAATGTACGAATCTTAATATCTTCGTGTAAGAATGTTGGATAATTCTTCTTATCAGCATACCATCTGGAATCCCAGTCTCTGTTGATACCAATACGCATTCCTACTGGATTAACTTTTTGTCCCATGCTGCCCCTCCTATCTTTCTGCAACTACACAAGTGATGTGGCTTGTTCTTTTGATTAAGCCTGATGCTCCGCCTTTTGCTCTAGGCATAAAGCGTTTCATTCTAATACCATCATTTGCATATATTTCCTTAATATATAATTTAGAACCATCCATTCCGTGATTCTTTGTAGCATTTGCTGCTGCTGATTTAACTAATTTTGCAACAACAGTTGATGCTGATTTATTGACGTTAGCTAATAATGCTAATGCTTCATTAACATCCTTACCTCTAACTGCATCTAGAACTAATCTGACTTTACGAGGTGTAATTCTAACGGTTGAAACTTTTGCTCTTGCTTCCATTAATAATTACCTCCTACTTTTCTGCAGCTGCTGCCTTATCTTCAGCAGTGTGTCCTGTATGTCCGCGATATGTTCTTGTTGGAGCGAATTCGCCTAGTTTATGTCCAACCATATCTTCAGTAACGAATACAGTGATATGTTCGTGGCCATTATATACAGCGAATGAATGTTCGATGAATTGTGGGAAGATTGTTGATCTTCTTGACCATGTCTTAATGATTTCGTGCTTTCCTTCTGCATTAAGTTTTTCAACTTTCTTCATTAGGTGTGCATCACAGAATGGTCCCTTTTTTAAACTACGAGCCATTTATTTTACCTCCTATTTATCATTACGTCTTCTGACGATTAATTTTGTTGAAGCCTTATGACTATCACGTGTCTTAACACCCATATGCTTCTTACCCCAAGGTGTTCTAGGTTCTGAGTGACCGATTGGGTTCTTACCTTCACCACCACCATGTGGGTGATCGTTAGGGTTCATAACAGCACCACGGACTGTTGGTCTAACGCCTAACCAGCGTTTTCTACCAGCTTTTCCTAGGCTTACTAGTGAGTGGTCTTCGTTACCAACTTCACCAATTGTTGCTCTACATTCCTTTAGGAACTTTCTTACTTCACCAGATGATAATCTCATGATGACATATTTTTCTTCCTTACCAAGAATTTGAGCACTTGCACCTGCTGAACGAGCAAGTTGTCCACCTTTACCAGGTTTTAGTTCAATGTTATGAACTAATGTACCTTCTGGGATGTTTGCTAGAGGTAAACAGTTACCTACTTTGATATCAACATCGCTACCTGAGAAGATTTGATCTCCGACTTTTAAGCCCTTTGGAGCAATGATGTATCTTTTTTCACCATCGACATAATTAATTAATGCGATGTTAGCTGATCTATTTGGATCGTATTCGATTGTTGCGACATTTCCTGTAATGCCATCTTTGTTTCTCTTGAAATCAATGATTCTGTATTTACGTTTATGTCCGCCGCCGATATGACGGCAAGTAATTTCACCTGAATTATTTCTTCCACCAGTTTTGTTTAGAGCAACAGTTAGTGATTTTTCAGGCTTGTTTGTTGTAAGTTCTTCATAAGTCAAGCTAGTCATTGAACGGCGACCAGCTGATGTTGGTTTATATTTTTTAATTGCCATTTTCGTATCCTCCTAATACTTTTCTATTGGAAATATTGTTTTCTTCCAATTAAATTACTTTTTCTCTTCTTCTTGGAAAAGATCAAGAGTTTCTCCAGCTGCTAGTTTGATAATAGCTTTCTTATAGCTAGAAACGAAACCATTATAGCGACCAACACGTTTTGCCTTTGCTCTAACATTGACAATATTGACCCTTTCAACTTTCTTATTGAAGATTGCTTCGAATGCTTTTTTAATTTCTACTGAGTTAGCACCCTTTGCTACTTTAACTGTAATTTTGTTTTCTTCTTGCATTAAGCGTAATGACTTTTCTGTAACTACTGGCTTAATGATAACAGCATAATCATGAGTTGTTGGTTGAGGGAATTTTGCTTCAACCTTAGCTGTTTCTTTTTTACTTGTTGCCATTATAGAAGTACCTCCTCAACACATTCGATTGCTTCTTTAGTGAAGACTGCTGTATCACAATTAATCAAATCATAGACATTAACTTGATCGCAGTAGACCATTGCTACTGTTGGAATGTTGAATGCTGATAAGACTGCATTGTCATCGAAACTTTCATCACCAATAACTAACAATACTTTTCCTTTTGCTTTGATTGCTTCTAGTGAGGCAATCATTTCTTTCGTTTTTGCTTCTTTGAATGAGAATTTGTCAACAACGACTAATTCTTTTGCTGCAACCTTAGCTGATAAAATTGATCTTAATGCTAATCTGCGTTCTTGCTTATTCATCTTTAAGCAATAATTTTGTTCCCCTGTAGGGCCAAATACAACACCACCATGTCTCCAATGTGGAGCTCTTGTTGAGCCGATTCTTGCTCTACCTGTTCCTTTTTGACGATATGGTTTCTTTCCACCACCACTGACTTCGTCGCGCTTCTTAGTTTTAGCGGTTGCTTGTCTTGAGTTAGCTCTTGCTAGATTGACAGCATCGAAGACGACTTGTTCATTTGGTTCAACTCCGAAGACTAATTCGTTTAATTCGACTTCGCCTGCAGCTTCACCTTTTTGGTTTAAAACCTTGACTTTTAATTTTGCCATAATCTTTTATCTCCTTTCCGCTAAACTATTTTTCATAACTAACTAATTCTTTAGCTGCTGGGGCATGTTTAATTGTCTTTGAGCAAGATTTAATTAGTACTAGATTTCTATTTGCACCAGGGATAGCTCCTTTAACTAGGATTACGTGCTTTTCATCATCTACTGCAACTACTTGTAAGTTTTGAATTGTTCTAGTGTAGTTACCATGATGTCCGCCCATCTCTGTTCCTGGGTGAATACGGTTATTTGTTGTACCAAGTGTTGCCATTGAACCGATTCCTCTATGGTAACCAGAACCGTGTCCCATAGCGCCTCTATGGAAGCCATATCTCTTAATGACACCAGAGAAGCCTTTACCTTTAGATGTTCCTTGAACGTCAACGATTTCACCAGCCGCAAATAAGCTTGGGTTAATTGAATCGCCAACATTGAACTTCATCATTTCGTCTCCTTTTAATTCACGAATGAATTTCTTAGGAGTTGTGTTTGCTTTCTTAAATTGACCAGTTTCAGGTTTAGTTGCAAGATTTTCGCGTTTGTCTTCTAGACCAATGCGAAGAGCTTCATAACCGTCTTTTTCAATTGTTTTCTTTTGTAATACAACGTTTGGTAGAACTTCAACCACTGATACAGGAATCATTGTTCCGTCTGTAGCAAATACTTGTGTCATACCAACTTTGCGTCCAACGATTGCTTTCATTTCTTACACCAACCTTTCTTATAACTTAATCTCAATGTCAACTCCACTTGGTAAATCCAAACGAGTTAATGTATCAACTGTTGTTGGATTAGGATTGACAATGTCGATTAATCTCTTATGAGTTCTAATTTCGAATTGTTCACGTGAATCTTTATATTTGTGAACTGCTCTTAGTAATGTGTAGACTTGCTTCTCCGTTGGAAGTGGTACTGGGCCCACTACTTTAGCTCCAGTGCTCTTAGCTGCTGCCACGATCTTTTCTGCAGATGCATCAAGGATTCTGTGATCATAAGCCTTTAATTTGATACGGATCTTGTTTTCTTTTGCCATGCATAGTCCTCCTTTGTCTAAACTCTTGGCATAGACTGTGCTCCATCTAAATTACCTAGTTTTATGCCGTCATGACAACGCCTTTTAGTGTTTCAAGACGCCGGCACCTAGCAACCTTAGATTTCATCACACTCGTAAAAAGATTTTAACAAAAAAAGGGGATGTAAGTCAACCCCTTTATATATAATATATAAAATATTTATTTATCTATTTTTTTATTACCGTGTTTTACTACTTCCCCATTATCTAAACGATATATACAACCGCACTTAGAACACTCTACAATCTTTTCATACTCTTCATGTATTACGTGTTCTCCACATTCTGGGCAAGTTTCAATGATCTTTTCTTCCTTCTTCTCTTCTTTTTTATCAATATTTTCCTTAACTTTATAGTTAGCTTCTACTTTAGAAATAGAATAACGTAGCCATACTCCTAATAGAATTAACCCTACTCCATATATAACAATTGGTATTATTTGATTGTTTTGAAAGACAAAATAGAATGGAGATACTACTATTGCAAGAATCATTACAAATAATCCCCATTGTCTTAGTCTTTTAATTTGCCCAAGCTCATTTTCGTTAGCATTTGGTGTTGGAGTTGCTCTTCTAGAAGTGAAAAATTGAATTACCCCTGTAAGAAGCGTAATAACAATAAACACTATTGTCTTTTCTAATTGCCCCATAATATCACCTCTAGTGATGTATTATACCATAAAAGTAGTAAAAAAAGAAACCTCACTGGGAGGTTTCTTGTTTTAGTTTAATTATTCAATAATTGTTGAGACGTTACCAGCACCAACTGTTCTTCCACCTTCACGGATTGAGAACTTAGTACCTTGTTCAACAGCAATTGAGTGAATTAGTTCAACTGTCATTTGAACGTTATCGCCTGGCATAACCATTTCGACACCTTCAGGTAGTTCGATAACACCTGTGATATCTGTTGTTCTAAAATAGAATTGTGGACGATAGTTTGCAAAGAATGGAGTATGTCTTCCACCTTCGTCTTTAGATAGAACGTAAACTTGTGCAGTGAACTTCTTGTGTGGGTGAACTGATCCTGGTTTTGCTAGAACTTGACCACGAATGATTTGATCACGGTTGATACCTCTTAATAGTGTACCTACGTTATCTCCTGCTTCTGCGTAGTCTAGTAACTTACGGAACATTTCAATACCTGTAACGACTGTGTTTTGTGTTTCTCTAATACCAACGATTTCAGCTGGGTCATTTAGATTGATTCTACCACGTTCAACTCTACCTGTTGCAACTGTTCCACGACCTGTGATTGTGAAAACGTCTTCAACTGGCATTAAGAATGGCTTATCCATTTCTCTTGCTGGTAGTGGGATATATGCATCAACTGCATCCATTAGGTCTTCAACAGCCTTTTGGTCTTTTTCGCTACCGTTTAATGCTTGAAGTGCTGAACCTCTAATAATTGGGCAGCCATCTCCATCGAAACCATATGATGTTAATAGGTCACGAACTTCCATTTCGACTAGGTCGATTAGTTCTGGATCATCAACTTGGTCACATTTGTTTAAGAATACAACAATCTTTGGAACACCAACTTGTCTTGCAAGTAGAATGTGTTCACGAGTTTGTGGCATTGGTCCATCTGTTGCAGCAACAACTAGGATTGCTCCATCCATTTGTGCAGCACCAGTAATCATGTTCTTAACATAGTCAGCGTGCCCTGGGCAGTCGACGTGTGCGTAGTGTCTTGTAGCTGTTTGGTATTCGATATGAGCTGTGTTAATCGTGATCCCTCTTGCTTTTTCTTCTGGAGCTCCATCAATTTCATCATATCTCTTGACTTCGCCGCCGAATTTCTTAGCTAATACTGTTGTAATAGCAGCAGTTAGTGTTGTTTTTCCGTGGTCAACGTGACCGATAGTTCCAATATTAACGTGTGCTTTACTTCTGTCAAATTTCGCTTTTGCCATAAATAAATTCCTCCTATAGTATTTTTAATTACTCTATTTAATATTTTAATAGATTCATAGCAATAAATCAATATAAATCAATCACAGTGTAGAGTCTACTCTACATGATTCTTTTTGTAGATTTCTTCAGTGATAGATTTTGGTGCTTCATCATATCTTGCGAATTGCATTGAGTATGTTCCTCTACCTTGTGTTAATGAACGAAGGTCAGTTGCATAACCAAACATTTCTGCTAGAGGGATTGAAGCTTTAATAATTTGAGCATTTCCTCTTTGCTCCATTCCATCAACATTTCCACGACGTGAGTTTACATCGCCCATAACATCGCCCATGTATTCTGATGGGATAGTAATTTCAACTGCTGAAATAGGTTCTAGTAAGACTGGTTTACACTTCTTGCCTGCATCTTTTAATGCCATTGAAGCAGCAATCTTATAAGCCATTTCACTTGAGTCAACATCATGGTAAGAACCATCATATAATGTTGCCTTAATGTCGATTACAGGATAGCCGCAAATCATACCATTTTCTAGTGATTCTTTTAAACCTTCTTGAACTGGTTTAATGAATTCTCTAGGAATTGCACCACCAACGATCTTATCAACAAACTCAAATCCTTTTCCTGGGTTTGGTTCGAAGTGAATCTTACAGTGGCCATATTGTCCACGTCCACCTGATTGTTTAATATATTTACCCTCTGTATCAGCAGCAACTTTAATTGTTTCTCTGTATGATACTTGAGGTGCACCAACGTTTGCTTCAACCTTAAATTCACGTTTTAGTCTATCAACAATGATATCTAGGTGAAGTTCTCCCATACCTGCAATGATAGTTTGTCCTGTTTCATTGTTAGTATAAGCCTTGAAAGTAGGGTCTTCTTCTGCAAGTTTCATTAAACCTGCTGCTAATTTATCTTGGTCTGCTCTTGACTTTGGTTCAATAGCTTCTGAGATAACTGGTTCTGGGAATTCCATACTTTCTAGAATGATTGGATGTGCTTCATCACATAGTGAATCTCCTGTGCTTGTTGATTTTAATCCAACAATTGCAGCGATATCTCCTGCGTGAACCTCATCAATCTCTGTTCTTGAGTTAGAGTGCATTAGAACAATACGTCCAACTCTTTCTTTTGCTCTCTTTGTTGAGTTATATACATAGCTTCCAGCTTTTAATGAGCCAGAATAGACTCTAAAGAATGCAAGTTTTCCAACAAAAGGATCAGCCATAATTTTGAATGCTAATGCTGAGAATGGTGCATTATCATCTGTTGCTCTTTCTTCTTCTTCACCATCTAGATTTGTTCCCTTAGTTGCTGGAACATCTAGTGGACAAGGCAAGTAATCAACAACAGCATCTAGCACTGGTTGAACCCCTTTATCTTTGTAAGCTGATCCACATAATACTGGGAAGAACTCACATTTAATAACTGCTTCTCTAATTGTCTTTTTAATGATTTCTTCTGAAGGATCTTTTCCTTCTAGAACACAAGTTAAGATTTCATCGTTAAAGTTTGAAAGCTTTTCTAATAAAATCATTCTTTGTTCTTCGCATTTTTCTTTTAAGTCATCTGGAATTTCTTTTTCGATAACATTAGCTCCCTTTTCGCCTTCAAAGTAGTATGCTTTTCTTCTAATTAAATCGCAGACTCCTTCAAAGTTAGCTTCTGCTCCGATAGGGTATTGAATTGCTGCAGCATTTGCTTCTAGTCTTGTCCATAAGCTTTTAACGCTCATTTCAAAGTCAGCACCTGTTGAGTCCATCTTATTAACGAAGACAATTCTAGGAACTCCATATGTTGTTCCTTGTCTCCAAACTGTTTCTGTTTGTGGTTCTACACCGCTTTTTCCATCAAGAACTGTGACGGCACCATCTAGAACTCTTAAAGAACGTTCAACTTCAACTGTAAAGTCGACGTGCCCTGGAGTATCAATGATATTTAATCTAGTTCCCTTCCAGAAAGCTGTAGTTGCGGCACTTGTAATAGTGATTCCACGTTCCTTTTCTTGCTCCATCCAGTCCATTGTAGAAGCTCCATCGTGAGTTTCTCCAATCTTATGAGTCTTACCAGTGAAATACAAGATACGTTCTGTTGTTGTGGTTTTTCCAGCATCAATGTGTGCCATGATACCAATATTACGCGTATTTTCTAATGAGTATTCACGAGCCATAACTATTCCTCCCCTCTAAATACATAAAATGATCATATTACCAACGGTAATGTGCAAAAGCCTTGTTAGCTTCAGCCATTTTATGTGTGTCGTCTCTTTTCTTAACGGAAGCACCTGTACCATTAGCTGCATCCATAATTTCTGCTGCTAATCTATCTTCCATTGATTTCTCTCCTCTTAATCTTGAGTAGTTAACTAACCATCTTAAGCCAAGAGTTGTTCTTCTTTCTTGTGATACTTCAACTGGAACTTGGTAGTTAGCTCCACCAATACGGCGGACCTTAAGTTCTAGTGAAGGCATGATGTTATTGATAGCTTGTTCGAAAACTTCAATAGCAGGACGGCCTGATTTTTCTTCTACTTGCTTAAAAGCACCGTATAAGATTTCTTGAGCTGTTCCTCTTTTACCATCAAGCATAATTTTATTGATTAAACGTGTGACCAATTTTGAATTATAAATTGGATCTGGTAAAACGTCGCGTTTTGCAATATATCCCTTACGTGGCATATTTATTTCCTCCTTTTAACTATTCCTTAGGTTTCTTCGCACCATATTGGCTACGAGATTGTCTACGTGCTTCAACTCCAGCACAGTCTAGGCTACCTCTAATAATGTGGTAACGAACACCAGGTAAATCCTTAACACGGCCGCCTCTAATCATAACGACACTGTGTTCTTGTAAGTTATGTCCTTCTCCTCCGATATAAGCTGTTACTTCGTATCCATTGCTTAAGCGAACACGAGCATACTTTCTTAGAGCTGAGTTAGGTTTCTTAGGTGTCATTGTACCGACACGAGTACAAACTCCTCTCTTTTGTGGTGAAGGATTTTCTGTTACTCTCTTCTTCAATGAGTCCCAACCTTTTCCTAAAGCTGGTGATTTTGATTTGAAAGCAACTTGTTGTCTACCTTGACGAACTAATTGACTAATTGTTGGCATTATTACTTTCTCCTTTCATGTAACTTTTTCTAATACACACAATACCAGGTGTTTCAAGTTTTCAATTTTTATTTGTCCCTTTAGGGACCTCTTAACACTAATATTGGCGTGCAAAAATGCACGGCACTTATTATTCTACTAATAAAGTTTCATATTGTCAACCCTTTATTTTAATAAAATAAACGAAAAAATAGATGCCCTTATTATGAGCATCTATCTATTCATTTTATCCTTCAACTGTAAGATCGCCAGTTTCTTCTTCACATTCTTCTTCTGGTAAGACAATTGGATTTAAACCAGTTCCTGCTGGGATTAGTTTACCAACTAGGACATTTTCTTTTAACCCATGTAAGTAGTCAATCTTACCTTTTGTTGCAGCATCAGTAAGAACTTTTGTTGTTTCTTGGAATGATGCAGCTGATAAGAATGATTCTGTCTCCAATGAAGCCTTTGTGACACCTAGAATAATAGGTCTAGCAACCGCTGGTTTCTTATTAGCAAGTAATGCTTCACTATTTAATTGAGTGAATCTTGAAATATCAACTTTTCTACCTGGTAATAATCCTGTATCTCCACCGTCAACTACAATTAGTTTTCTAAACATTTGTCTAATCATAATTTCAAGGTGTTTATCAGAGATATCACTACCATTAGAACTATAAACTTTTAAGACTTCTGTTAGGATGTAGTTTTGAACTGTTGCAACATCACTAACTTCAAGTAATTTCTTAGGGTTAATAGCACCTTCTGTTAAACGTTCACCTGCTTTAATTGCATCGCCTTGTTTTACAAGGATTTGAACATCAATTGGGAGTTCGTATTCTTTTTCATCAAGGTCATTTTTAACTTTGATTCTAGTTCTACCTGCTTCTTTATCAACGTTGATTTGTTCAATTGTACCATTGATTTCTGAAATATCAGCTTCGCCTTTAGGGTTTCTTGCTTCAAATAGTTCTTGAACTCTTGGTAAACCTTGAGTAATATCACTACCGCCAGCAACGCCACCCTTATTGAAGTTACGCATTGTAAGTTGAGTACCAGGTTCCCCAATTGATTGAGCTGCCATAACACCAACTGCTTCACCAATTTCGACTTCTAGGCCTGTTGCCATATTTCTTCCATAACAATGTTTACATACGCCATCTTTAGTTTGACAACCAAATATTGTTCTAATTTCAAGTTCTTCAATACCGCAAGCAACGATTTCTTTAGCTTTTACTTCATCAATCATTTCTTCGCTACTGCAAATAACTTTCTTTGTCTTTGGATTTACAACATCATGTAGTGGGTAACGACCAACAATTCTTGTTTCGAATGATTCAATTACTTTGTTTTCAATTGGATCGTAAATTTCTCTAACAATACTACCGTGATCTGTTCCACAATCTTCTTCTCTAACAACTACATCTTGAGCAACATCGACTAGACGTCTTGTTAGATATCCTGATTCTGCTGTCTTTAGAGCTGTATCTGCTCCACCCTTTCTAGCACCGTGAGAAGAAATGAAATATTCAGAAACTGTTAAACCTTCACGGAATGAAGATTTAATAGGAACTTCGATTTCATCACCAGCAGGGTTTTCCATAACACCTTTCATACCGCACATTTGAATGAAGTTAGATTCGCTACCTCTAGCACCTGAGTCTGACATCATATAAACTGGGTTTGTTGGGTTTTTCTTTAATTCGCTTGTGATTCCTTTACCCATGGAACTACCAGAAGCTGCTTTCCAAACATCACAAACAAGTTTATGTCTTTCAGCATCTGTTAGTAGACCTCTTTCATACATTCTTCCATAGTCGGCAACTTTCTTATCAGCTTCAACTAAAATCTCATGTTTCTTTGAATATGGTTCAATATCAGAAATTGAAACAGTTGTTGCTGATTCAGTTGAATAATAGAATCCTTGGTTCTTTAAAATATCTAGCATAATTGCTGTAACTTCTTTACCACATTTTGAGAATGTTTGGTCAATAATTACACCAAGGTCTTTCTTCTTAAATGGTGGATTTACAGGCATTTTTGCGATAGCTTCTTTAATATTTTCACCTTTCTTTATAAAGAATTTATCAGGTGTTTTTTCAAAGCTTTCTGGATCGTTTGTAATTAAGAATGGGAAATTATCTGGGAACATGTTATTGAAGATTAATCTTCCAACACTTGTTACTAGATAACTTTCATTTTGTTCAGGGCTGAAGCATTCTTTATGAAGGCCTTTACCTCTGATTGCAATACGACTATGTAAGTGAATATCCTTATTGCCTAATGCAAACATTACTTCATCATAATTGCCATATACTTTACCTTCAGTTTCAGCATAGTGTTCAAACTCTAAGGCTTTTCCTTCGTTATTAGTTTCACGATAAATTGCTGCTTGTCTTAAGAATTCTTCCTTTGTAGCTTCTAGTGTTAGATAATAGTTACCTAAAATAATATCTTGAGTTGGAGTAACGATAGGTTTTCCATCTTTAGGTCCTAAAATGTTTTTACTACCTAACATTAAGTTTCTTGCTTCAGCAATTGCCTCTTTACTTAGAGGTACGTGAATAGCCATTTGGTCACCATCAAAGTCAGCATTGAATGCTGTAGTGACTAGAGGGTGAAGTCTAATTGCTCTACCTTCAACTAGTTTAATTTCGAATGCTTGAATACCAAGTCTATGAAGTGTAGGAGCGCGGTTTAATAGAATTGGATGATTTGGAACTAATTCTTCAACAATTCTCATTGCGATTGCATCGCCATCATCAATTAATCTATTAGCTTCTTTAATTCCATTTGTAACTAATCCTTCTTTAACAATTCTTTCCGCAATGAAAGGTTTGAATAGTTGGATAGCCATTTCTCTAGGAACTCCACATTCACACATTCTTAGTGTTGGTCCAATAGCAATAACACTACGGCCTGAGTAGTCAACACGCTTACCTAGTAAGTTTTGTCTAAATCTACCTTGTTTACCTTTTAATGTATGTGATAGTGATTTTAATTGACGGCCAGCAACACCACTTACTGGTTTGCCTCTTCTACCATTGTCAATTAAAGCGTCAACTGCTTCTTGTAGCATTCTCTTTTCATTCATAAGAATGACACTTGGAGCATGGATTTCTAGCATCTTTTTTAAACGGTTATTACGAGTAATAACTCTTCTATATAGATCATTTAAGTCAGATGTTGCAAATCTACCACCATCTAGTGGAAGCATTGGTCGTAATTCTGGTGGAATAACTGGCAATACTTCTAGCACCATCCACTCAGGTTTGTTATTTGATTCTCTAAAGGCATCAACAATCTCTAATCTCTTGATTAGTTTTTGTCTCTTTTGACTCTTTTCGCCTTGTGTTTCCTTTAGTTCTCTTTGAATATCTTGGAATTCTTTTTCAATATCGATTTCCTTTAATAGTCTTTGAATTGCTTCTGCACCAATGCCGAATTCTGCTCCAGTATGTTTAGAAACAAAACTTGCATTTGTTAAGAAGTCGAATGTTTCTTTTGGGTTATTTAGTCTTTCAATTAAATTAGAACATTTAGTGAATTCACCTATCTCATCGACAATAGTCATAATTTCTTGTAAGACCATTTTTAACTTATCTTTATTCTCTTGCTCACAAATACCTGTGATTAGAGTATTTAGATTAACATCATCAGTTAAAACATCATCAAGGTTATAATCAACTTTGATATTAGAAATTAAGTTAATAATGTCAGGATATAATTCTTCATCACTATTATCTTTTTCTTCATCAATACGTTTGATTAATTCTTCGCACTTGACATAGTATCCCTTGATATCTTCATCCTCTTTGATCTTTTGAATGATTTCTGCAAATCTAATCTTTGAGATTTGTTCATCCATTACTTCACGATATTTTAAAATTTCAGAGTTACCTGTATTCAAACAAATATGTGAAACAAAGTAGACTACTTCTTCAAGTTCTTTTGGTGTGACATTTAATACTTGAGCGATTCTTGAAGGAACTCCTTTTACATACCAAATATGAGTAACTGGAGTTGCTAGGTCAATATGACCCATTCTTTCACGTCTAACACTCTTTGTTGTAAGCTCAACACCACATTTTTCACAAACAATACCAGCAAATCTTGGTTTCTTATATTTTCCACAGAAACATTCATAGTCTTTCGTAGGGCCAAAAATTCTTTCGCAGAATAAACCATCACGTTCTGGTTTTTGTGAACGATAGTTAATAGTTTCAGGCTTTTTAACTTCACCATGAGACCATTCTCTTATTTTTTCAGGAGATGCAAGACCAACTTTAATGGCTGCTAATTTTGTAAAATCATACATAGCTCACATACCTCCTATTCATCATCGCTAGCTCTAGCAGAAGCTTCTTCCATACTTGCAGTTGTTTCACTATTTGCACGTAAAGAAGCATCAATCTTTCTGATTGTTAAATCTGCTTGCTTAGCCATATCTTTTGTAGATAGCTCGTTGCCATCGTAATCTAATAATTCGACATCAATTGCAAGAGCTTGTAGTTCTTTTTGTAATACTCTAAATGCTTCAGGCATTCCTGGTTGTGGAATTGGTAAGCCTTTTGTAATAGCTTCATAAGTCTTAGCACGACCAACCATATCATCTGATTTAACTGTCAAGATTTCTTGTAGTGTGTGTGCTGCGCCATAAGCTTCTAGTGCCCAAACTTCCATTTCTCCGAAACGTTGGCCACCGTTTTGTGCTTTACCACCTAAAGGTTGTTGAGTAACTAATGAGTAAGGTCCAATTGAACGAGCGTGAATCTTATCATCGACCATGTGTGATAGTTTAATCATGTACATGACACCAACTGAGATTCTTTGCTCGAATTGTTCACCAGTTCTTCCATCATAAAGAACTGTCTTACCATCTTTATCAATACCAGCTTTAGCCATCATTTCCATTAGTTCATCATTGCTACACCCATCGAAAACTGGAGTTGCAACTTTGATGCCTAATTCTCTTGCAGCTAAACCTAAGTGTAATTCTAGAACTTGTCCGATGTTCATACGAGATGGAACACCTTGTGGGTTTAACATAATATCAATTGGAGTTCCATCTGCCATGTATGGCATATCTTCAACTGGAACAATCTTAGAGATAACACCTTTGTTACCATGTCTACCTGCCATCTTATCTCCCTCTGAGATCTTTCTTTTTTGGACAATGTAGACTCTAACAACTTCATTAACATCAGGTGGAAGTTCTTCACCATTTTCTCTTGAGAAGACCTTAACATCTAATACTGTACCCGCCCCACCATGTGGAACTTTTAATGAGTTGTCTTTACCTTCTTTAGTCTTATCACCAAAGATTGCCATTAATAATTTTTCTTCTGGAGTTGGTTCAACTTGTCCCTTAGGAGTAATCTTACCAACTAGAATGTCGCCTTCTTTAACTTCGCTACCAGGGACAACAATACCTCTTTCATCTAGGTGAGCCTTTGATGCTCTTGATGCGCCAGGAATATCACGAGTAATTTCCTCATCGCCAAGTTTTGTCTTACGGCATTCAATGCTATATTCCTCAATGTGAATTGAAGTATAAACATCATCTTTTACCATACGTTCTGACATGATGACAGCATCTTCGAAGTTGTAGCCTTGCCATGTCATGAAAGCAACAGTAACGTTTTGTCCTAATGCTAATTCTCCATCTTTCATAGCTGGGCCATCAGCAATAATTTCATTTTTATGAACTCTTTGTCCTAATTGAACAATAGGTTTTGTATTGATACAAGTACCTTGGTTTGAACGTTCAAACTTGTGTAGCTTGTATTCTTTTTTGTCGCCAGAATCGTTTTGAACAACAATTCTTAAAGCATCAACATAAGTGACTGTTCCATCACTTTCAGCAACTACTGCACTACCAGAGTCTTTAGCGATTCTTTCTTCCATACCTGTTCCAACATATGGTGGTTGTGGACGTAGTAGTGGGATTGCTTGTCTTTGCATGTTAGCACCCATAAGTGCACGCTTAGCATCATCGTTTTCTAAGAATGGAATACATGCTGCAGCAACAGAGACGATTTGTTTTGGTGAAACGTCAACATAGTCAACTAGGTCACGTTCAACAATCATAGTTTCTCCTCTATGTCTTGCAATAACATGATCTTCAACAATTTTGCCATTATCTAGTTTGATGTTAGCTTGTGCAATATAAACGTTATTTTCATCGTCTGCTGATAAATATTCGACAGTTTCAAGAACTGTATGAGTTTTCTTATCAACTTTACGATATGGTGTTTCAATGAAACCATACTTATTAACTCTTGCATAAGATGCTAAGTTAGAGATAAGACCAATGTTAGGTCCTTCTGGAGTCTCAACTGGACAAATTCTACCATAGTGCGAATCGTGAACATCACGAACAGCCATTGCTGCTCTTTCACGTGATAATCCGCCAGGACCTAAAGCAGAAATTCTACGTTTGTTTGTAAGTTCTGCTAATGGGTTAGTTTGGTCCATGAATTGTGAAAGTTGTGATGAAGAGAAGAAATCCTTAATTGCAGATGTTAATGGACGAGTATTAATTAAGCTTTTTGCTGTAACTGTCTCATCTGATGTAGACATCTTTTCTCCAATTGATCTTTCCATTCTTGATAGACCGATTCTAAATTGGTTTTGTAGTAATTCACCAATTGTTCTAATACGTCTATTTCCTAAATGGTCAATGTCATCAACATTACCAATACCTTCAGTTAAGTTTAAGAAATATGAGAATGATGCAATGATATCAGGAATTGTGATGTATTTTTTGTCAATTCTTAAGTCAGTACCAATAATTGTTGTGACTTCTTCTTGAGCTTCATCACGATAAACTTTGATTGTTTGAATAGTGTTTGAATCATCTAGGAAGATAGCATCTCCTAATGATTTTGCATGAGCACCTTGTTCAAAGACTGCCTTTTCTCTTAATTCAGCAATTTTATCGCCATCAATTAATGTTCCTTTTTTATAAATAACTTCACCGTTAACGTCACATAGAGGTTCAGCGATAACTCTATTTAATATTCTATCGTATAGACCTAGTTTCTTTCTAAATTTATGACGGCCTGCCCTACCTAAATCATAACGCTTAGGATCAAAGAACTTTTGTTTTAAGATTGTGATAGCTCCCTCTTCTGTAACAGGTTCGCCTTGTCTTACTTTACTATGAATTTCCATCATAGCCTCTCTGATTGTTTGGCTTTGTCCTTCAGCTAATGTATTTCTTAAGAATGGTGTGTCGCCAAAAAGATCAAGAATTTCTTCATCTGTTTCAATACCTAATGCTCTGATTAAAACTGTAGCAGGAATCTTTCTTGTTCTATCTACTCTAGCAAACATAACATTTTTGGCATTTGTTTCGTATTCAATCCAAGTACCTCTTGCAGGAATAACTTCCCCAGAGAATAATTCATTACCCATCTTATCTTTTTCAATCTTGTAATAAGCACCAGGTGAACGAACGATTTGTGATACGATAACTCTTTCTGCGCCATTGATGACAAAAGTACCGCTTGGAGTCATCTTAGGGAAATCTCCCATAAAGACGTCGTCCTCTTTAATTTCTCCTGTTTCTGTGTTTGTTAAGCGTAGTCTAGTTTTTAATGGAGCTGCGTAAGTGAAATCTCTTTCCTTACATTCATCGATGTCTTTCTCAGGTTCATCAAAAGCACAACTAACATAGCCTAGTTCTAGGCCGTTAGGTCCTTTGATTGGAAAGATGTCGTTGAATACTTCATCAATGCCACTATCTAAGAATTCTTGATAAGATTCTGTTTGAATAGCAACAAGATTTGGTAAATCTAGCGCCCCGCTAACTTTTGAGAAATTTTTACGTGTAGACTTTTCATTTCCGGCAATTTTTTGTTTATTAGCCATGTAGCAGTCACCTCTTCTATTTTCTATGTTTATATACACTACGTGTAAGTTTTTGCACAACGCAAAAACGCTATATGTAGGCAATTTAATATACTATCACTATTATTCTACAAAATCAAGCACTTTTTTATTATTTTGTGCTTTTTAAAATATAATATCCTTTATTCCTTTTAATAATTTCACAATTACCAAAAGTTTCTTCTAATCTTTTTTTAGCACTTGGAGCTCCTTGATCTTTTCGCATAACCGCAAGTAGTTTTCCACCCTTATTTAAGTGGTCGTAAGCCCCTAAAATTATACCATTAACAATATCTTTTCCTGCCCTAATTGGGGGATTTGCTAAAATAACATCGTAGTCGCAACCGATATTTTCATACATATTTGATTCAATTATATTGCACTTTATGCCATATTTATTGGCATTTTCTTTAGCTAAATCAAGTGCTCTTAAATTAACATCACTCATTGTGAGGTCTAAATCTTTATTAAAATAGCCTATTGTAATACCAATGATTCCATAGCCACAGCCAATATCAAGTATTTTACCTTTTAAGCCATCTTTCATTGCTTCTTCAATTAATGTACGGGATCCAAAATCTAATCCTTCCTTAGCAAATACTCCATTATCAGAAAATAAAGAAAAAGTTACGTCATTTATTCGATAATAAATAGTTTTACGTTCACTTTTTATTGTAGAATCATTATCAAAATATTGTGACATAACTTTCCCTCCTTTTAAGTGTATAAAACCTGCTATTGAAGCAGGTTTATATACATATTTTTAATTAAACTAAATTACTTTAATTCAACTTCGCCGCCAGCTTCGACAATCTTTGCCTTTGCTGCTTCAGCATCTGCTGTTGGCATATTTTCTTTGATTGTGCATGGAGCACCATCAACTAACTTCTTAGCATCAATTAATCCTAGACCTGTGATTGCTTGGACTGCTTTAATAACTGCAACTTTAGCTTGTCCAGCACTCTTTAGAACTAGAGTTTGTGATGTTGGAGCACCTGCTGCTGCAGCTTCTTCTGCTGGAGCTGCTGCTACTGCGACTGGAGCAGCTGCTGTAACACCAAATTCTTCTTCGATTGCCTTTACTAAATCATTAATTTCGACGATTGTCATTTCTTTTAAACTTGCGATAACTTCGCTTGCTTGTAATTTTGCCATAATAATATTCCTCCTTGAATTTAATTCATTTTTAATTAAGCATTTTGACCTTGTTTGTCTGCGACAGCTTGAAGTGCGCAAGCAAAACTTCTAACAGGTGATTGTAAGCAACTTAATAGCATAGAAATTAATCCATTTCTGCCTGGTAATGTTGCTATTGTCTTCATCTCTTCAGTTGAGATAAATTTACCATCTAGAATACCTGATTTAACAACGAGCTTTGGATGTCTTTTTGCAAATTTTGATGCAATTCTTGGCCCTGCAACTTCATCTTCATGTGAGAAGATAAATGCGTTAGGACCAACTAGATCTTTCTTTAAATCAGCATAGCCTAGATCATCGACTGCTCTGTCAACAAAAGTATTTTTGAAAACTTTCATTTCAGCACCTTCGTTACGAAGAGACTTACGAAGTTCTTCAACTTCTTTAACAGTTAAGCCACGATATTCGACAACTGTAACAGATGATGCTTCTTTAATATCAGTGCCGATTTGATTAATTATCGTTTGCTTTGCAGCTAATGTTTCTTGTTTCATTCGTCATACCTCCTTATTTTTTTATAAGAATCAATATACGAGAATTAAAAACCCATACACGAGGCATGGGTTTAGTTTAGCATATTAAATACTTTACTAACACACCTCGGTAACATAATTAAGCTTTCGCCGTTACTTTCTACGGTATATTGATTGCTTTTTAATTATAGAATAATTAGTTAATAAAATCAACTAATCTCTTATTCTGCTGCCTTAATATCAGTAGATACTTTAACTGATGGTCCCATTGTTGATGAGATTGCACAATTCTTAATGTATGTTCCCTTCATTGTAGCAGGTTTAATCTTAACGATTCTATCGATAATAGCTTTAGCATTCTCAACAAGTTTGTTGTCGTCAAAGCTTGCTTTACCAACGATAACATGAACGTTTCCTTCTTTATCAGCACGGTATTCAACTTTACCTGCTTTGATTTCATTAATTGCTTTAGTGATATCAGGAGAAACTGTTCCTGTCTTTGGGTTAGGCATTAATCCTTTAGGGCCTAAAACTTTACCCATTTTACCTAATAGACCCATCATGTTAGGTGTTGCAACGATAACATCGAATTCCCACCAGTTTTCTTTTTGGATCTTATCTAGCATTTCTTGCCCACCAACAAAGTCTGCTCCAGCTTGCTTTGCTTCTTCAACTCTATCTGTAATAGCCAAGATTTTCTTTGACTTACCTGTTCCATGAGGAAGAACCATTGCTCCTCTGATTTGTTGGTCAGCTTTTGTTGTGTCAATACCTAAGTTGAATGAAATAACGACTGTTTCATCAAACTTAGCAAATTTGATTTCCTTAACTAATTTGATTGCTTCTTCAACTGAATAAATTTTTGTCGAATCAATCTTTTCAAGTGCTTTGTTATATTTTTTTCCGTATTTTTTCATCGTAACACACCTCTACTTCTTTTCTGGCATGCCTTCGACGACGATACCCATGTTTCTAGCTGTACCTTCAATGATACGCATTGCTCCTTCGATATCGTTAGCATTTAAATCAGGCATTTTGTATTCTGCGATTTTCTTAACTTCATCAGCAGAAATTGTAGCAACCTTAACAGTATTTGGTGTTCCGGATGCCTTTTGAATTTTTGCAGCTTTCTTTAATAAGACAGCAGCAGGGGTTGTTTTTATAACAAAGCTAAATGTCTTGTCTTCATAAGCTGTGATAATTACTGGAATAATTTCACCGTTATGATCTCTTGTCTTGTCGTTAAACTCTTGACAGAACTTTGGCATATTAATGCCAGCTGATGCAAGAGCACTTCCTGGTTTAGCTTGTCCCCCAGGGATTTGTAGTTTAACTACTTTTGCAACTTTTGCAGCCACGCGACTCGCCTCCTATAAATAATGTCCGTGTTGTGGTTCGTTTGGGCTTTTGCCCTCCCACTCACGCAAAAAGCACACATAGTGCCCTAATATAATAACGCAAATTAGTGACGTTTGCAATACCTTTATTTATAAAATAAAGAAAAAGGCTCGTTTAAGCCTTAAATTCTTTCAATGTCTTGGAAGTTTAATTCAACTTCATTAACTCTACCAAAAAATGTAACTTCGACAAGAGCTGTTCCCTTATCGGCATCAACACTTTTAACAACGCCACTACTTCCTGAAAGTGGGCCATGTAATACTGTAACTTCTGTTCCAACCATATATTCAGTATACATTTCTTTGTTAACAAGCCCTGCCTTTTTTAAGACAGCTTCGATTTGTTCTTTAGGAACTGGGAATGGTTTTGTACCTTTACCAGATGATCCAACAAAGCCTGTAACTCCTGGTGTGTTTCTTACAACAAACCATGATTCATCAGACATTTTCATTTCAACATAGACATAACCAGGATAAATATTCTTAATCTTAGTCTTGCCTGTTGGCATTCCATCTTTCATGACTGGAACTTCTTCTTCAGCAACAACTACTTGTAGAATATTGTCTTGCATGTTCATGCTTTCTCTTCTTTTTAATAGGTTGTCTTTTACTTTATTTTCATGCCCGGAATAAGTATTAACAACGTACCATAATTTTTCTACTGTTTCTTCCATTGAAATACCCTCCTATGAGAAATTAACGGCTTGTAATAACTTAATTACTAACCAGTCAAAAGCAACAAGGAATAAAGCAACAATAATACCATATGCTAGAACTGTGCCTAAAGATGAAGTCATTTCTTCGCCTTTGACCCAACGAATTCTTTTTGCTTCTTTAATTACACCATTGAAAAATGATTTAATCTTGTTCATTACTTTTTCCTCCTTACTTACTTTCCTTATGCAAAGTGTGTTTCTTGCATTTTGGGCAATACTTCACAACTTCAAATCTTTCTTTTGACCCATACTTTTGTTTAGTGGTCGTATAGTTTCTTGATAAACATTCTTCGCAAACTAACATGATTTTTTCGCGCACATTAAAACCACCTTTGCTAAATAACTTTAACATAGTTAAGAGTTATAGTCAATAATTCTCCATTAATTTCCCCTTTACCTTTTCAGCTTTGTTTTAGCTCGATAATAATAGTTGTAGACGCTTTTAATGTTAATTTTTAACATTTCACTTATTTTAGAAAGAGAATTGCCTTGCAAATACAAACTTATAACTTGTTTTTCATTATTGGATAATTCCGAAAAATTATTGATTTCCATCAACTTTTCTTTAAGATAAAATTCTTCCTCGTAATAAGGCTTTTCTTCCCAAGGAAAATCGTAATAAAACTGCTTATCTTCATAGTTTTTATCAACTAGATATTGTTGAGTAATATTGTCTTTATTTTCTTTTAATAAAACATTTTTCATTCTGTTAATAACTGCTCTACTAGCAAAACTATAAAAGACTCCTTTTTCATCACGAAAACATTCGATACATTTGTAGATTACATCGAGGGAAATATTTATATATTCATTTAAGTTATTTTTTAATTGTTTTTTATCAATTAATAAATTGTTTAACCATGCTGGTATGTAATAAAGATACTTTTCTATAAGTAATTTTTCGGCTTCCTTATCTCCTTTTCTTATTAAGTAGATGAGTTCGTTATCATTATAGTTATCTTCTCTCATGTTCCTCCTATTTTAGAGGATGTTGAACGTTAAATATTTGATAAAGTAACACGGCTGTCGCAACAGAGACATTGAGCGAATTTACGTGCCCTACCATCGGTAGTTTAACTTTAAAATCACATTGCTCCAAAACAAGACGTGATATTCCAAAACCTTCACTACCAACTACAAGTGCTATTGGGCTGTTATAATCAACCTCACGATAGTCACTTGCTTCAAAAGCTTCTGCCCCGACAATCCAGTAGCCAACTTTCTTTAATTTCTTAATTGTGTTAGTAAGGTTAGTAACTCTAGCAACATTAACATATTTAATAGCACCGGTTGAAACCTTAATAACACTTGGTGTAACACTAACACTGCGATTGCTTGGCAAGATCAGGCCACTAACGCCTAAAGCATCGCATGTTCTAAGAATTGCACCTAAATTATGTGGATCTTGGACCCCATCCAAGATGAGCAATAATGGGTTGTGTATATCTTTTGTTTTAATAAGTAATTCATCTAGTGTTAAATATTTATAATCTTCTATTTCTAAAACTATTCCTTGATGAAGCACTTTATCTTTTAATAAATTATCTAATTCTTTAGCGCTCATTGTTTTAATAGTTACTTCAGGAAGCAACGACAAAATAGCTTTATCACTAAAGTTTTCTTGCAAATATACTTTTTTAACTGGGCTAGAAGATTCTAGATAAGATCTAACCGAGTTTTTACCATAGACAAACATTAAATTAAACCTCTTTTTATAAGTTCTTCTCTAATGATATCGGCATTAGCAAAGTCTTTATTCTTTTTATATTCATTCCATTTATTGAATAATTCTTTATCCTCATTAGTTAAATTTACTTCTTCATATTTTAAACCCAGTAAATCAAGCATTCTAACTAAACTTGCATATATTTTTGCACAACCTTCTAAATTATTCTTTCTAAGTTCAATGTTTAATTCTTTAACGCTAGCATAAACTAGGCTTAAAGCATTTGATGTGTTTAAATCATCTGCCAAGCAACTTACTAATTCATCACATTTCTCATCGTGATCAACACTAATCACTTTAATATCATTTAAATCTAGTTTTGTCTTAGCTTGTCTTAGTGCAGTTTCAATCTTATTATTTTCACTAATTGAAGCTTCAATTACTTCATTAATAATGTTTAAAGGGGCTCTATAATGTGCTGAAATCAACATAATTCTAGTAGCGTTACCACCAATTTTTTCAATCATATCTTTAGCCCAAATAACATTACCAATTGATTTAGACATTTTCTCATTATTGATATCAACAAAACCATTGTGAATCCAATAATTTGATAATTGACTGTCATTGCAAGCTCTTGATTGAGCTATTTCATTTTCGTGATGTGGGAATTTAAGATCGAAGCCACCGCCGTGAATATCAATTAATGGTTTCTTAAAAATGTTATTAATCATAACAACACATTCTGTATGCCAGCCAGGTCTTCCCTTTCCCCAAGGTGAATCCCATTGAATACCAACTTCTGTTTTCTTCCATAGCGCAAAATCTAATGGATTTTTCTTTTTGCTATTTTCTTCAATTCTAGCTCCTGATTTTAAATCTTCAATATCAAAGTGCCCTAATTTACCATAATGTTTAGCTTTAGATACTTCAAAGAAAACATCACCATCAACATTATAAGCATAGCCTTTTTCAACTAACTTATTAATAAAGTCAATCATTGCTTCCATATTCTCCACTACATGAGGTGTGTAATCAGGTAACTTTGCATTTAATTTTTTATAGCAATCAAAATAAGCATCAGTATAAAAGTCTGCTACTTCCTTTTCACTTTTCTTTTCCTCAATAGCACGATTGATTATCTTATCATCAACATCAGTGATGTTACTAACAAAACTAACTTTGTATCCAAGATAACTAAACATCCTGCGGAGGATATCAAAAGTAACAACTGGTCTCATATTGCCGATGTGGGCATAATTGTATACAGTTGGACCACAACAATAAGCACTCACTTCGTTTTCTACTAGTGGTTTAAAAACTTCAATTGAATTTGACATACTGTTGTATAACTTAATGTCCATACCTATCCCTCCTTATAAATACCAATATAGAATATCATAAACAACTTTTGTTGTCTAATTTTAAAAATGTAGTTTTTTAAAGACAAATGGGAACAATCCAGCTGCCGCAAATGTCATAATAGCATATCTTAAGAAGTGAAAAATGTTGTGTCTAAGAAAACAATTTTTAATCCTTCTTTAATACCTAAACAAATAGCTGCTCCTAATACAAGTCTTAATATTTTTTTGCCAACACTAACATTGTTATCAAAATTAACAAATCTTTTTTCGAATACTATTCCTAATGCTCCACCTACTACCAATCCATAAGTTTTAAAAAAATCTAAAAATGTTGAATCATTTTGAAGATAGAAAATTATTGCAAAAGGTATTCCTATTGCAATTAATGCAACAAATAAAATGCTTTCATTTTTAACTTTATCATAAAGTTTAGCGCCTAGTAATGCAGTTAATATTCCTAAAATACCACCAACAATAACATCCTCAGGATAATGAACCCCTAGATACAATCTAGTAATCATAACTAGCAAAATAATAATTGCTGCAACAATATGAGCCCATTTTTCTTAATTTGACTAGCTAAACTAAAATATAGTGCCCCAGCATTTTGACTATGACCACTAGGAAAAGAATACCCTGTGGCTGTTTGCTTTCTTAATGATTTAATTCCTTTTTCACCAATTGGTCTAGGTGATTTGAAAAAACACTTAACAACGCCATTAATAAACAAAGAACCTAACACAGCAAAGAATAGTTTTTTACCTCTATTTTTATCAATACAATAATAAATACAAATTAAAACTGCTACGACTAGTATTTCCTCGCTTAAAATCGTGATGCCTTGAGCAATAAAATCTAAACCAGGAGAAGAAATTTGTTGAATCAATAACTTCGCAGTCTTTTGTATTAATACAAGAGTAAGAAGTTTTTATTTTTCCCATAAAAGTTTTGCATATGTCACGATTATTTCCCATATTTATATCAAAGATATAAAACCATTCATTTCCCTATGCATATGTCATAAAATATGTTATAATATATGTGGGTGATGGATATCATGAAATCAAAAAGAGGATATGTATACGATTTATACTTTCATATCATTTGGTGTGTTAAATATCGTAAGCATATTATAAAAGGCATTGTTAAAGATGATTTAATTTCTATAATTAGAAAGATATGTATTGATAACAATTATGAACTA
>JAZRXY010000035.1:0-4170 GCA_045600465.1 Bacilli bacterium
TGAAGATATATTTCTTTGTAAAGTCCTAACGCTCCACGCTTCTTTTGAAGCTTCATTTTCATACCATTTTCTCGCTTCTTTATTTTCTACTTGTAACAAAATTTTATAGTGCGACCATGATAATAAAGAATTTGCATACGCCGTGTGCAAAATGTTTGGGAAAGAATTATAAAAATCAATAAAATAATAAATATTTCTTAACTCATATCCGCCACCATATTTTTGCGTCAATTTTCTTGATAATTCTTTAATTATGCTTTTACCATAGTCATCTTTTCTGTTTGTTAATTCGGTTTCAACAATACGTTTCCCTATTAACCAATTTTTTTAAATCAATAGATAATTTATAGTTTTTTTTGCTACTAGATAAGAAGAATCAATTACATTAACAGATCATCTGAATTAACAATTTCTACACTTAATAAAGAGGTATTGTCTTCCATATTAATATTATATTTTTTACAAACTTTTTTTAGATTTTCCATAAACTTGTAACTAGGCTTAAAAATCCCTCGTTCTATTCTGCTTAAAGTAGTGTAATCGACATTTAGTTCTTCAGCAAAAGATGTTTGACTCATTTTTAGGGATTATTGATGATCTAGTATATAATAATCAACAGCTTGTTCTAATAAGACAAATGGTAGTGGGCCATTAGTTAAGATAGCTTTATTGAATTCTAATAAATCAAATTTATCTTTTAAGGCATTTTTTGCTTTATTTCTTAATAGGGTCATTTCAGCATATCCCATACCATAAGAGCAATAACCAGTAGCATTACTTATTAAGAAATTATGGAAAGTCTCTCCATAACCTTCTTTGTAACCTAAAACATCAGTTAAGAATAGTTCAGTTTCTTCTGCATCCCAACCTAAATAGTTAACTCCTATATCAATTAATGAGTATTCAATAAAATAGCTTGAAGTGTTAAAGAATAAGAAATTAGCTAAGCCTTCATCATCAAGTAAGAATTCTAATGCGTCATGTTGTGCTCTAACGGCATAGCCTTCTACATAACCACCAAAACTTTGAGTTTCTCTAAATGGATGAGGGTTTTGTTTTAAGAAGTAAATGTGTTGGTATAAATGACCAGGGAATCCTTCGTGAGCAAGGGTAGTGTAGGTTTGAATAACATCATCATTCATTGTATTAGGGTTAACTCTAATGATATTTTGATTTAAATTATCTAATGGGGCTTGCCAATAATAAGCTAAAACTGAGCTTGAAGCACTGCTTGCATCTATTAAATCAACATCGTATTTAGCTTCTCCTAAATCAGGGTAGTAATTAGTTTTATGAGCCATTTCTTTTAAAGCGTCTAAATAGTTTTCATAATCAGTTCCAAATGTATCGGAAACTAAACTATAAGCATCTGGCATTTTGTTATAGTTTTCTAAAACATAATCTTGTAACAACATGCTTTCAACACTAGCTAAGTCTTTATATAAATCTAGGACTTCTTTATTTGATGAAGAAGCTAGCATAAATTGGACTTCGGCATATGTTTTATCATAGTCAATTAAAGCTCCAGATAATGTTGCTTTGTCTCTTTGAGTTTCTAAGACATTTGAAAGATTATTGAATTCTGGTAACACTTCATTAATAACATAATGAGTGACTTTACTAATGTATTCTTCTTTTTCATTTTCACTAATGTAGTCAATCTTAGCCATACTATTAGTGAAGGCTTTTATAATTGCATTATCTTCTATTAAAGAAGTAAAGGTAGCAATGTAATCGTTTGTGTAATCAATGGAGTCATTAGTGTGATAGATACCATCATCAGCTTGTTTATTAATATATTCTTCATAATCTTTTAAATAACGATCAACATCATCGATTAAAATGATGTAATCATCGATACTTTCTTGATCGTAGAAGGTAAAATCAGTTAATAGTGTAACTAGATTACTCACTACATCATTACTTTCGCTGAAAGGTAAATCATATTTACAATAGGCCCTATCAGCTATTGTTTCATATAAGGAATATTGATACATATCATAGTCATATTGTTGACGATAAGATAAAGTTGAGTAATCGTAAGATTGTAACTTTTTTAAATCATCAATATACTCGTTTATTTTATCTAGATCATTGTATTTAATTTCTCCTAAAGAGACTTTTGGCTTAGTTAAACCTAAAGTTTTGTAATCAGTGACATTACTATGCATAAAAATATAACTTTCACTGATAGAGTTTTTAAATGTTTGATCTAAAAATTCTTCAAATTGAATATTATTAATTGTTTTAGTAGGATCTTTTTCTAAAGGAGTGTAGTTTCTTAATAAATTAGCATATTCTTTACCAATAGCATCTATATCAATTTCACTATCTGAACCAGTAGTTTCTTCACTAGGGTTAGTAGGGGAAGAAGGTTCTTCACTGCTACTAGGATCTATATCTACTTTATTGGAATTAGTATTATTGCAACTTGTAATAAGTAATGAAATACCTAATAAACTCATTAATAGTTTTTTCTTCATAATTAGCACCTCAATTTAGATAGATTATAAATATTTATTGTAAGTATTACAATAATAGATATGTATGAGCTTAATTAAATGCTATAATAAAAAGGGTGATAGTTATGGAATTAAAAGAAGTAATGTTAAAAAGAAGAAGTGTCAGAAAATATAAAAAAGATAAGGTTAATGAAAAAACAATAAATGAATTACTTCATATAGGTATGTCAGGCCCTAGTGCATGTAATGCTCAACCTTGGGAGTTTTATGTTATTAGCAATGAAGAAGTAATAAGTAAGATTAGAAAAGCATTTCCTAATAACACTTATGATTGCCCATTAATTTTTGTGGCATGTGGTAATAAAAACAAAATGTTAAAAGGGGAAGAACTTCAACCTTATTGGATTCAAGATACATCGGCTGCTATTGAAAACATTTTACTTGGTGCAGTCGATTTAGGACTAGGTACTTGTTGGTGTGGAGTATACCCACAAAAAGAAAAGATTAATCATATTAAAGAAATCTTATCATTGGATGATAATATAATTCCATTAGGAATGATTTTATGTGGATATCCTGATGTAGAAGTTAAACCTTGTGATTATTTTGATGAAAATAAAATTCACTTTGTAAAATAAAAAAGGAGTAAAAATATGGAGAAAGAAATTTTAATAAAAACAAAAGAACTAACTCGCAGTTTTGCTCTTGAAAGTGGAACGCAGACAATTTTAAAATCAATTGATTTAGAGATTTACAAAGGCGATTTTCTGTTATTATGGGATCAAGTGGCAGTGGCAAATCAACACTTTTGTATGCTTTATCGGGTATGGATAGTGTAAGTGGTGGAAGTATTTATTATGGTGACACGGATATTACTAAACTTAATACAGATGAAATGGCTTTATTTAGGCGAAAACATTGTGGTTTTATTTTTCAACAGATTTGTTTAGTTGATTCCATGAATGTTATGAATAATATTCTAGCTTCTGGGTTGCTTAATAAAACTGATAAAAAAGAATTGGTAGAAAAAGCAAAAAGTTTACTTAAAGAGGTAGAAGTAGAAGAACACACATGGACCAAGTTCCCATCTCAAATTTCTGGTGGGAAGGCTCAAAGAGTCGGTATTGTTCGTGGCTTAATAAATTCACCTGATGTTTTATTTGCAGATGAACCTACAGGAGCCTTAAATTCTAAAACAGGGGAAGAAGTTTTAGATCTTTTCACTAAGTTTAATAATGATGGGCAAAGTGTTATTATGGTAACTCATGATTTAAGAAGTGCACTAAGAGGTAATCGCATCTTGTATTTAAGAGATGGTAAGATAATGGCAGAATGTGATTTATCAAAATATGATAAAAACGATGAAAAGCGCAGGGAAAAGTTGGTTAATTTTCTAGGTGACATGGGATGGTAAATAAGTCATCATTATTAATTGAATCTAACATTAGAAAGTCAAAAAGTAAGATAATCATTGTGGTTTTCTTATTTATTTGGTTCTCTAAAATAAATTGGGGGAAATGGGGGTTTTAATCTCAAATTAATTGGGGACACCAAAAAACCAAACAAACAAAAAAACGGGGGTGAACAGACTAGTGATCCCTCGTTTTAATGTGTCTAGAAACAGCTATTATTATATTTGGCAGAATAGATTTGTAGGAAAATGGCGATTAAAAATGTTGTTTTTAAGTATCTTTCTCGAAGATGTTTT